>NZ_JAMYPD010000012.1:0-161944 GCF_040320195.1 Mesorhizobium sp. M0768 | reverse complement strand
GCGGCCGCAAGGACCGTGCTCAAAGGCCGGACATATGGACGCAAGCGATCGAAAACGACGCAAAACAACCGTTGCAGGCAGGGCGCCGTCCACATATGGATCCTGGCCCGTGAAACTCAAGCGTCTCAGCGACATACGCCGCAAGGAGCTGCGGCAAGCCGCCTTTGCCGTGCTTCAGCGCGAAGGCATAGCTGGCGCGACCATAGAAAAAGTGGCGGCACAGGCCGGTGCGTCGAAGGGCATCGTGCTGCACTATTTCAACAGCAAGCGGGAGCTGTTCGAGCATGCCATGCGCGAATCGAACCTGGTGCTGCGGCATGCGGTGGTCGAGCGGCTGAGACAGGCGCGCACGCCAATGCAGCGGATAGAGGCCATCATCGAAGGCAATTTCGAGCCGCATCTCTTCCAGCCGTCCCTCTGCCACGCTTGGCTTTCGCTTTGCGCGGAGGTGCCGCGCGACGAAAAGCTTGCCCGCATTCAGAAGGTGATCCATGCGCGCATGCGCTCCAACCTGCTATCTGGCCTGCGCGGTCTGGCGCCGGCACGCGATGCTGACGAGATCGCTTTCGGCGTCACCGCCCTGATCGACGGGCTGTGGTTGCGGCTTGGCCTGCAGCCAGGCAGCGTCACGCGTGAACAGGCCATTCATCAGGTCAAGGATTTCGTCGCTACGCGGCTGGCTGTTCGGCGCGGTGCAGCCGCTGCCGAATAGACAGGCGCATCAGCCGAAAGTTCATATTGTAGGATAGGCCGGCGGCTTGACCACAATTGGCAACGGCGCTGTTCTCCTTATCAGACAAGACGGCAATGCGCGGGAGTGTTGGATGAGACTAGGCGGCAAACGGGCACTGGTCACCGGCGGCTCGGACGGGATCGGGCTGGCAATCGCCGAGGCTTTCTTGCGCGAAGGCGCGGACGTGCTGATCGTCGGCCGCGACGACAAAAAACTCAACGCCGCCCGCAAGCAGCTCGGGGATAATGTCGACACGCTGTCGGCCGATTTGTCGGCCGTTGCCGGCATCGATGCCGTGGTCGAGCATGCCAGGCGCGGCCCACCTGTCGATATCCTCGTCAACAATGCCGGCGTAGCGTTCCTTGTGCCGTTCGAGACCGTCAGCGAGGACCAGTTCCAGCAGTCATTCGCGCTCAACGTCACGGCGGTATTCTTTCTCACCCAACGGCTGTTGCCGCATCTCGCGCCGGGTGCGGCTTCGGTGATCAACATCTCGTCCTATTTCGCGCACAAGATGATCCCGAAGCGGCCGTCCAGCCTCTATTCGCTGTCGAAGGGCGCGCTCAATTCGCTGACCAAGTCGCTCGCCTTCGAGCTCGGGCCGCGCGGCATAAGGGTCAACGCGATCGCGCCCGGCACGGTCGACACAGCGATGCGGCGCAGGTCGATCGAAAACCTGCCTGAGGCCGCGCAAGTCGAGCTCAAGGCCTATGTCGAGCGCAGCTATCCGCTCGGCCGCATCGGCCGGACCAGCGACCTTGCCGGCATCGCGGTCTATCTCGCCAGCGACGAAGCAGCATGGACCAGCGGCGGAATCTTCGCCGTGGATGGAGGATACACGGCGGGGTAAGATTGCGATCTCCCCCCTCGAGGGGGAGATGGCCGGCAGGCCAGAGGGGTCGTCTCGCGTGGAACACCAGCCTGTTCCGTCCGCTATGGGAGTTGCGTCAAGACCTACCGCCCCCCTCTGTCGCCTTCGGCGACATCTCCCCCTCAAGTGGGGAGATTGCCAGCACCTTCAACCGATTTGCATTCCCGTCACCCGCAATCTCCGCTTGAAGGCATTTGTGCAACGCGATACGCCGTTTGCAAATTGCAAACCGGAGAGACTTCGTGAGCGCGCCAGAGACCAGAACCGAAACCGACACGTTCGGTCCCATCGAGGTCGCCGCCGACCGCTATTGGGGCGCGCAGGCGCAGCGTTCGCTTGCCAATTTCAAGATCGGCTGGGAGAAACAGCCGGCGTCGATCGTGCGGGCGCTGGGCATCGTCAAGCGGGCGGCAGCGGAGGCCAATATGGAGCTGAAGCGGCTCGATCCGGCGATCGGCAAGGCCATTATCGAGGCCTCGCAGGAGGTCATCGACGGCAAGCTGAACGAGCATTTCCCGCTGGTCGTCTGGCAGACCGGCTCAGGCACCCAGTCCAACATGAACGCCAATGAGGTGATTTCCAACCGGGCGATCGAGCTTTTGGGCGGCGTCATGGGATCGAAGAAGCCGGTGCATCCCAACGACCACGTCAACATGAGCCAGTCGTCGAACGACACCTATCCGACGGCCATGCACATCGCCTGCGCCGAGCGCATCACTCACGACCTGCTACCGGCGCTAAGACATTTGCATACGGCACTCGAGGCCAAGACCAGGGCTTTCGCCCACATCGTCAAGATCGGCCGTACCCACACGCAGGACGCGACGCCGCTGACGCTCGGCCAGGAATTCTCGGGCTACGCGGCGCAGGTCGCCTCGTCGGTCAAGCGCACCGAGATGACCGTGCCCGGCCTGCAGGAGCTAGCACAGGGCGGCACCGCGGTCGGCACCGGCCTCAATGCGCCGGTCGGTTTTGCCGAAAAGGTGGCGGCGCGCATCGCCGCGATCACCGGCATCGATTTCGTCACCGCGCCGAACAAGTTCGAGGCGCTGGCCGCGCATGATTCCATGGTCTTCTCGCACGGCGCCATCAATGCCTGCGCGGCGGCGCTGTTCAAGATCGCCAACGACATCCGCCTGCTCGGCTCCGGCCCGCGTTCGGGCCTCGGCGAATTGTCGCTGCCGGAAAACGAACCGGGCTCCTCGATCATGCCAGGCAAGGTCAATCCGACCCA
Source organism: Mesorhizobium sp. M0768 (assembly GCF_040320195.1). Classification (NCBI taxonomy): domain Bacteria; kingdom Pseudomonadati; phylum Pseudomonadota; class Alphaproteobacteria; order Hyphomicrobiales; family Phyllobacteriaceae; genus Mesorhizobium; species Mesorhizobium sp. M0768. The sequence continues at coordinate 159,106 of NZ_JAMYPD010000012.1, read as the reverse complement.
ATGCGAGGCGATGACGCAGGTTTGCGTGCAGGTGTTCGGCAACAATGCGGCGATCAGCTTCGCCGGCAGTCAGGGCCATTTCGAGCTCAACGTATACAATCCGCTGATGGCCTATTGTTTCCTGCAATCGGTACAGCTGCTGGCCGACGCTTCCGTGTCGTTCACCGACAATTGCGTCGTCGGCATCGAGGCCCGCGAAGACAACATCAAGGCAGCACTCGACCGTTCGCTGATGCTGGTGACGGCGCTTGCGCCGACGATCGGCTACGACAACGCCGCCAAGATCGCCAAGGCGGCGCACAAGAACGGCACCACGCTGCGCCAGGAAGCGCTGGCCACCGGGCTGGTCAGCGAAGCCGATTATGAGCGGCTGGTGCGGCCGGAGGACATGACGCATCCAGGCTAGGGCGTTGATATGCCTGGATCTCAACACCCATGTTGATCGCGAAAACGTTACCTTGGTGAACAATCCGTAACCAATCTGGCATCTTTGGTGAACAGTCGGCCTGCGCTAACTAGACGGGTATCCCAAGCCGTTTGGCCAAATCCTTCTGGAGAGTTACACATGTCCACCAACACGTCCGCCAATACTTCGTTTGCCGGTTCCGGCACCGCCGCCGGCGCCTCGGGCACGATCCTGCTCGGCCGCATCCTGCTTTCGGTCATCTTCCTGCTTTCGGGTTTCGGCAAGCTGACGGCGATTGCCGGCACCGCCGGCTATTTCGGCAGCCTTGGCCTGCCGCTGCCGATGGTGACCGCCATTGTCGTCGGCCTTATCGAACTGCTTGGCGGCCTGGCCATCCTCGTCGGCTTCCAGACCCGGATCGTCGGCTGGGTAATGGCGATTTTCACCGTCGCCACCGCGCTGGTCGCCCACACCGGCTGGGCCGATCAGATGCAGATGATCAATTTCATGAAGAACCTCGGCATTGCCGGCGGCTTCCTCGTGCTCGCCTCCTCGGGCCCAGGCGCGTATTCGATCGACGCCAAGCGCGGCTGAAGCAGTCCAGCATTTCCTGAACAAAAGGGGCGCGGAATTTTCCGCGCCCCTTTTTCGTTGTCGTTTGTGCCTGTCGGTCCGCTGACCGGAATTCTGCTAGGATCGGGCTCTTGGCCACCCGGCCGACAACGGAGGTTACCATGCCCCGCAATGCGCTGCTTTTGCTTTCCCGACTGCTGTTCGCCGCACTGTTCGTGCCGTCCGGCTTCCACGCGCTGACCGACATTGCCGGCACGACCGGCTATTTCGCCGGCCTTGGCCTGCCGCTGCCGACGCTGGCTGCCTGGGGCACCGGGCTGTTCGAACTGATCGCCGGGCTGCTCATCCTCGTCGGCTTCAAGACGCCGATCGTGGCGCTGCTGCTCGCCGCCTTTTGCGTCGCGACAGCGTTCATCGGCCACTATGGCCAAGGCGGCGGCGATCCGACGCTGACCTTCATGCATTCGCAGATGCTGATGAAGGACATCGCGATATCAGGCGGTTTTCTGGCGCTGGCGATGGCTGGCGCGGGTGCATGGTCGGCCGACGGCAGAATGCTTGGAGCCCGCGCCTGAGCGCCACCCGCACCTGTCTACTTGGTGTCTAGGAAGACGAAATTTGCGAGGCGACTTATATTGACGGGCACCGACGCAAAACCGCGGAACCCCATCTCCCCCACTCCCACATACAGACAGAGCTGTTTCTTCTTTACCGCCATTGCCACCCACTCGGATCCAAAATCGTTTGGGTCCTTGACGTAATTTCGAAGATTGCTGTCAATGGCGACGTACACATAACCATCTGATTGAATCAGTTCTTGTCTCTTCACGTATGGTAACAGATCGGACCGACCCACGATGGGCTTGATCGACCCGCCGATGGTCTGAGCCTTGTCGGAAAGAGTTCGATCGACCCCTCTCGAACACGGCTCGAGGCGTGAGAATAAATCGCTCTTCGAGAGGGATTTCATGAGCTTGAATATGTCGGCGCTCGGCTTGAACACGAAGTAGTTTATTTTCTCTCTGTTTTTGGGTGCGCGAAGCATTCTATGAAAATTGAATGGCGTTCTGACGCCCGGCTCTTTGGGATAATGTCGATCCAGATCGAACGTCCCCTTGGCCACGACGGACAGGGTGTACAGCGTCTGGGCACTGGCGGCGCCCGCGAAGAGGACGAAGATCGCCGCAACCAACAGCTGAAGAACCTGCCTGGATTTCACGGCGTTTCCCTTCTTTCCTCAACGGTCGCGACGCGACAGCGCGGGCGTCTATTTGACAGACATGCTAGGCCCGCCCTCGACCGCCAGCACCAGCCGGCGATTGGTGACCCTTGCCAGTTGTGCCAGCCGGCCGGCGGGCCGCTCGCCGTAAAGATCGGCCAGTGCTGCCGGCAGCACCAGCGCCAGCACGCCATTGCCGCGGTTTTCCCATTTCAGCCGCGGCATGACGCCGGGCATTGCCGCGCTCAGCAAATAGACGACGCGCAGCAACGCCGCCAAGACGCGGGCGCGCTCGAGATAGCGCGGCGTCGCCAGTCCGCGGATTTCCGGCGCGGCTTCATTGAACACGCCCTCGTGGCGAAACAGGCTGACAAGCGCCAGGAAGGCGCGGCCGGGATGGTCGACGCCGATGAACGAGGCGTGGGCGATGATGTTGAGCGATTGCTTGCCGCGATATTCGGGATGGGCACGCCAGCCGATATCGGCGAGCAGGCAGGCGGCGTGGCGGTAGCGCGCCTCGTCCCTGGTTTCGTCGATGCCGAAGGCAGAGAAGGCCTTGCCGGTCCACTCGACAAGCTCATGCGCGTGGTCGACCGAGCGCGAGCGCAGGCGGGCAAGCTCTTCCGCCGCCGAGATCAGCGGATCGGCTTTCTGCTCGGCCTTGTCGAGCAGCGAATAGAGAAAGCCCTCGCGCACGCCCAGCGCCGACACGATGATCTTCGACGGCTGCATCGCCGCCATGATCTCCTGCAGCACGATGGCGCCATAGGGCAGCAGCGAGCGGCGGTTCTTGGAGATGCCCTCGATGCCTTTGATCTTGTCGATCTCGGCCTTGGCAACCTGCCGGAGGAAGTTCGCGGCGCTTTCGATGCCGATCTCGTAATGGTGCATGACGCCGAGCGGGTAGTTGGTCATTTCCATGTGCAGCCGGGCGAGGTTTCGCCAGGTGCCGCCGACCGTGTAGAACGCCCTGCCCTGCCCGCCCTTCAGCAATTTCGCCCGCGCCAGTTGCTCGCGCGTGATCCTTGCCGCCTGGGTCAGCGAGTTCTTCGCCATGTCCTGCAGGCGCAAGCCGCCCAACGGCAGCGTGATGCCGTCACCGATCGTCTCACCGTCAATATCGATCAGCTCGAGGCTGCCGCCGCCAAGGTCGCCGGCAATGCCGTTGGCCGGATGGAAACCGGAAATGACGCCGAGCGCCGAATAATGGGCTTCCTCGCGGCCGCTCAGCACCTGGATCTCGGTCTTGAGCACATCCTCGGCGCGGTGGATGAAGTCGGGGCCGTTGACGGCCTCGCGAGCGGCGGCGGTCGCCAGCACATATATGCGCTCGGCGCCGGCCTGGTCGGAGAGCGCGCGGAAGCGGCGGAACTCTTCCATCGAGCGCGTCACCGCCTCGGGATCGAGCTTTCCGGTCGAAACGATGCCGCGGCCGAGGCCGGCCAGCATCTTTTCGTTGAACAGCAAGGTCGGCGAGCGCGCCAGTCCTTCATAGATGACAAGACGGATCGAGTTCGATCCGATATCGATGATGGACAGCGGTCGGCGGTCCTGAAGCCGGCCCTGGGACGCTGAAATCATCAGCCCGTCGCTGCGTTCTGTTTCTTGCGGCGCTTGAACTGCGCGATGCGCTTGGGCGCATGCGACTTCAACGCATCGCCCCGTCCGGACAGGCTCGGATTGGTCATGAAATATTCCTGCGCGTTGAACGGTTCCTCGCCCTCCTCCAGCACAACGCGCCGGGAGGTTCCGTCAGCCAATACGTCGAAACTTTGCTGGTTGTCCATGATGTTGCCGAGCATGATCTGGCCGAGCACCTGCTCATGCACAGTTGGATTGGTGATCGGCACCATGGTCTCGACGCGGCGGTCGAGATTGCGCGGCATCAGATCGGCCGAGGAGATATAGACGATCGCCCCGTCCGAGGGCAGGCCGTGGCCGTTGCCGAAGCAATAGATGCGGCTGTGCTCGAGGAAACGGCCGACGATCGACTTCACCCTAATGTTCTCCGATAGGCCGGGCACCTGCGGTCTCAGGCAGCAGATGCCGCGCACGACGAGATCGATCTCGACGCCGGCGCGGCTGGCATCGTAGAGCGCATCGATGACGATCGGGTCGACCAAGGCGTTCATCTTCATCCAGATGCGGGCCGGCCTGCCCTCCAGCGCGTGGCTGATCTCATCCGAAATGTGCTGGAGGATGCGGTCGCGCAGCGTAAACGGCGAGATGGCCAGCCGCATCTGCTCGGCCGGCTCGGCATAGCCGGTGATGAAGTTGAACAGCTGGGCGACATCGCGCGCGATCGTCGGATCGGTGGTGAAGAAGGACAGGTCGGTGTAGATGCGTGCCGTGACCGGGTGGTAGTTGCCGGTGCCCAGATGCACGTAATTGCGCAGCCTGCCATCCTCGCGGCGCACCACCAGCGACATCTTTGCGTGGGTCTTCAGTTCGAGAAAGCCGAAGACGACCTGAACGCCGGCGCGCTCGAGGTCGCGCGCCCAGCGGATGTTGGCTTCCTCGTCGAAACGCGCCTTGAGCTCGACTAGCGCGGTCACCGACTTGCCGGCCTCGGCGGCGTCGACCAAAGCGCGTACGATCGGGCTGTCGTTGGAGGTGCGATAGAGCGTCTGCTTGATCGCCACCACTTCCGGATCGGCCATTGCCTGGCGCAGGAACTGCACCACGACGTCGAAGGATTCGTAGGGGTGGTGGACGATGATGTCCTTCTCGCGGATCGCGGCAAAACAATCGCCGCCATGCTCGCGGATGCGCTCGGGGAAGCGCGGATTGTAGGGCGTGAACTTCAGATCGTCGCGGGCGACGGCGACGATCTCCGAGATCTGGCTGAGCGCCAGCGGACCGGTGAGCACGCTGATCCGGCTTGCCGAAACGCCAAGCTCGCCGGCGACGAAGTCACGCAATTCGGGCGGCATCAGCCGGTCGAACTCGATCCGGATGACCGAGCCGCGGCGTCGCCGCTTCAGCGCCGTCTCGAACAGCCGCACCAGATCCTCTGATTCTTCCTCGACCTCGATATCGCTGTCGCGGATGATGCGGAATGTGCCGGAGCCCTTGACCTCATAGCCGGGGAACAGCTTGCCGATATAGAGACTGACCGCCTCTTCGAGTGGAATGAAGCGGACATGATGCTTGCGATCCGGCAAACGGATGAAGCGCCTCAGCGCCACCGGCAGGCGCAGAAGCGCGCTCATTTCCTCGCCGTTCTTGCGATGGCGCAATTGCAGCGCCATCGAGAAACCGAGATTGGGAATGAACGGAAACGGATGCGCCGGGTCGATCGACAGCGGCGTCAGGACCGGAAATACCTGCTCCTGGAAATGGTCCTCGAGCCAGGTCTTCTCGTCCTTGGTCAGCGCATCGCGGGTGATGCTTTCGATGCCTTGTTTGTCGAGCAGCAGCATCAGCGCCGAAAGGCTGTTCTGCTGGTCCTCCTGCAGGCGCTCGACCTCGCGCAGCAATTGTTCGAGCTGCTGCTCGGGAGTGCGCCCATCCGGGCTCTTCAGCACGATGCCTTCGCGCACCTGGCCGGCAAGACCGGCGACGCGGACCATGAAGAACTCGTCGAGGTTGGCGGCCGATATCGACAGGAAGCGAACACGCTCGAGCAGCGGATGGTTGGCGTTCAGCGACTCTTCGAGCACGCGCCGGTTGAATTGCAGCCAGGAAAACTCGCGGTTGACGAAGCGGTCGGGATTGCCGCCTTCGCGGCTCGCCGCCTCGACGGTGATGAATTCGTTCTGCACCGGCTTCAGTTCGTTCATGGTTTCCGCTCTTCCCACACCGTTCGACGAGCACAGCCGTAACCGGCTTAACTTATCCTCTGACAGGCTTTTGCGACAGTTTCATTTCATCGATCTTGCAAAGAGACGGGTTATGATCCAGATGCAATCGACGAGATCAGGAGACGACGATGGCAGGCGGTTCCATTCCCCATTTCCAGAACGATGCGGGCTACCCGGCAATCGACATCGGCGTCAAGGAATTCATGTGCACCGGCGCCAATCCGCCTTTCGACCATCCGCATGTATTTCTCGACATGGGCGACGACAATGAAAAGGTCTGCCCCTATTGCTCGACGCTCTATCGCTATTCGCCGAAACTGAAGGCATTGGAAACGCACCCGCCGGGCTGCCTCTATATCGACCAGGCCGCCTGATTCTTCCGCGACAAGCCTGATGCAGGAAACGCAGTCCCGGCAGGTGGTAATCGCCGGGGCGGGCGTCGCCGGGCTGACCGCGGCACTGGCCTTCGCCGAGCGCGGCTATCGGGTAAAACTGTTCGAACAGGCGCAGCACCTCGAGGCTGCCGGCGCCGGTATCCAGCTTTCGCCCAACGCGACGCGCATCCTACGGCAGCTCGGCGTACTCGATCGGCTGCTGCCGACGTCGGTGCGCCCGGAGGCGGTCGTGCTCAAGGATGCCGCCACGCTGCGCAAGCTGGCGCGCGTACCGCTTGGCCAGGCGGCCGAAACGCGCTGGGGAGCGCCCTATCTCGTTGCCCACCGCGCGGATCTGCAGTCAGCGCTGATGCAGCGGATAGCCGAGCGGCCCGAGGTCGAGCTTGTCACCGGTGCCCGCGTCGGCGGCGTCGCAACCGGACCGAATGGCATCACCGCAACAATCGAGATTGCCGGCACGACCATCGAAACCGAAGCATCGTTGCTGGTCGGAGCCGATGGCGTCTGGTCGTCGGTGCGAGAAAAACTTGCCCGCAAGGCGGCCGAATTCGGCAGAAGCCGATTCTCGGGCGAGCTTGCCTGGCGCGCCACGGTGGCCGCGGACAGCCTTGCCGGACAAGCCTTCAGGGCGATCGGTGCGCCCGATTGCGTTACCGCATTCCTCCATCCAGGCTTCCATATGGTCGCCTATCCGGTCAGCCGTGGCACTGTCTTCAACCTCGCGGCCTTCACCAAGGGCAAGCGCATCGCCGAGGGCTGGTCAGGGCATGCCGACCCCGCCATCCTCGCCAGCGCCATGCGTAGCGCCGCGCCGGCGCTGGTCCGCCTGGCGAACGAGGCCGCGCCGTGGACGGCATGGCCGATCCACATAGTCGAGCAGCGGCGGTGGACGACGCCGGAAGGCATCGCGCTGACCGGCGACGCGGCGCACGCGATGACGCCGTTTGCCGCACAGGGCGCGGCGATGGCGATCGAAGACGCGGTAACCCTTGCCGGTTTCGTTGCCACCTCGCCCGCCGATCTCAGCAGCGCGCTTGTCGCCTGGGAACAGGCGCGGCGGCCGCGCGTCGCCCAGGTCGCCCGCCGCGGCGCCGTCAATCGCCTCGCCTGGCATGCGGCCGGGCCGGTGGCGATGGCCCGCAACCTGTTCCTGGCGATGCGCTCGCCCGAAAAACTCGCCGCCGATCTCGACTGGCTCTACGGCTGGCGGGCGTAGGACGTTCGGCGGTCCTAAGTCGCCCGGTCAATTGTAAAGCCGCATCGACAGGCCGAGCGATGCCGGCAGCGGGTTCCACCAGCCGGTGCGCAGCCCGGCGGTGCGCAGTGCCGCCGCCGCCCAGGTGTTGCAGCCGACCAGCGCGTTGAAACGGCCATTGCCTTCGAAGAAACGATCGAAACGGGAATACGCCGCATTCTCGATCGGCATGGCCCCGCTCGGTCCCTGCCGGAAGCTTCCCGCAATGTAATCGAGCAGCGCCGTAAACCGCTCCTCGCCGATGTCGAAGCCGGCGACGTCGGGATGCGGCTCGGCGATTTCGCCTGAAATGTCGACATGCATCACCGAGGCATCGACGGTCAGCGCCTTCATCACCGGCACTGCCTTCAGTTCCGACCAGGTCGGCGTCTCGAGATAGAAGGCGCGGCCGCCCCAGCCGAAGACGATGTAGCGGACCTCCGCCACGTCTGCTGGAATGCCGGCATCGACCAGGAAATGGAAGCGCCGGCGCACATCGTCGTCGACCGGGATGGCGATGTCGGTGTGGATCGGATTTTTCAGCACCAGGATGCGGTGGCTTGAGCCGATCGGATCGGCAACTGCCGCCGGCCAGAGCGGGCGCGGCAGCAGTGTGCCCAATGCCACCGCAAGGACTGCTGCAACGACCAGCAGGCCAAGAAAACGGGCAAGCTTCTTCATGGGAAAGGCATAGAACAAGCAATGCTCAAGGTGAAGCCCCTCCGAAAGTTGCACAGCTGACTTAGAGCTTGACGCGTATCCTCCCCGGGAGGATACGCTGAGGCATGTCAGATCACCTCCACGCCTCGCATCCTTCCATCATAAAGCGCCTGAAGCGCGCGCAAGGCCACCTTGCGGCGGTGCTGGCGATGATCGAGGCGCATCGCCCTTGCGTTGACTTGGCGCAGCAGCTTCATGCCGTCGAAAGGGCCATCAGCAGCGCCAAGCGCGAGCTGATCAACGATCACATCGAGCATTGCCTGACCGACAGCGTCGAAACCGGCGGCAACTCGCTGGCGGAACTCAAGCAGCTGGCGAAATATCTATGAATGCCATCGTAGCCCGCATTCTGGACTGGCTCGGGTTCGGCTCGCACGCCGCACATCATCACGGCGATCACGGTCCGCACGGTCACAGCCATGGCGTCATCGACGCGACAATTGCCACCACCGACCGGGGCATCTGGGCAATCAAATGGTCGTTCGTGATCCTGGCCATCACCGCGGCATTGCAGATGGTCGTGGTTGCGTTGTCGGGGAGCGTGGCATTGCTGGCCGACACGATCCATAACATCGGCGACGCGACCACGGCGATCCCGCTCTGGATTGCGTTCGTTCTGGCGCGGCGCAAGCCGTCGCGGATCTTCACGTATGGCTTGGGCCGGGTCGAGGATCTGGCCGGCATCATCATCGTGCTCATCATCCTGTTCAGCGCTGTAGTCGCTGCCTACCAAGCCATCGACAGGCTGATCAATCCACAAGCGGTGACACACCTGGGCTGGCTGACTGCGGCGGGCATTGTCGGCTTCCTCGGCAACGAGGCGGTTGCCGTGTTCCGTATCCGCGTCGGCCGCGAAATCAACAGCGCGGCACTGATTGCCGACGGCTACCACGCCCGCACAGATGGACTTACCAGCCTTGCCGTGGTCATCGGAGCCATCGGCGTCTGGTTTGGCTTTTCCTTGGCCGATCCGATCGTCGGCCTGCTGATCACGATTGCGATCTTCGGTATCGTCTGGCAATCGGCCCGCTCGGTGCTGACCCGCATGCTGGATGGAATCGAACCCGGTGTGATAGACGAAATCCGACATGCCGCCGAGCATGTTCCGGGCGCGCGCATTGTCGATGCCAAGGCGCGCTGGATCGGTCATAGATTGCACGCCGACATCGCAATTGCCGCGGACGAAACCCTGCCGCTGTCGGCGGCCAACAAGATCGCCGCAGCGCTGAAGGACGAACTATCCCAGCATATGCCCGCCCTGGCTGAGGCGAATGTGCGGTTTTCAACGGAACGTGGAGAGAACGGCCATCCTCACGAGCACACGCATGACCACGGCCACATGCACTGACGCTCGCCGATTTTCTGCTAGTCTCGTCCGATGTTCCAGACGCTCGTCGAATTTCAGCGCACGATCTATCTGACGCTCGGCGAACAGATCCAACTGCTTGCGGCCGGAGGCAATTGGCTGGCGTTCATGGCCTTCCTGCCGATGGGCGTCGTGTTCGGGGCTGCCCATGCGCTGACGCCGGGGCACAGCAAGGCCGTCCTGGCGACTTATCTTGCCGGTTCGGATGCGAAGGTCTCGCGTGGTCTGCTCGTATCTATCACGCTATCGTTCACGCATGTGACGATTGCCGTTCTGATTGCGGCTCTCTCGCTGCCACTGGTCTCAATAGCATTGGGCAGCGTCGGCCGCGCTCCGCTTCTGGAGCATATCAGTCGCGGGCTGCTCGGCCTCATTGGCGTCTGGATGATCTGGCGCGCGTTGAGCCACAGCCATCATCACAGGCACGAGGGCGAGGCTGTCGGCGTCACGGCAGGCCTGATCCCATGCCCGCTGACGCTTTTCGCGATGACTTTCGCAATCTCCAGGGGGGTTCCGGCGGCGGGCGCCCTGTTTGCCGTCACCATGATGGTCGGCGTGGCGCTGACGCTGTCCTGTGTCGCCGTGTTGTCGATCCTGTTTCGGGAACGGCTTGTACAGTTTTTCGCGCGCCAGCCACGCCTGTTCGAAACCATCTCCCGGGCCATCGAGGGCGCCGCCGGTCTCGCCCTTGCCGGCGTCGCTGTCTGGCAGATCACCTCAGCTTGAGAGAAAATTTGGCCCCAGCCACTGCATGGCGTCCGGGCCGGTGCACCGGCTGGAACGAGCCTAGGCGACGCCGGTCATGTCACATCGATCACGACCATCAGTCCGCCGCCGCCCTTCTCCTCGACATTGTTGTTCGTGGTGTGATGCGGGATGTGGCAATGGATCAGCCATTTGCCCGGACGCTGCGCCTTCCAGATCACGTCGTAGCGCTGACCCGGCCCGACGTTGATCGTGTCGGCAAGGAAACGACCCGAAGCGGGGACCGTCTCACCGTCGCGGGCAACGACCTCGAACGGTCCGCCATGGATATGCATCGGATGGATGAAGCCGTTGTTGGTGCCGATGAACCGCACCTTGAGCGTCTCGCCGACCTTCATCGGGATCGTCTCGGTCGAGGGATAGGCCTTGCCGTTGATGGTGAAGAAATTCGGCATGCCGCCATCCATCGGCATCGACGGGTAGGTCAGCCCTTCCCGCACCAGCCATTCCTGAAGCTCGATGACGTAATCATGGTCGGCCGCGACCTCGTCGGCGGGATTGGCGGGATCGATGATCAGCGCACCGTAGAGGCCGAGCGCCTGGGTCCGGTCCGGCTTGGCATGGGGGTGATAGAAATAGGTTCCGTGCTGGGTCGCGGTGAATTCGTATGAATAGGATTGCCCGGGCTCGATCGGCGGCTGCGTGATCTCGGCCGGCCCATCCATCTGGTTCGGCAGGATCAAGCCATGCCAATGCACCGTCGTTTCCTCAGGCAGGCCGTTGGTGACGTTGATCCTGACCCGATCGCCCTGGCGAATATGAATTCGCGGACCGGGAATCTGGCCGTTATAGGCATAGGCGTCGACCGCGACGTCCGGCAGGATCTGCCAGCGGACCACTGAAGGCCTGAGCTCGAACACCTTGATGCCGTTCTCCATCCGAAACGGCAGTTCCTGGTCGCCCCTTGCCGTCAGGCCATAAGAGGCGGCCACGAGGCGTGGATCGGTAGCCGCCATGTCGCGCATTGTATCGGCTGGCGTGTCGCGATCCATGATCATGCCTCGCGGCATGATCACCCCGCCGACGTCGCGTGCCGACAGCGTCAGGTTCAGCCAGTTCGCCGGCGCGACCATGCCGATGGCGAGCGCCAGCAGGGAGACGGCACCCAGGGCAGCGACCTGCGGCGTCGTGGCATCCATGTGATGGCCGCCGCCTTTGCCTTTGTGGGAAACCATGTCGTGGTGCTGCCCGCGATGGCCGCTGGAGTCGGCCTGCTGCATTTGCATCTGCGCATGTTGCCTCGTGGCAGGCTGCTCCCGGCCATCGATGCCGGCTGCCTGCGCACGCTGCGTCATCAGCCCATGCTTCAGCCCCCGGGCGACCAGCCAGACATTGGCCGGATAGGCAAGCGCAAAACCGGCGATGACTCCGATCGACATCACGCCCCAGAACAGCAGCTCCGTCGGTTCCATCGCGCGCATGTCGCGGCCCATCATCAGGAAGCTCATGACCGGCGCCATGCCGGCCATCATGAAGTTCATGGAGATGAACTCGGGCAGGAAGCTCTTGCGGACGTTCTCCCAATAGGTGCCGCCCATCATCGATTTCATGAACAGCGACTGGAAGATGAACAGGCCGAAGGCAAAGCCGGCGAGATATTCGACGATCAGGTCGATCCACATCGGCAGGCCGAGCGCCGCCGTGACGGCGGCGGCAAGAATGATGCCGGTGGCATCGCCGGCGACGCAGTGGATGGTGGAGCCGACGCCCTGCTTCCAGAGCGGCCGGGTGAAGAGTTCATGCTCGCCCGGCCGGGGCTCCTTGTCGGCGAGCACGTAGAGCAGCAAGCCGAGCGGACCCATATAGAGGGTGACCAGGATGAAGCCCCATTTCATCACCACCGGCTCGGGATTGTTGCGATATTGGTCGAAGCCAACGTAAAGCGTCGAAGCCAGCGCCAGCGCGAACCAGACGACGAGGAAATAATCGATCGGTTGGATGAGCATCAGGATGAACCCGTGACCTGCCGCCGCACGCGCCCACGCGGCTCGTTATACAACTCTCAATGGCAATGAACGCAGTCGGCGCGCTTATGATCCGGGCCGGCTTTAGTTATCAGGTTGCAACGTGACCACTCGAACGGCCTGAAGCACGCTTGCTATCTTCTCGCGCAGCGCACGGTCAGCGCTCGTCGAATACGCGCGAAGCCAGCAAGACAGAGAGGTTTGATCTGCCGGTCTTGTCCGAACCGGAGTAAGGATCAGTGCAGGATCTGCGACAGGAACAGCTTCGTGCGCTCATGGCGCGGGTGGTCGAAGAACTCGGCCGGCGTGTTCTGCTCGACGATCTGGCCTTGGTCCATGAAGATCACCCGGTTGGCGACTTTGCGCGCAAAGCCCATTTCGTGGGTGACGCAGAGCATGGTCATGCCTTCCTCGGCCAGCCCGACCATCGTCTCCAGCACTTCCTTGATCATTTCCGGATCGAGAGCCGAGGTCGGCTCGTCGAACAGCATGATGCGCGGGTTCATGCACAGCGAGCGGGCGATCGCCACGCGCTGCTGCTGGCCGCCGGAAAGCTGGCCGGGATATTTGTTGGCCTGTTCCGGGATCTTGACGCGCTTGAGGAAATGCATGGCGATTTCCTCGGCCTGTTTCCGCGGCATCTTGCGAACCCAGATCGGTGCCAGCGTGCAATTCTCCAGAATGGTCAGATGCGGGAACAGGTTGAAGTGCTGGAACACCATGCCGACCTCGCGGCGCACCTCGTCGATCTTCTTCAGATCGTTGGTCAGTTCCTTGCCGTCGACTATGATCTTGCCCTTCTGGTGTTCCTCCAGCCGGTTGATGCAGCGGATCATCGTCGATTTGCCGGAGCCCGACGGGCCGCAGATGACGATCCGCTCGCCGCGCATCACCTTTAGATTGATGTCCTTCAGCACATGGAACTCGCCGTACCATTTGTGCATGGCGATGATGTCGATGGCGACATCGGTGGTGGAAATGTGCATCTTGGCGGCATTGACCTTGATCTCTTCCGCGCTGACGGCGTTTTCTATGGCCATGACAAGGTCCCTTTTTAGCGTTTGTGGCCGGTGTCGAGACGGCGTTCCGTGTACATTGAATAGCGCGACATGCCGAAGCAGAACAGCCAGAAGATGAAGGCAGCGAACACCAGGCCGGATCTGGCCGTCTGCGGCGTCGCCCAATTTGCGTCGGAGAAGTTCTGCTTGACGATGCCAAGGAGGTCGAACATCGAGATGACGATGACCAGGCTGGTGTCCTTGAACATGCCGATAAAGGTGTTGACGATGCCGGGAATGACCAGCTTCAGCGCCTGCGGCATGACGACCAGGCCCATCTTCTGCCAGTAGCTGAGGCCGAGCGAATCGGCGCCCTCATACTGGCCTTTGGGGATCGCCTGCAGGCCGCCACGCACCACTTCGGCCATGTAGGCGGCGGCAAACAGCGACACGCCGATCAGCGCGCGCAGGAACTTGTCGAAGCTGACGCCGGCCGGCAGGAACAGCGGCAGCATCACGCTGGCAAAGAACAGCACCGTAATCAGCGGGATGCCGCGTACCGTCTCGATGAAGATCACGCACAGCAGCTTGACGATCGGCATGTTCGAGCGCCGGCCGAGCGCCAGCACGATGCCGATCGGCAGCGACACGGCAATGCCGACGAACGACAGGCTGAGCGTCACCAGCAGTCCACCCCAACGCGACGTCTCGACATGCGGCAGGCCGAACATGCCGCCGACCAGCAGAACGAAGGCGACGACCGGCAGTACAAAAAAGAGAAGAATGGCATTCAGCCCCTTGCGCGGTACGCGCGGAATGAGCAACGGCACCAGCAGTGCCACGAACAGGATGGCCACCACGATCGGCCGCCAACGCTCCTCGATAGGATAGGTGCCGAACATGAACTGGCCGAACTTGGCGTTGACGAATGCCCAGCAAGCACCGGTCCAGCCATCCGGCTGGATGCCGCCTTGCGCCACGGTGGCGCAGACCGAGCGGTCCGGTCCGGTCCACTGGGCGTTGATGAAGGCCCAATTGATGATTTGGGGCAGGATCACAGCGACCAGCGCGATGCCAACGATGGTGAGAATGGTGTCGCCCGTGGTGGCAATCAGGTTCTTGCGGATCCAGGCGGTGAGGCCACGCTCGCTCGACGGCGCCGGTTGGGCCAGCGCCATCTCCGTCCGCACCCAGGACATGTCGTGTTCCTGCATGGCCTTACCTCTCCACCAGCGCCATCCTGGCATTGACGACGTTCATGATCGCCGACGTGATCAGGCTGAGCGCGAGATAGACAGCCATCATGATCACCACGCCTTCAACCGCCTGCCCGGTCTGGTTCAAGACAGTGCCGGCAGTCGCCGTCAGGTCCGGATAGCCGATGGCGATGGCGAGTGAAGAGTTCTTGGTCAAGTTCAGATACTGGCTGGTCAGCGGCGGAATAACGATGCGCATCGCCTGCGGCACGACGACAAGCCTGAGGATCGATCCCGAGCGCAGCCCGAGTGCCGCGGCCGCCTCGGTCTGGCCCGTGCTGACGCCCCTGATGCCGGCGCGCACGATCTCGGCGATGAAGGCGGCCGTATAGCAGGACAACGCCAGATAGAGTGACAGGAACTCCGGTCTTACCTGAAAGCCACCGACCAGGTTGAAAGTCGATTGTTTCGGGAATTCGAAGGTCAGAGGAAAGCCGCTCAGCGCGTAGGCCAGCAGCGGCAGGCCGACGATCAACGCTATGGATGTCCAGAGCACCGGGAACGGCTGGCCCGTCGCCATCTGCCGCTGCCGCGCCTTGCGGGCGACGAACCAGGCCATGGCAAGGGCGAGGAGCAGGGCGACCAGGATCAGCCAGGAGCCCTCGCCCCAGACAGCGCGCGGAAAATAGAAGCCGCGCTGGTTGAGAAAGGAGCCGAACGGCAAATTGATGCTCTCGCGCGGCGGCGGCAGCACGGCGAGGACGCCGGAATACCAGAAGAAGATGACCAGCAGCGGCGGGATGTTGCGGAAGACCTCGACATAGACCGTGCAGATCTTCCTGATCAGCCAGTTGCGCGAAAGCCGGCCGATGCCGACGATGAAACCGATAATGGTGGCGGTGATGATGCCGACGACGGCAACGATCACGGTGTTGATGAAGCCAACCAGGATGGCTCGGAAATAGGTCGAATCCGACGAATATGCGATCGCGCTTTCGCTGATGTCGAAGCCGGCGCGGCCCCTGAGGAAGCCAAAGCCGGAAGCGATGTGCAAGCGCGTCAGATTGACGATGACGTTGTGGGTAACCCACCAGACCCCCGCTACCAGCAGGACGAGGACCAGCGCTTGAAAGAATATTCCGCGGACACGAGGATCATTGATGAAGGAACCGCGGCTTGGCTCCTCGCGAAGAACTTCCTGCGATGCCATTCGACAGTCCCCTGGAAAGAGAGACCGGAAGGCAGACGATCTGCCTTCCGGATCCATTTTCGATCAGCGGATCGGCGGAGCGTACTGCAGGCCACCCTTGGTCCACAGCGCGTTGATGCCGCGCGCGATCTTCAGCGGGCTGCCCGAGCCGACATTACGCTCGAACATCTCGCCGTAATTGCCGACGGCCTTGACGATGTTGACGACCCAGTCGTTAGAGACGCCGAGATCGGTGCCGATCTTGGTGTCGGCTTCCTGGCCGAGCACGCGCTTGATCTCGGGACTGTCCGAGTTCTTCATCTCGTCGACATTGGCCTTGGTGATGCCGAGTTCCTCGGCGTCGAGCAACGCGAAATAGGTCCACTTGACGATGTGGTACCATTGGTCGTCGCCCTGGCGTACGGCCGGCCCAAGCGGTTCCTTGGAGATGATCTCGGGCAACACGACGTGGTCGGCCGGCGCACCGAGCGTCAGGCGGATGCCATAGAGGCCCGACTGGTCGGTGGTGTATACGTCGCAGCGGCCGGCGTCATAGGCGGCGTTAACCTCTTCCAGCTTTTCGAAGACGACAGGATTGTACTCCATCTTGTTCGACTTGAAATAGTCGGCAAGGTTGAGCTCGGTCGTGGTGCCGCTCTGCACGCAGACCGCCGCGCCCGAAAGCTGCAGCGCCGAGTTCACGCCCGGTAGCTTCTTGGCGTTGATCATGAAGCCCTGGCCGTCGTAATAAGTCGTGCCGATGAAGTTCAGGCCGAGTGCGGTGTCGCGATTGATGGTCCAGGTGGTATTGCGCGACAGGATGTCGATCTCGCCCGACTGCAGAGCGGTAAACCGCTCCTTGGCGCTGAGCGGCGTAAACTTCACCTTGGTGCCATCGCCGAACACGGCGGCTGCCACAGCGCGACAGAAGTCCGCGTCGATGCCTTGCCACTCACCCTTGTCGTCCGGCGCCGAGAAGCCGGCCAGACCGGTCGAGACGCCGCATTGGATGAAGCCCTTCGCTTTGACATCGTCGAGCGTGGCCGCCGAAGCCGCCGAAGCCGCGAATCCAAACGCGGCGGCGCCCAAAACGCCGATTGCAATGTGTTTCATGACCCACAGACCCTTTTCTGTTTTTTCCAGGCGAACCTGACTTTTTCCCGTGTGAACGCAGCTATGTATCCCGGCCCATTACCGGAATCCCGCATCGTAACCGACGCGCTGCCTCCCATTCACGAACAACATCGAAGGCGATTATTCCTGTGAGGTCAAGGGAAATGACCAAATCCGAAAGACTTTGAAAACCAACCGCCTGAAATGCCTGAAATTGCAGACAAACGCGCTCGCAAATCGGCCAGCGCGCCAATAAAGCCGGCAAAGTCCGACCGTGAGTTGCCAAGCGCACTTGGCAGCCTTCCCGCAGGCCCACGGCTCGTTGCTGAATTGGCATATTCAAGACCTTGGCCTGGCGAGTGCGGTGCGGTTGCGCGGCCAATGCCGCCGCACTATGGCTAACGACCAACCCATGGGACGAAAAGCAATGGCAAAAGACGACAGCGAGATGGGCGTCAACACGCGGCTCGCCCATTCCGGCAACAACCCGCATGACTATTTCGGCTTCGTCAATCCGCCGGTCGTGCATGCCTCGACCGTGCTCTATCCCAATGCCGCGACAATGGCGGCGCGCAGCCAGAAATACACCTACGGCACGCGCGGCACCCCGACCACCGATGCGCTGACCAGCGCCATCGATGCGCTGGAAGGCTCCGCCGGCACGGTCGCGGTGCCGTCCGGCCTGGCGGCCGTGGTGCTGCCGCTGCTCGCCTTCCTGTCGGCCGGCGATCATCTGCTGATCGTCGATTCCGTCTATCATCCGACCCGCAATTTCGCCGACACGATGCTGAAGCGGCTGGGCATCGAGGTCGAATATTACGAGCCCCGCATCGGCGCCGGCATTGCGGCGCTGCTCAGGCCCAACACCAAGGTGGTACTCACCGAATCGCCGGCCTCCAACACCTTCGAGGTGCAGGACATACCGGCCATCGCCAAGGCAGCACACGCCGCCGGCGCCATCGTCATGATGGACAACACCTGGGCGACGCCGCTCTACTTTCGCCCTCTCGACCATGGCGTCGACATCTCGATCCACGCGGCGACGAAATACCCGGCCGGCCATTCCGACGTGCTGCTCGGCACCGTGTCGGCCAATGCGGACTGCTGGAAGCAGCTTTGCGAGACGTTCAACACGATGGGCTGCTGCGCGGGGCCGGACGACGTCTACCAGGTGCTGCGCGGCCTGCGCACCATGGGCGTGCGGCTGGAGCACCATCAAAAGAGCGCGCTTGCCCTCGCCGGCTGGCTCGAGGGTCAGCCGGGCGTAGCGCAGGTGCTGCATCCGGCGCTGCCCAGTCATCCCGACCACGCCATGTGGAAGCGCGATTTTTGCGGATCGAGCGGCATCTTCTCGATCGTTCTCGCGGGCGGCGGACAGAAGCAGCAGCACGCCTTCCTCGACGCGTTGAAGTTTTTCGGCCTCGGCTATTCCTGGGGCGGCTATGAGAGCCTTGCCGTGCCGGTATTCCTTGGCGACCGCACAATCGCCAAGGGCCCGTATGACGGGCCGCTGGTGCGCTTGCAGATCGGGCTCGAGGATGTCGAGGATTTGAAGGCCGACCTGGCGCGCGGGCTGGCGGCGGCCGCACAGGCCTGAGCCAAGCACCTTTCCAGGCTGAGTCAGGAAATCGGCGTAACAGCTTGGAAAAATTGCGATCCTGAGTGATGTCATGGCGACCGATCAGCCGATGACACGGCGTCTACAAAATAGAGACGCCGGTGTGGTGGAGGCGTTAGAATAGCCTCTGCCGGCGCTTGAAACGGATCGAGGCCGGCCGGCGGATCGGTCGGGAACCTTTTGTCGGCCGATTCATCCAATGTCCGATGAGAAGCCTATCAGGAGATCGGCCATGCCTGCTGCGTTGACGGCAACGCCCGCCGCTTCCGGCGACATGCAGCTTGTCGGCCGCGCGCTGGCACGTGATAGCGATGCATTCCGCACCATCATCAAGACGCACAACCAAAGGCTCTACCGCATCGCCCGAGGCGTCGTGCGTAACGACAGCGAGGCCGAGGACATCGTCCAGGAGGCCTATGTCAGTGCCTTTGCCCATCTCGAGTCCTTTCGCGGCGATGCCTCGCTCGCCACGTGGCTATCGCGTATCGTCATCAACGAAGCGCTCGGCCGTTTGCGCAAAAGGCGGCGAATGGTAGCGATGCCTGAAAACCCGCAAGCCGAAATCATCCGGTTTCCCCTCAACCCGAGCGACGATCCGGAGCGGACGATGGCGCAACGGCAGATCCTTGAGCTTGTCGAACGGGCAACCGACAGTCTTCCCGATGCCTACCGGATGGTGTTCGTGGCGCGCGTCATCGAGGGATTGAGCATCGAAGAAACCGCCGAACTGCTTGGCGTGCGACCAGAAACCATCAAGACCCGGCTGCACCGCGCCCGCGCGCTGGTGCGCAAGGCGCTGGACGACCAGATCGGCCCGGTGCTGCTCGACGCCTTTCCCTTCGCGGGCCGGCGCTGCGAACGGCTGACCAATGCCGTGATGCAGCGGCTTGGTCTTTCCGGATAGGTCGCGCCGATTTTCGCGGGAACGTTTGGCGGCGACCTGCATCCAATGAGCGTCACTGAAAACGAAGCCCGATGCAGTTCCGCGTCGGGGCGAAGGAGAGCATCATGGTTATTCGATCGACCACGGCACTGGCCGCATTTTTCCTGCTTAGCGCAGCGCCCTTGTCGCAAGCTGCCGACAAACCGACCGATCCACAGATCGCACATATCGCCTACACAGCAGGCGTGCTTGACGTCGAGGCGGCCAAGCAGGCGCTGAAGAAATCGAAGAACAAGGAGGTCGTGGATTTCGCCAAGGACATGGTGCGAGATCACGAGGCGGTCAACAAACAGGCTCTCGACCTGGTCAAGAAGCTCAAGGTCACGCCTGAGGACAATCCGACCAGCAAGGCGCTGACCAAGGCGGCGGCCGAGGAACGAGCCAAGCTTGCCAAGCTCAAGGGCGCGGCGTTCGACAAGGCCTATGTCGCCAACGAGGTGGCCTACCACAAGCAGGTCAATGGCGCGCTCGAAACTCTGCTGATCCCGTCGGCCAGCAATGCCGAGCTGAAGAGCCTGCTGGAAACCGGTCTGAAAATATTCCAGGGCCACGAACAGCACGCCGAACACGTCGCCGGCATGCTGAAGTGAGGATCGAGCCAATGGCGTCGGGGCGGCATCTGTGGGTTGCGCTGGCATTGGCCATGGGTGCCCAGCTGGCCAAGGCCGACACCATCGAGGTGACGATCGAGAAGCTTGTGTTTTCGCCGGCAAAGATCGAGGCGAAGGTCGGCGACACGATCAGGTGGGTGAACAAGGACGTGTTCGCCCACACGGCAACCGTCAACGGCGCCTGGGAAGTGATGATCCCGCCGAAGAAGGCGGCGAGCCTGACGGTGAAGAAGGCGGAATCGGTCGATTATTTCTGCCGCTTCCATCCCAACATGAAAGGCCATCTGACAGTGACATCGCCCTGACTGGCTGATGCATGTCGCGCAAAAGTGCAGCGGTTTTGCGATAACGACATGCATAAAAAAGAGCCTGAAGCGCGCCGCATCAGGCCGGTCTAATGCGACGCGCTTTTAGGCCGCCAGCCATGCCGTCCCTACAAGAAGCGTGACCAGGGTCAACGGCAGGCCGACCTTGAAGAAGGCGATGAAGCCCAGCGGTTTGCCGGAGACCCGCGCGTGCTCGGCAACGATCAGATTGGCGACCGAGCCGAGCAGCGTGAAATTGCCGGCCAGCGTCGAGCTCATGGCGACGACTAGCCAGGCCCGCTCGGGGTTTTCCAGTCCGGGCACGAACGGCTTCAGCGCCAGCACGGCCGGGACATTGCTCATGATGTTGGATAGCACTGCGGTGAAGCCGGACAGCCGCCAGACATCATTCAGCCCGAGGTCCTTTGCCGAGGCGACGATATCGGGCGTCAGCAGCGTCTTCTCCGCCCCGGCGACGACGATGAACAGCCCGGCGAACATGAACAGCAGCGGGCCATCGATCTCGCGATAGATGCGCTCAGGTTTGATGGCGCGGGTCAAAAGAAGAATGGCGCCGCCGATCAGCGCTGCCTTGGCGACTGGAACGCCGGCGAAGAAGGCGATCGCCAAACCGACACAGACGACCACCGCCTTCACCACCTGCCCCGGCAGCATGCGGCCGCGATAGACTTCGGGGCTGAGCTCGGCCTTGCGCGAAAATTCGGCGCGGTAGACGATGCGGATGATGACGATGACGGCGACGAGGCCGAACGCCGCGACCGGCGCCAGCGCCGCCGAAAAGGCCGGGTAGGAAATCCCCGACAGCGCGCCGATGACCATATTCTGCGGATTGCCGGTGATGGTGGCGACGCTGCCGCAATTGGACGCCGTGGCGGTGGCGATCAAATAGGGAACCGGATTGCGGTTGATGACGCGGGTGACATGGACGACGATCGGCGCCATGACCAGGCAGATGGCGTCGTTGACCAGGAACGCCGAGAGGACGCCGGTCAACAGCGTCACCATCACCAGCAGCATGAATGGCGCATGGGCGTGCTCGATGGCGAACCCACCGAGCGCGCGAAAGGCGCCCGACACTTTCAGATGCGCCACGACGATCATCATGCCGAGCAGAAGCGTGATGGTGTCGAAGCTGATGGCGCGGTAGGCGTCTTCCATGTCGAGCGCGCCGATGGCGATCATCGCCGCACCGCCGAGCAGCGCGATGCCTGCCCGGTCGAGGCGCAGTCCGGGTATCCTGCCGATTGCGACGCCGGCATAGGTCAGGACCAGGATCAGCAATGCCGCCGCGCCCATCGCTGTCATGTGTTGGAAAATCCTGTGCGACTGACGAGTGAACCTGTCCGGAATGGACCTGAAGATATTGGCGATCCCGACAGGATTCGAACCTGTGACCATCGGCTTAGAAGGCCGGTGCTCTATCCAGCTGAGCTACGGGACCGCTGGCCGGCCGCATGACCGGCTGATTTGTTGGGCGCCGGCAGGGCCGGCATAGGATCAATGCGTCCAGGGCGTCCTGCGGTCATAGCGGAAATTCTCCGCATAGGAAATCTGGCGGCGCTTGATTTCCTTCGGCTCCTCGACGCGAAAAGCGAGCCCTTCCTTCTCGGCATAGGCGACCGCCTCTTCTCTTGTGTCGAAAGTCAGCCTGATCTGGCTTCGCATGTCGCCGGACGTGGTGTAGCCCATCAGCGGATCGATCTTCTTGCGCTGCTCCGGATCGAATTCCAGCACCCAATAGCCGGTCTTGGCCTTGCCGGACTGCATCGCGGTTTTGGCTGGGCTGAAAATGCGGGCTGACATGACCACCTCATTGCTGGTTGCAAGCACACGACCCCGAGACCACATTACTGTTCTCTGGCCATGCACTAGCCCGTCATTACTGCGCAATGCCGCCGGCAGCAAGGCCGATGGCTTTTTACGCTTGCTTTGGCGGGCTGAAATCACTAGGCAACAGACCGTTCGGAGTGTAGCGC
This sequence comes from Mesorhizobium sp. M0768, assembly GCF_040320195.1. NCBI lineage: Bacteria > Pseudomonadati > Pseudomonadota > Alphaproteobacteria > Hyphomicrobiales > Phyllobacteriaceae > Mesorhizobium > Mesorhizobium sp. M0768. The sequence goes on along the minus strand of NZ_JAMYPD010000012.1, from coordinate 136,691 downwards.
AGCCTGGTAGCGCATCTGGTTTGGGACCAGAGGGTCGGGAGTTCGAATCTCTCCACTCCGACCATTCATCAAGCAAATCTCGTCGGCAGCGCAAGCGGATCACGCTCGAGCGTGTCTGCCGTCGCCGGTCATGCTTAAGCGACGGACGGACAGCACGAGCCCGCGCTGCCCGTCCGATATGCAAGCCGTCAGCCCTGGATGAAGGCCAGCAGATCCGGATTGATGATCTCCGGATGGGTGGTGCACATGCCGTGCGGCAGGCCCTTGTAGACCTTGAGCGTGCCGCGCTTCACCAGCTTGGCCGCAAGCAGCGCGGAGTCGGCGATAGGCACGATCTGGTCGTCGTCGCCGTGCATGATCAGGACGGGCACGTCGATCTGCTTGAGGTCGTCGGTGAAGTCGGTCTCGGAAAAGGCCTTGATGCAGTCGTAATGGGCCTTGGCTGCGCCCATCATGCCTTGGCGCCACCAATTGTCGATAGCCCCTGGCGAAACCTTGGCGCCCTCGCGGTTGAAACCGTAAAACGGGCCGGCCGGCACATCCCTGTAGAACTGGGCGCGGTTAGCGGCCAGAGCGGCGCGAAAGCCGTCGAAGACCTCGATCGGCAGGCCGCCCGGATTGCTATCGGTCTTGACCATGATCGGCGGCACCGCGCCGATCAGCACCGCCTTGGCAACACGGCCTCCGCTGCCATAAAGCGCGACGTAACGCGCCACCTCGCCGCCGCCGGTCGAGTGGCCGATGTGGATCGCATCCCTGAGATCGAGATGCGCCGCCAGCGCCGCGACGTCGGCAGCGTAGGTGTCCATGTCGTTGCCGGTCGCGGTCTGCGACGAGCGGCCGTGGCCGCGGCGGTCATGGGCGATGACGCGGTAGCCCTTTTCGAGGAAGAACAGCATCTGGTTGTCCCAGTCGTCTGAGCTCAGCGGCCAGCCGTGATGGAACACGATCGGCTGGCCCTTGCCCCAATCCTTGTAGAAAATCTCGGTGCCGTCATGGGTGGTGAATGTGCTCATCGTCCTACTCCTTAATGGAAAAGTTGGGGGTAACAGGGAAGCTTTTAGCCCCCTTCTGCTGGACAAATTATAACAGTGCGGCCAGGGTGAGCATTGGCAAAACGGACATTCAACGTGGCAAAACTGACAAATGGCGGCTGCGCTTGATCTGATCGAAATCGGCCTTGTCTTGTATCCCGGCGTGCAGGAAGCGGCCGTGCTCGGCCTGACCGATCTCTTTCTGCTGGCCAACCGGCTGGCGGCCGATCGGTCGCCGGACGCTTTGAGGCTTCGCGTCAGCCATTGGCAATTGGAGGACGCGGGCCAGACCGTAGTCTGCACTTTCGACAGCGACCCCGGCGCCGACAATGAACCAGCCATGGCTATCATCCCGCCAACCTTGGGAGATCCGATCGCTCGGGAAGCAGCCGCGCCCTATGCCGGCTGGCTCAGGGGCCGTCATGCGGCAGGCGCGACCCTCGGCTCGGTCTGCGCCGGCGCCTTCGTGCTTGCCGAGACCGGCCTGCTGTCGGGTCGTGCTGCGACCACGCATTGGGCTTATCGCGACGCGCTGGCGCTACGCTTTCCAGACATTCTGCTCGATGCCGACAGGCTGGTCATCGACGATGGCGACATCATCACCGCGGGCGGCTACATGGCCTGGACCGATCTCGGCCTCAAGCTGGTGGACAGGGTGCTCGGGCCGACCGTCATGATGGACACGGCGCGTTTCATGCTGGTCGACCCGCCGGGCCGCGAGCAACGCTTTTACAGCCCGTTCGCGCCGCGGCTGACCCACGGCGACGAAGCGATCCTCAAGGTGCAGCATTGGCTGCAGGCGAACGGCGCCCGCGACGTGACGCTCGGGGCCATGGCCGGGCATGCCGGACTGGAGGAGCGGACTTTCCTGCGCAGGTTCCGCAGCGCCACCGGCCTCAAGCCGACCGAATATTGCCAGCACCTGCGCGTCGGCAAGGCGCGCGAGATGCTGGAAACCACGATGCGGTCGATCGACCAGATCGCCTGGGAGGTCGGCTATGACGATCCCGGCTCGTTCCGCAAGGTATTCGCCAGGATAACCGGCCTGGTGCCCGGCGACTATCGCAAGCGCTTTGGCACGGAACGAGCGGTAATTGCAGGCGGAGAGAGCTGAGGCCAGCCGCGCAATGACGCAATCGATTCGATGCTGCCAAAGGCAAGCTCGCCGGGCGAGAACCCCAACCACCCATCTCCCGGCGAGCCTACTACCTGATTTGATACGCAATCAGGACCGGGATTAGCCGGCAAGCTCTTTGCTGCAAGACAGATGCCAGCTTTTGTTCCCGAAATGGGACAGTGGCGGCACTGGAATCGTCAAATCTCGAACTCGCCCTGCCCTTCGTCCATGGCGCTGACGGTCTCGGCGGCGAGCGCGCGGGTGATCGGCGTCTTGCGCTCGAGCGCGGTGCGGTCGAGCCGTTCGACCACCCGCATGGCAGTGGCCAGCGAGCGCTCGATGCGGCGCACCAGATATTGCACGACATGCGGCTCGACCTCGACCTGGCGGTCGGCGAACAGCTTTGTGATGACGCCGGCCAGCAGAAGATCGTCGGGTTCGTGGATCTCGACGGTCGCCGCCGCCTTCAGCCGCGACGCCAGGTCGGGCAGCCTGACGCCCCAGGCGGACGGGAAGCGCCGCGCCGTCAACAGCAAGCTCGAGCCGGCGCCGCGCACCGCGTTGATCAGGTGGAAGAGGCCGTGCTCATCGATCGGGCCGGCATCGACATCGTCGATCAGGGCCGGATGCGCGCCGAGATTTTCGATGCAGTCGCCGATGCGGCCGGCCTCCACTTTCACCGCGTCGGCGCGGGTCCGCCAGATCGAGGCCAGATGGGTTTTCCCCGAGCCGGCCGGCCCGGCCAGCACAACGACCGGCGACGGCCAGTCCGGCCAGCGGTCGACAAGCGCCGCCGCCTGGCTGTTGGTGCTGGAGACGACGAGCTCGTCGCGCGAATAGCCGGTGCCGTGGCCTAGATCGAGCGGCAATTGACGCGGCGGATCGATCTTGTCCGGCATCTGGCTCAACCGCGCGCGCCCCCGCGGCGGCGCACCTGCAGCGGCGGCACCGGCTCGTCGGCGTGGCCCTTGTAGAGCGGCGATTCGAGATAGCGGGCGATGGCGAAGCGCACCAGAACGGCAACGGCGGCGGAAGCCGGAACGGCGATCAGCAGGCCGACGAAGCCGAACAGCGCGCCGAAGGCAAACAGCGCAAACATCAGCCATACCGGATGCAGGCCAACGCTTTTGCCGACCAGCCTTGGCTGCAGGATGTTGCCCTCGATGAACTGGCCGACGAAGAACACACCGGCCACCGCTGCGATCATGGTCCAGTCCGGCCAGAACTGGACGAAGGCGACGCCGACGGCCAGCACCAGGCCGGTCAGCGAGCCGACATAGGGGATGAAGGAGATCAGTCCGGCGAACAGACCGATGAGGATGCCGAAATTCAGGCCCGTCAGTGTCAGGCCGGTGGCATACATGGCGCCCAGCACCAGGCACAGCGTGCCCTGGCCGCGCACGAAGCCGGCGGTCGCCGTGTTGATGTCCCTGGCGATCGTCCTGACGGTCTTGACATAGTCGCGCGGCACCCAGCTGTCGACGATTGTCACCATGCGATCCCAGTCGAGCAGCATGTAGAAGGCGACGACCGGCGTCACGACGAACAGGCTGACCACCGAGACCAGCGCCACGCCGGAGCTCCAGATCGAGGTGAACACGGTGGTCAGGAGGCCGAAGCCGGAGGTCAGCAGCGAGTTCAGGCCTTCGCGCAGGCCGTTGGCGTCGACGCCGAATTTCTCTTCCAGCCATTTCGGGTCGAAGCTGGTGATCAGGCCCTGCAGCCGGGTCAGATAGTCCGGCAGCTTGCTGGCGAAATCAGCCATCTGCGAGGCGAGCACCGGAACCAGGATGACGAAGGCCAGTACCAGGACGACGATAAAGGCGATGAGGATGACCACCGTCGCCATCAGCCTGGACAGGCCAAGCCGCTCCAGCCGGTCGGCGACAGGGTCGAGGAAATAGGCGAGCACCATGCCGGCGACGAACGGCAGAAGGATGCCGCTGAAGACATAGAGGAAGACGGCGAGGATGATGGCGCTGACCAGCCAGAAGCGGATCTGGCGGCGAAACGACGCCGATGCCGCAGCTTCCGCTGCCGCAGCCTCAGCTTCAGCGTCGATGGACCGTTCGTCAGGTGCCGGGTGTGGAGCCTTCGCCATAGCCGCTCATATGCCTCAGCCAAGCCACGAGATAGGCCGCGGCCGAAGCCACGGTCAAGACCCCGGACAGCAATATGAGGGCCGGCCTCAGCGGATCGAGACGGATGTCGAAGGCGAGTTCGCCCAACACCACTGCCGCCAGCACGATCTGGATCGCGGTGTTGGCCTTCGACACCAGGAGCGGCTTCATCTCGACCGGATGCGCCATGACGGTGGATAAAAGCACGGCGCAGACGATCAGTGCGTCGCGCGACACCATGGTAACGACCAGCCACAGCGGCAGTTCGCCGCTGAAGCCCAGGACCACGAAAACCGAGACCAGCAGCAGCTTGTCGGCCATCGGATCGAGATAGGCGCCGAGCCTGGAAAACTGATTGAAATGGCGGGCGATGAAGCCGTCGACGCCGTCGGAAATGCCGGCAATGAGGAAGCCCGCAAAGGCCCAGTCCCAGCGGTCCTGCAGCATGGCCAGCACCACCGCCGGCACCAGCACGAAGCGCATGATCGTGATCATGTTGGGGATGGTCAAACGCATATCCCGTCGCTCTTGTTTGCCGATACATGATGGAGATGGAGGGTTACGGCAAGTGAGAAGCGACACAGAAGCTGCCAATCTCCCCACGAGGGCGCCAGCAATGAAATAGGTCAAGACAGATGTCGATTTCGGGGAGGCTCATTCGTCTCACGATAGGAAGCCAAGGAAATTTGCCCAGGCAAGGAAACGGACGCGATGACAATCACTATCACAGCATTTGAACGATCGCCCGATGGCGGCAAGGGACTGGCGCGTGATACGCGCGTTCGCTGGGCGCTCGAAGAAGTGGGGCAGCCGTATGAGGTTCGTCTTGTTTCCTTCGCAGAGATGAAGGCGCCTGAACATCTGGCGATCCATCCCTTCGGCCAGATCCCCACCTATGAGGAAGGTTCTCTCTCGCTGTTCGAGACCGGCTCGATCGTCTTTCATCTTGCTGAGCAGCATGCGGGATTGCTGCCGAAGGATCGCAATGCCCGCGCGCGTGCGATCACGTGGATGTTTGCCGCACTTAACACCGTCGAACCACCGATCCTCGAATTAACGACGGCAAGAATATTCGAACGTGACAAGCCTTGGAGCGAGGAGCGCTTGCCGTTGGTAAAGGACCGTGTTCGCGCTCGGCTGGACAAACTCTCGGCTCACTTGGGTGTCGCCGACTGGCTCGATGATGCGTTCAGCGCCGGCGATTTGTTGATGGTGTCGGTGCTGCTGCGACTAAGAATGTCAGGCATTTTGGACGAATATCAAAACTTGGCTGCCTATGTAGCGCGCGGGGAAGCACGGCCGGCCTATATCCGGGCTTTCGCCGCGCAATTTGCGATCAACGCAGAGGGGGCGTGAAGATTAGCCAGCATTGAACTAACCAAATGGAAGCGAGCCCGAAGCGCGCGCGCTCTCCTTTGGCGACGCCAGTCAAGAAAGCTGGTACGTCTCCCGTATTCGAGGGGACGCCATGTCGATCAACATCTATGTCTACTGGGGGCGAGGAGAAAGGACGCCGAAGAGCTGGTCCCGCAGCTGCAGGCGCATTTCCGGGCCTTGGACGAAGCCGACGACAGGTTCGCGAGGTGGGCCCCGCGCGGCAGATCGCTCAAAAAAGCAATCGCCTCCAAGCCGGTCAACACCTCGTCGTGCGAGGTTCTCCATCGCTGGCTGTTAAAGGGCCGGAACAAGACGGACATGCCTCCGAGACAGCCCGTTCCTGAACTGGGATACAATGTGTCGCTGTGGAACCAGCGCCAGGCAAATATAGAGGCGTCCACATCAGTCCATTGCAGTTCCTGGTCCAAATATCTGTCGGAAGACAGCCAGAACAATGCTTCGCTGGAGTTTAGCTACATAGCTGGAGCCGAACCGGTGAATACAAAGGTTTTGCTCGGCCTATTTCTCAAGTTCATTGATATCTGGGAACCCAGTTGGGGTTCGATCTGGCGGCACGTTCATGAGGGACATCCAGCCGGGGCGCGTTGGAACCCAAGACATGTTCAATATGCCTTCTTCCAGTCACCGGGAGGACGCGGGCACGATGAACGATTTATGGGACAGCAGCAGACCCTCCCCAAGGGCGGTCGCCTCTGGACGGACGAAACGGCGGTGCCTTTCCTGGAAGAGACGTAAGTGCCCGGTATTCCGCTGCCGTCCTTGCAAGACGCTGTTGCCCATGCGAAGAGCCCGTGAAGCGACAGCCTATTTCCCCACTGCTGAATGACGATGGCGCAGAGAATCACAATCGCTTGGCGAGTAACGCTTTGTTATCTGGCCGGACTGACAGAAAGTCTTTTGGTCTTCGCATTTTTGGGAGCCCCGCACCGCAAGGTGGCGACGCAAGATCTCCTGTGGGCCTTCGCTCTTGAGCTGGCCGTGGGCGTGGTCGTCTCTTGGCCCCTCTGGCTGACCGCCGCTGTCGTCGCGTTCGTTTTCTCAAGATCAGTCGTTGCAAATCCAGGTCTGTGGGCTGCCGCGGCGGCGTTGATCGCCGCCGGCTTCTCGTATGGGACCCTGCCCTTCGACGGTGAGATCAGGTCTCTTGCCACCGTCGGAGGCCTCGCCGCAATTCTGGCAGGGATTTCTTTTTATTGTTGGAGTGTATCGCGCCCGGTTCCCCCGGCATCCAACTGAAAACACCCTCATCGCGCGCTTGCCTTGCGGGGCAAAACCGTTCATGCGAAGAGCCCGCACGCGAATGAAACCAGCGACAGGCAAGCGCAACAGATGAGCAGGCGCCGGAAATGAGCAAGCGCAAGAACGGGCTCACCTATGCCGAAGCGGGCGTCGACATCGACGCCGGCAATCTCATGGTCGAGAAGATCAAGCCGCTGGTACGCGCAACCCGCCGGCCGGGCGCCGATGGCGAGATCGGCGGCTTCGGCGGCCTGTTCGACCTCAAGGCCGCCGGCTTCACCGATCCGGTGCTGGTCGCCGCCAATGACGGCGTCGGCACCAAGCTGAAGATCGCCATCGACGCCGGCAAGCACGACACGATCGGCATCGACCTCGTCGCCATGTGCGTCAACGACATCGTCGTGCAAGGCGCCGAACCGCTGTTCTTCCTCGACTATTTCGCCACCGGCAAGCTCGATCCCGACCAGGGTGCCTCGATTGTCGGCGGCATTGCCGCCGGCTGCCGGCAGGCCGGTTGCGCGCTGATCGGCGGCGAGACGGCAGAAATGCCCGGCATGTATCAGGACAAGGATTACGACCTTGCCGGCTTTGCCGTCGGTGCCGCCGAACGCGGCCAGCTGCTGCCGACCGACGACATCGTCGAAGGCGACGTGCTGCTCGGCCTCGCCTCGTCGGGCCTGCATTCGAACGGCTATTCGCTGGTCCGCCGCATCGTCGCCGTAAGCGGCCTTGGCTGGAACGATCCGGCGCCGTTCAATGACGAAGCGACGCTGGCCGAGGCGCTGCTCGAGCCGACGCGCATCTACGTCAAGTCGATCCTCAAGGCGATCCGCAACACCCATGGCATCAAGGCGCTGGCCCATATCACCGGCGGCGGCTTTCCCGAAAATATCCCGCGCGTTCTGCCCAAGGATTTTTCGGCCGAGCTCGATCTCGGCGCCATCGAGGTGCCGCCGGTGTTCTCATGGCTGGCCAAGACCGGCGGCGTCGCGCCGGAAGAGATGATGCGGACCTTCAATTGCGGCATCGGCATGATCCTGGTCGTCGCCTCCGGCCAGGCGGCGCAGGTCGCTGCCGTTCTGCAGGAGGCCGGCGAGGCGGTGACGCCGATCGGCCAGATCGTGCCGCGCCGCGATGCCGGCGTCATCTATCGGGGCTCGATTGGCCTATGACCAGGAAACGGACGGTCGTACTGATCTCGGGGCGCGGCTCCAACATGACGGCGCTGGTTGCGGCGGCGAGCAACCCGGCCTATCCGGCCGAGATCGTCGGCGTCATCTCCGACCGCGCCAATGCCACCGGCCTTGGCATCGCCGCGGCGCGCGGCATCGCCACCAGAGTGATTTCGCGCTCCGACTATGCCAGCAAGCAAGCGCATGACGAGGCGATCGATGCGGCCCTCTTGTCGTTCGGCGCCGAGATCGTCGCGCTGGCCGGCTATATGCGCATCCTCGGCGCGCGCTTCGTGGAGAAGTGGCAGGGCCGCATGATCAATATCCACCCTGCCCTGCTGCCTGCCTTCAAGGGGCTGGATACGCATGCGCGGGCCCTCCGCGCAGGCATGCGCATCCATGGCTGCACGGTGCATTTCGTCACGCTCGACATGGATGACGGGCCGATCATCGCCCAGGCCGCCGTGCCGGTGATGGTCGGCGACAATGAGGACACGCTGGCCGCGCGCGTGCTCAAGGCCGAGCACCAGCTCTATCCGCTGGCGCTGGGGCTGGTCGCCGAAGGCAAGGCGCGGATGGAAGGCGGCCGCACGGTGTTTTCGCGCTTCGCCGACGATGCCGACAACGCCACGTCGGTGGTGATCGCGCCCGACCCGCTGCGCGAAGAGACCGATCTCGAGCACCTGGCGCGGATAACGCCGTAAGAGTCAGTTCTTGAATTTGGTAGCAAATTTTGCTACCGTTTTCGTGAGGAGACGGCTTGATGGCGACAGTCGAAAAAGTCAGCGTAGCGCTTTCCCCGGAACTGCTGGACATGGTCAAAGGCGCGGTGGCCAGCGGGCAGTACGGTTCGGCAAGTGAAGTGATCCGCGAGGCACTGCGCGAATGGCGGCTTCGCCAGCCCTTGCGCGAGGCCGAAGCGGAGCGGTTGCGGAAAGCCTGGACGGAAGGGCTGGAGAGCGGTCCGTTTGCGCCGTTCGACATCGAGGACATAAAACAGAAAGCCCGCAGCCGGTTGGGCAACACCAGCAAAAACCGGCGGAATGGCTGACGTCCGCATTGTCCGCAGCCCGGCGGCAGAAGACGACCTGATCGATATTTGGTTTGGCATTGCAAGGGACAACCCGCTTGCCGCGGACCGCTTTTTGGATGCTATTGCCGTGCGCATCGTGCAATTGGGCACATTCCCGGAATCCGGTCCCAAGAGGCCCGACGTCGCTGCCGAGGTGCGGGCGTTGACGATCGGCAACTATCTCGTGCTTTATCGCCTGGCCGAACAGCGCGTCGAGATCGTCCGCGCCGTACACGGCGCCCGCGACGCTTCGGCACTGTTTTGATAGATTGCGGACAAGCAAATGGACGTTTTCGACAGCGCGATCCGGACAAAGCGTGATCTGGCCGGCGTCTTCGAGTACGACGCGGCGGACGATCCGAAAAGTGCCACGGCATATTTTTATCTCTGTCGGATCGAGGACGGAGGAGTAGGTCCCGTCGTCGGTGCAATTCACGTTCGATCGGGCGATTGGGCCATCACTGAAGCAGACATTTTGGTCAGATGGGATAAAGATGAACGGCATGTAGGCCTGTTCATCTTTGGTGCGCTTTGGGCGAGTTTTGATACCGCCATGGGCACAAAACATGGCGGCGGCTATGGGAAAGACTTTCAGCCCGACATCCCTTGGACTTGAGTTGAATCCATGAAGCAACTGCTGCTCCTGCGTCACGCCAAGTCGAGTTGGGACGATCCCGACCTCATCGACTTCGACCGGCCGCTGTCCGCGCGCGGGCTGAAGGCAGCACCACTGGTCGGGCGCGAACTGGCCCGGCGCGGCTGGCTGCCGGAGCTGGCGCTGGTGTCGCCGGCGCTGCGCACCCGCGACACGTGGCGGCTGGTCTCGGCGGAATTGCCGGCGAAGGTGCAGGCCAAATTTTCCCAGGCGCTCTACGAGGCAGCGGCGGCGGACATCCTCGCCAAGGTGCGGCAAGTAAAGGCGGGGACTGGAACACTGCTGGTGCTTGGCCACAATCCCGGGCTGGAAGAGTTCGCGCGCGGGCTTGCCGAGGCTGGATCGGACCAAGCGGCGCTGAAGAAGCTGGCGGAGAAATACCCAACCGCGGGCCTGGCTCGGTTCGACGTCGACGGCGATTGGACCGGTCTCACCTTCGGCAGCGCCCGACTGACGCACTGCATTTGGCCGAAGGATCTTCGCTAGGGACTGCCCGACAGGCCGGGGGATCGCCGACCTTTCGACCAAACCCGGCTTCGCACAAACAAAAGCGGCGGGCCAAGCCCGCCGCTCTTCGTGCTCCGGGGTTTGAGGAACTATCGGCCCCAGTTGCCCCGGCCAGATTGGGGCACTACGGGTTGATCCGTGCCGAACCGGGTCGTCGCCTCGGTGTCGACGGCGTTGTGCTCGGCCGTCAGCGGCTTGCGGATGGAACCGGTAAACCCGCTGTCGATGGTGCCGACAGGCGCGTTCCCAACAGGCGCGGCCGGCTGGTTGACGCCGTCCGAACCATAGTGATCACTGCCTGCAAAGGCGCTGCCTGTGGCGACGAGGACGATGGTGGCGACGGTAAGAGCAGTCTTGGTCATTTCAGGTACTCCAGTGTACTGGTCATTCGTGAGTTGTCGTTGCTTTCGACGCATTCGAGATGAGAGCGCTGTCCGCGCCGACGAATACGCACCCGGCTTTTTCCGACGTGCACGTTGCTGGACGATTTCAGCAACCGAGATTGTGGCTACAGATGAAACCTGCAAATCAAAGTATTCGATTGGCGCAGGATGCTATTCGGCGCACACGCCCGTTGATACGCGAAAGCAAGAGTAGCGGGCCAAGCCCGCCGCTCTTTGTGTTGCAGGCCGTTATAATCAGCGGCCCCAGATGCCTTGGCCGGATTCAGGCGCCACCGACTCGGAAGTTATCTTGGCACCGGTATGCTCGGAAGTGACCGGCTTGCGGATCGAACCGGTGAAGGTGTTGTCGACGTTGGCAGCAGCAGCAGCGGCCGGCTGGTTGACGTTGTCCGAGCCATAATGGTCGCTGCCGGCAAAAGCAGTGCCGGTGGCAACGAGGATGGCGGCGGCGGTAAGAGCGAGCTTGGTCATTTTCGGGTACTCCGGTAGTTCTTTGGTCTGTCCGTCAAGTGGCGTGCCTCGGGAGGAATTCGCGTCGCTCGGACCACCCCGAGATGGGTCGGCAAGTCTGTCGTTTCCAATCACGAAAATTTTGTACGGGTGCGCCAAATTGGCCGCTTGAAATTCGACATGCAGCTCCATGCGCCACAATGTTCTTTCTTCTTTTCAACTAGTTATGCGGTCAGTGGTGATTTGCCGCGCGAACATTCTTTGAGCCGGCGTTCACCCTTTCCTGTACTCTCAGTCAACGGAACCGAACCGTTCGGTTCGAGTTCTTTACGTTTGGCGGATCAGCGTTTTCAGAGGCTCGATCGACATTCCTGCCGATGGGCGCCGTGAAATTCACGCTGCCAGCTCGGCGCCGGCGGCGTCGTGCTTGGGCCGCGCGCTGGCCAGAAGCACGACGGGGCAGTTGCAGGCGGCTAAAACAGCGCCGGCGGTTTCACCGAAGAACAGGTCCTCACCCGGACGTTGGGTGACGCCCATCACGACGATCGCCGCTCCTTTGGCCGCCTCCCGGGTGATCGCCTTGTCGGGTGTGACGCGGGTATGGAACGCTGTGTCGATATGCAGGCCGTAGCGGCCCGCCAGATCAGCGATGTCTTTCAGGACGGCCTCTTCGCGGCTATGCGACACCGATGTCGACCTGCGGCCCTTGGCTGCCTTTTGCGAGACGTAGAGAACCTTGATCCGCGCCCGGTTTGGACGGGCCAGCGCCAGCGCCAGGTCGGCGGCGCGACGCGCCACCTGGGTACCGTTGACGGGGACGAGAATGCTGGTGCCGGCCCTCAGCGTCGGCATCTTTTCGCCAGCATTGCCGCCGTTCAGGACCAGGCAAAGCGGGCCGTCAAATCCTGCGGCAATGTCGTTGAGGGCCGGCGCGAAGGCGCCATCGGCGGTCAGCACATTGTCCAGGCCGACCAGCAACAGGCCGTATCCCTTGCGGGCCTCTTCGGCAATCGTCTCACCCGTGGCATCCAATTCGGTGCGGGCCGTCAGATGGACTTTGTCGACAAGCGTATCTTCGATCCGTTTCACCGCCTGAGCGCTCTTTTTTGCACCCTTTTTGATTTCCTGGAGGGCGCGCTCCTGTCCCTTGCTGTCGGTCGGCCTGTCAACTCGGCCGTCTTTCGGCTGAAGCAAGGTGGTGGGCAGGCGAAGCAAGGTGGTGGGCATGCCGCTGCCTCCGCCGACCAGTCCGGCGAGATATGCGGTGAACTTGCCGATCCTGCTGTCGTCGACCAGCACCAGCAGCCTCTCCAGCCTGGAAATGAAGCCGTATTCGTCCAACGCCTCGCGCTCGACACGCTGCTGCTCGTCGTGCCCAACCGGCAGCCGGCCGAGCGCCCAGCGCAGCATCGGCGGCATGGCCAAGGTGGTGATCACGGCCATGGTGACGATCATGGTGAAGAGATTGTGCGACAGGATGTTCATCGACAGGCCGATGCTGGCGACGATCACCTCGGTCGAGCCGCGTGCGTTCATGGCACTGCCGACGGCGATTGCTTCCTTGAGCGACATGGCGGCGAGCTTGGCGCCGATGAACGCGCCGCCAAACTTGCCGATGCTGGCGATGATCACGAGAGCGCCCGTCAGCATGGCAAGGGTTGGATCGGCGAGCACTGTGAGATCGGCGGAAAGCCCCGCCATGCCGAAGAAGATCGGCATGAACAGGGCGGTGATGACGCCGCGAAGCTGACCTTCGATATGGCTGGAGAGGATGGGCGATTCCCCGACCAGGATGCCGGCGACGAACGCCCCCAGCACGGTATGGACGCCTATCAGATTAGTGATCAGCGCCATCGCTCCCATGATGATGAGGATCATGGTGATCACCGCAAACTCGCTGCGGAATTGATCGTTGGTCCAGCGGATCAAGGTGAAGACAAGACGGCGGCCAATGGTGAAGGAGAACACCATGAACAGTGCCACCGCAGCGATGGTGGTCACCAGCGGCGCGAACTGTAGCTTGCCATTGGTGGCGATGCCGAAGGTTACGGCGATGACCAGCCAGCCGATCGTGTCCTCGATGATCGCCGAGGAAATAATCACCTGTCCGAGGTTGCGGCGCATGAAGTTCATCTCGCGCACCACCATGGCGACGACCTTGACCGACGAGATCGACAGCGCCGTGCCCAGGAACAGCCCGGCGACGGTGCGCTGCGTGGGGTCAGCCAGCAATGCGTCCGGCAGGAACTGCGCCAGCGCAAAACCGAAGATGAAGGGCACCACGACGCCGGTAGCCGAAATGGAAAAACAGGCCGCGCCAACCCGGCGCACCAGCCGCAGGTCCGTCTCCATGCCGGTCAGCAAAAGCAGCATCAGGATGCCGAGCTGCGAGACGGCGTCGATCATGCCCTTTTGCGCAGGATCACTGGGAAAGATCAGGTGCTGGGCCGACGGCCACAGCCAGCCGAACAGTGAAGGACCGAGCAGGATGCCGCCGATCAGTTGGCCCATGATTGCCGGCTGGCCATAACGCTGCAGCACTTCGCCCAAGCCGCGCCCGACAAGCAGCAGAAGCACGATCTCGGCGACGAAAGCGCCTTCGCCCGAACCACCCATGCCCGAGGCCCGGGTACCGGCAACGAGCGTCTGCGCTGCCCAGGCCGCCTCCACGGGGACGAAAGCGCAAACCAGCAGCGCCAGGCTGGAACGTGTCGGAGCCTGCCAAGCCATGAAACCCCCATCGCCCAATGCACGTGTCCAACAACGCGCGACAGGGCGTTGCGTTGCTAGACAGGGCGTTGCGTTGCTAGACGTGGACGTCACCGAAGGAGAGTTCGCCGTCGTCGCTCTCTGTCAGAAATGCTGTCACCAGCAGGCCCGCATAGAGGACGGCGACCAGCACGACGATGACGGCGCCCGGAATTGGACCCAAGGCAGCACTGGCGACCGCCTCACGCATCGACCCGACGAAGCCGATGCGGACACCTTCGGTCAGAAGACTGGGGGTCGACAGTTTGAGGATCCAGGCCAGCAGCAGGATCAGCAGCATGTAGATGTAATTGCGACGCAGGCGGCGCGCCAAAGCCATGCGTTGCGAAATCAGGAATTTCGGCGCGCGCAGGCTCTCGCCGACGATCAACAGCCAATCGGACGCGAAGTCCGGCTGCGGCGAGAATATCTGCGCGAAATAGTGCCGTTCGAACTGGCGCACGCGAGCCCGATAGAAGTCGAAGAAGCGATATCGGCGGGCCTCTATCCACAGCAGCAGCAGAACAAGCAGCATGGCAAACAGCAGCACGCCATGGTGAGCGCTGGCTGTCGAAAGCGAAACCGACAGCATTGCTGCGACAACGGTTATCGCCCAGTTGCTCGTCCGGTCCAGGCGGTCACGCCACCCAGCCATGCGCGCAATCTCGGCGCGATGAAAGTGGGACATCGTGGTTACGAGTTCGCCGGACGACAGTGTCCTTCCGATGGGATCCGGCGCCGGCAACACTTCTGCCATGACAATGCCTCCACCCGCCACGCGAAAACGGCCGGATGGAGATATCGTTCCGACGCTCAATCCGCCGGGCGCAGCCAGACCTTGTTGTCGTGGAAGGCGGCGCCGCCATAGGGCGCCGGCGCATCGGCGCCGGTCAGCACGTTGATGCCCTCGCCGCGCTCATGGGCGCTGTTCGGCCAGATGCCTTCGGCGACGACGACGCCGCGCTTGATGCCGTCGAACAGCTTTGCGTGCAGCACCACCTCGCCACGCTGGTTGCCGACTTCGACACGGCCGCCGTCGGCGACGCCGAGTGCCGCCGCATCATCGGGATGCAGGAGCAGCTCCGGCCGGCGCTCTTTTGCCTGCGATACCGGCGTTTCGGCAAAGGTCGAATTGAGGAAATTGCGCGCCGGCGAGGTGGTCAGCCGGAACGGGTGCGCCTCGTCCGCCACTTCGATCAGGTCGACATGGTCGGGGAATTCCGGCAGGCTCGCCACCGGCCCGAACAGGCCCATGCTTTTCGGTGGCCGGTTGGGCGCGGCCTGGCCCGTCCAGTCGGCGCGAAAATGGAACTTCTTGTCGGCATGGCCGAAGCCGTCGAGGAAATGCGCGGCCGCGAAATCCGGCTGCAAATCGACCCATTTCTGCTCTTTCAGGCTCGAAAAGCTGCCCAGCCCGCGCTTGCCCAGAATGATGTCGATATGCTGCTGCTCGGTCATGCCGAAGCCAGGACGATCGGCGACACCGAGCCTTTTGCCGAGCTCCTCGATGACGAAATGGTTGGTGCGCGGACCTTCCGGCGGGTCGATCAGCTTCGGCCCGAGTGTGATGTGCTGGTTGCCGCCACCCTTGTAGACGTCGTCATGCTCGAGAAACATCGTCGCCGGCAGCACCACATCAGCGAGCTTGGCGGTGTCGGTCATGAACTGCTCGTGCACGCAGGAAAACAGATCGTCGCGCAGAAAACCTTGCTTCACCAGCCGCTGCTCCGGCGCGACATTCACCGGATTGGTGTTCTGGATCAGCAGCGCCGTCACCGGCGGGCCGCCATAGAGCGCATCCTCAGCCCCGGTCAGCACCGGGCCGATGCGCGAATGATCGAGATGGCGGATCGAGGGATCGCGCATCCGCGTGCCTTCCAGCAGTTCCTGGTTGAGCTTGAAGATGCCTGAGTTGGAATGGAAGGCGCCGCCGCCCTCATATTGCCAGCAGCCGGTAACCGCGGCGATCGAGGCCGCGGCATGCATGTTGACCGAACCGTTGCGCTGCCGCGAAAAACCGTAGCCGAGGCGGAAGTAGGTCTTCTTCGTCGTGCCGACGAGACGGGCGAAGGCCTCGATTTCGTCGACAGAAAGCCCGGTGATATCAGCCGCCCATTGCGGCGTCTTTGTGCTGAGATGCGCTTCCAGACCGTGAGGATCGTCGGTGTATTGTTCCAGATAGGCGCGGTCGGCCATGCCGTCACGGAACAGCACGTGCATCACCGCGCAGGCCAGCGCGCCGTCGGTGCCGGGCTTCAGCACCAGGCCGAGATCGGCCTGCTTCATCGTTGCATTTTCGTAGACGTCGATGACGACGATCTTGGCGCCGCGTTCCTTGCGCGCCTTGATGGCGTGGGTCATGACGTTGACCTGCGTGACCACGGCGTTGGTGCCCCAGATCACCACGCAGTCGGACTTTGCCATTTCGCGCGGGTCGGGGCCGCGCAGCGCGCCGGCGCCCATCATCCAGCCGGTCCAGGCCAGATTGGTGCAGATCGAGCCGAAGAAGCCGGAATATTTCTTGGCGTGCCTGAGCCGCTCGATGCCGTCGCGCTGCACCAGACCCATCGTGCCGGCATAGTAATAGGGCCAGACCGTCTCCGAGCCATATTTTGCCTCGGCGGCTATGAACCTTTCGGCGACGAGGTCGAGCGCCGCCTCCCAGCTGGATTCCTTCCAGGCGCCCTCGCCCTTGCCGCCGGCTCGGATCAGCGGCTTCAGCAGGCGGTCGGGATGATGGACGCGATCAGCGTAACGGGCGACCTTGGCGCAGATGACGCCGGCCGTATAGCTGTTGGCCTTGGCGCCATGGACGCGACCGATGCGCTTTTCATCGAGCAGCTCGACCTCGAGCGCGCAGGTCGACGGGCAATCATGCGGACAGGCCGAATGGCCGATTCTGAGCTTCGCGTGCTGATTCATGGGAGCAAACTAGTCGTTTATGGCGGCGGCGTGTAGGGCCAGTTACCCGCCATCAATGCGCTTGAGCAAGGCGTTGTAGGCGCCGCATTTCGGGCAATGTATGTGGCGCTCGACATGCGATGATCCGGCTCCGGCGTCGATGACCAGCAGATTGCCGTCTCCACACTCAGGGCATTTTGCGACAGCTTCGGAATTGACAACCAAAACCTTGGCAACTTCGATCCAAAGTTTTGTCGACATCGTCCTACTCCGCCGTGCCTTCCTCGTACTCCGCCGACATCGACAGCCATTTTTCCTCATGGCCGGCCAGCTGTTGCGCAAGTTGTGAGCGCTCCTTGGCCAGCCTTGTCGCGGTCGACGGGTCCTTTTCGTAGACGGCCGGGTTGGCGAGTTCGTCCTCGATCAGGTCGATGCGCTTGCGGAGGCGGTCCATCAGCGCTTCGGTGGCGCGGATTTCCTTGGCCAGCGGCTCGAAGGCGGCGCGGCGCGCGGCCGCATCGCGGCGGCGGTCGGCCTTCGACGCTTTGTCCGCCTCGCGCTTGCCGCGGCGGTCGCCGGAGACGCCGGTGACCAGTGTCTTGTAATCCTCGAGATCGCCGTCATACGGATTAACCGCGCCGTCCTTGACCAGCCAAAGCCGATCGGCGGTCGCTTCGAGCAGATGGCGGTCGTGCGAGATCAGGATGACCGCGCCGGGAAAATCGTTCAGCGCATGGATCAGCGATTCACGGCTGTCGATATCAAGATGGTTGGTCGGCTCGTCGAGGATGAAAAGGTTCGGCCCCTCGAAGGCCGACAGGCCCATCAGGAGCCGCGCCTTCTCGCCGCCGGACAGATCCTTGGCCGCGGTATTCATCTTTTCGGTGGTCAGGCCGAACTGGGCGACGCGGCCGCGCACCTTGGATTCCGGCGCGTCCGGCATCAGCCGGCGGACGTGTTCATAGGCGTTTTCATCGGGCCTGAGGTCGTCGAGCTGGTGCTGGGCGAAGATTGCCACCTTCAGCCCGGGCGCCACAGTCATGGAGCCGGTCTCCGGCTTCAGCCGGCCGGCCAAAAGCTTGGCGAAGGTCGACTTGCCGTTGCCGTTGGCGCCGAGCAGCGCGATGCGGTCGTCGGCATCGATGCGCAGCGTCATCTTCTTCAGGATCGGCGCACCCTCGACGTAGCCGACATTGACGTTGTTCAGCGCAATGATCGGCGAGGCCACCGTCTTCACCGGCTCCGGAAAGGAGAACGGCCGCACCGTGTCGTTCACGATCGCGGCGATCGGCTTCATCTTCTCCAGCGCCTTGATGCGCGACTGCGCCTGCCTCGCCTTCGATGCCTTGGCGCGGAAGCGCTCGACAAAGGATTCCATGTGCTTTCGCGCGGCTTCCTGCTTGACGCGGCCCTTCTCCTGCAATTCGCGCTGCTCGGTGTATTGGCGCTCGAACTGGTCGTAGCCGCCGCGCCAGAAGGTCAGCTTCTTCTGGTCGAGATGAACGATCGAATTAACGGCGCGGTTGAGCAGGTCGCGATCGTGCGAAATCAGCAGCACGGTATGCGGATATTTCGACACGTAGTTTTCCAGCCACAGCGTGCCTTCGAGGTCGAGATAATTGGTCGGCTCGTCGAGCAGCAGCAGATCGGGCTCGGCAAACAACACGGCGGCCAGCGCGACGCGCATGCGCCAGCCACCGGAGAAGGACGAGGCCGGGCGCCGCTGCGCGGCATCGTCGAAGCCGAGGCCGGCGAGAATGGTGGCCGCGCGTGACTCGGCCGAGTGCGCATCGATATCGGCCAGCCGCATGTGGATGTCGGCGATGCGGTGCGGGTCGGCCGCCGTCTTTTCCTCTTCGAGCAGCGCACTCCGTTCGAGGTCGGCCTTGAGCACGATCTCGATCAGCGGCTCCTCGGTGCCCGGCGCTTCCTGCGCCACCTGGCCGATGCGCGTGTTCTTGGGCAGGCTGATCGAGCCGGTCTCGGAGGCGAGGTCGCCGGTGATCGCCTTGAACAGGGTCGTCTTGCCGGTGCCGTTGCGGCCGACAAGGCCAGCCTTGCTACCGGCCGGCAAGGTCAGTGAGGCATGGTCGAGAAGCAGGCGTCCGGCCATGCGGAGCGAAAGGTCGTTGATGATCAGCATGGCCGGGCTTTTGCACGGGACAACCATGCTTCGCAAGGGCTTGAGCCCCGGTTCGCCGCATAAGCCGCGAAAACCGACAAAGCTGGTGATGTCGACCCCGCGCGCCGCGACTTCCCGCAAAACGCAAAAAGAACCCGCTATCCTGAGGGGGGACAAGGAGAGCGGGCTCTTTCGTGAACGGCGGCCTTGGGAGCGTCCGATCGACATCCAAACACGCAGCAGCTTGGTTTGTTCCATGGGAAGAATGAACTATGTGATGAACAAACGCTGCTGTGGCCGGCAGGTTTGTCCACAGGGGCGTGCCGTCTGTACGTTATCGACCATGACGCTGCGGAAAGACTCGGCTATCCTTGGATGTGCGGCGGGCCTGATCTCCGCCTGGCCGGCGCCATCAGCTTCCTCCCAAGCGGCGCCGGCCACCTTCCTTGACCGGCGCCGACGCCATTTGAGGCGGTCATTGTTTCGGCGGCGTGCCGGGCTGATCGCCGCCGGTCGTCGACTTCGGCACCGGATTCTTGTCGACCTGCGGGTTCTGATCGACCGTGTCGCCAGGGGCCTTGGTCGGCTGGATGTTGTTGTCGCAACCCGCAACAGTCAGAGCTGCCATAAGCAGCAGGATTGAGCGCTTTTTCATCGCAGTCTCCTCTCGCCCGACAACGAGGCGTCGGCGATTTGGTTGCGCGGCCGGTGTCGTTCCTGCATTCGCCAGGGGGCCCGGGAACAAAATGCCGCGTCTCCGGTTGCTGCACAATCAATGGAGGAAGGCATGATCCGTCTGCTCATCGCCGGGGCAATCGTCTATGTCGCCTATCGCGTCGCCAAGAAAGTGATCGACGAGGTGCCCGACGATTTTGATCCGCTGCTGCTGCCGCCGCCACAGGACGATCGCGAGGCGCTGCGGCGGCAATCGGCAAGGATGGGCGTCGAGCCCGAGCGTTAGTCGACAGGCCTGCCCGCAAGGCTTCTTCGTTCACGAGCCCTATTCCGGCTCCGCAAACCGTTGCGAACAAAGCAGAAACGATGCTTGATGGGCGATGAACCTCGCCGCCCGTGATTCGTCCTTCCAGCCGGCCTATCTGGCGAAGCTCAACGCCGAGCAGCGGCTTGCCGTCGAACATGGCGACGGCAAGATCGCCGGGCCGTTGCTGGTCATCGCCGGCGCCGGCTCCGGCAAGACCAACACGCTGGCGCACCGGGTCGCGCATCTGATCGTCAGGGGTGCCGACCCGCGCCGCATCCTTTTGATGACATTTTCGCGCCGTGCCGCGGCGGAAATGGCCAAGCGGGTCGAGCGCATCGCCGGCGAGGTGCTGGGGCGCGATGCCTCGGTGATCACCGATGCGCTGAGCTGGGCCGGCACGTTCCACGGCATCGGCGCCAGGCTGCTGCGCGATTATGCGCTGGAGATCGGTCTCGATCCGGCCTTCACCATCCACGATCGCGAGGATTCCGCCGACCTGATGAACCTCGCCCGCCACGAGCTTGGGTTTTCGAAGACCGAAGCCCGCTTCCCGACCAAGGGCACCTGCCTGGCGATCTATTCGCGCGCCGTCAACGCACAGGCGCCGCTCGGCGAGGTGCTGGGTTCGGTGTTCCCGTGGTGCGCCGGCTGGGCCGAACAGCTGAAGCAATTGTTCGCCCGATATGTCGAGGCCAAGCAGGCGCAGAACGTGCTCGATTACGATGACCTGCTGCTCTACTGGGCGCAGATGGCCGGCGAGCCGGAAATCGCCGCGCATCTGGGTGCACGTTTCGACCATGTGCTGGTCGATGAATACCAGGACACCAACCGGCTGCAGGCCTCGATCCTGACGGCCCTCAAGCCCGACGGATCGGGGCTGACGGTGGTCGGCGACGACGCGCAGTCGATCTATTCGTTCCGCGCCGCGGAAGTGCGCAATATCCTGGATTTTCCGAAGCAGTTCGCGCAGCCGGCCGAGGTCGTCATGCTGGAGCGCAACTACCGTTCGACCGAGACGATCCTGGCGGCGGCCAATGCGGTGATCGGCGAAGCGTCGGAGCGTTTCACCAAAAATCTCTGGACCGAGCGCAAATCGGCGGAAAAGCCGAAGCTGGTCAGCGTGCGCGACGAGACCGAGCAGGCGAGCTATGTCTGCCAGGCGATACTGACCGAACGCGAGGCCGGCACTGTTCTCAAATCACAGGCGGTGCTGTTTCGCGCCTCGCACCATAGCGGCCCGCTGGAGATCGAGCTGACGCGCCGCAACATCCCCTTCGTCAAGTTCGGCGGGCTGAAATTTCTCGATGCAGCTCACGTCAAGGACTTGCTGGCCGTGCTGCGCTTTGCCGAAAACCCGCGCGACCGCGTCGCCGGCTTTCGCGTGCTGCAACTTCTGCCGGGCATCGGCCCTTCGGCCGCCAATGCGATCGTCGAGACCATGGCAAATTCGCTCGACGAGACGATGGGGCTTGCCCGCTATCGGCCGCCGCAGCGTGCCGCCGACGACTGGCCGGGTTTTGTCGCGCTCTATAGCGGCCTGCGCGCCGGCGCGCAAAAATGGCCGGCCGACATCGAACAGGTCAGGCTCTGGTACGAGCCGCATCTGGAACGTATCCACGAGGATGCAACGACGCGCCGGGCCGATCTCCTGCAGCTCGAGCAGATCGCTTCCGGCTATGCGTCGCGCGAGCGCTTCCTCACCGAGCTGACACTCGATCCGCCGGACGCGACCAGCGACGAGGCTGGCCCGCCGCACCGCGACGAGGATTATCTGATCCTGTCGACGATCCATTCGGCCAAGGGCCAGGAGTGGAAGAACGTCTTCGTGCTCAACACCGTCGACGGCTGCATCCCGATCGATCTCGGCGTCGGCAGCAAGGAGGACGTCGACGAGGAGCGGCGGCTGCTCTACGTGGCGATGACGCGGGCCAAGGACAGCCTGCACATGGTCATGCCGCATCGCTTTTTCGTCCACGGCCAGGCGGCGCGCGGCGACCGCCATGTCTATGCCTCGCGCACGCGCTTCATCCCGCGCTCGATCCTAGGCGCCTTCGAACAGCTGGCTTGGGCCAGCGTCCAGGCCAGAGACGATCCGCGCCGCCAGCCGCAGGTACGTGTCGACCTCGGCGCCCGCATGCGCGGCATGTGGAAATAGGCACCTGCCTCGACGTCGGCGCTGCTCGCCCGGCGACCGCTCCCGGAGCCGGCGAAAAAACAATCCCGGCAACATGGAACCTCGCGCCGTGATCCGCGTTTCTGCCCGACCCCCAGACCGGAGAACGGCGTCCGCCGTGACCTCCGCCCATTCGAGAGGCCAGAATGCACGACAGGACGTTTTCCACCCCGGTCGCCCTAACCGTTGGCGCCGGCTACAAGCGTACGATCGCTTCGTTCTCCGAGATGCACGAATTCCTGACCGAGTTCCCGCCTTCGCGCCGCCGGCTGAGCTATGGCGCCGCGGTGAAGGCCTGCGAGGCGGCACGTGCCGGCGATATCTCGGCCGAAGCGGCACGCGACGCCCTGATCACCTTTGCCGTAACGGCAGGCATCCTCTGGCCGGCCGCCCAGCCGGCGGTCTCGGTCAAGCCGGTCGCCCGGGGCCTCGGCGGCTACGCCGCCTGACAGAAACGACCATCAATGGACCGTCATCGGGCCGCCGCCCGGCGGGTCGCCCGCTGCCGCGGTTTCGAAACTGACCTGATCGCGGCCGTTCGATTTGGCCTTGTAAAGGTGCTTGTCCGCCACCACGAACATCTCGGCGTAGGTGGTCGGCCCGCTGAAGGCGACGCCGCCGATGCTGACCGAGAGAGGACAGGGCCGGCCGCCAGGCGAGAACTCCGCCTCACGGACGCGCCGGCGAATTGTCTCCGCCACCAGCCAGGACTGCGAAGGATCTGCGCCGGGAAGGAAGACCGCAAATTCCTCGCCGCCGATCCGGCCGACGATGTCGGCGCCGCGTAGCTGGCCCTGGATTGTCTTGGCGATCAGCTTGAGCGCCTGGTCTCCGCAGTCGTGGCCGAGGCGGTCGTTGACGGATTTGAAATGATCGGCATCGACGATCAGCAAGGCTCCGGCATTGACGACGGAATGGCTGCGGGCCTGTTCGAGATAGGCCTCGACGAGCATGGAAAATGCACCCCGGTTGAATACCGCCGTCAGGCTGTCGGTCGCCGCGACGACGGCCAGTACCTTCTGCGCGATCGCCAGCTGGCGCATTTTCCACATGAGGAAGAAGAAGAACGAGCTGGCCAGGACAAGCGGCAGCAGCAGGTCTGTGAGCTGCGCCCGCCACAGCGCTTCCGGCGACAAATATGGGAAATTGAAGGAATCGACGAGGAATGCGGCTGCAATGCAGACCGCCGTGCCCGCGACGGTAACGGCCACGACCCTGCCCCAGCTCGTCGAGGACAAATCGATCTGCATGCTTTTGCTCCTGCTTCAGCAGGCTACCTTGAAGCAACAGCGCAAACGAAGTCCTAAGACTTTGCTTTCAATTCGATCGCAGTCGAAGCGAACCAGCCGTCGAGATGGCGGCCAGATAAGAAGATCGGTCCTAAATCAGCTGCCGTCTGATGCTCATCCGCGTTACCGCGGTCACAAGAATGGCGCCGATCATGAAATAGATGGTCGCGACAATGTCGCCCTGGTGGAAATAATAACCGGAGTTGAGAAGCGCCAGGACCACGGCGAAGAACGCCACGAGGCGCAAGGGTTCATTGGGCATGCGTGCCAATTCTCGCTGTTGCTGCTGAATGCTGCTGAAGCGGCCGCCCTCACGACCATCCGCTCCATAAAATGTTTCGGCGCGTTTTGCAATCTCGGCAGATCGTCCTCTATCCTCCGTCCGCTTCACCAGCCGCCCCAGGTTCAGGCGAAGGCCCTGCCCTCCTCGCTGCGCTGGAACATCGTCAGGTCCAGTCCGAGGCTTGGCTTGCCCAGAATGGTCAGGATCGCATGCGCCTGGCCGCGGTGGTGGGTCTGGTGGTTGAAGAAGTGGTCGAGCGCCGGCGCCAGCCGCTGCGAGACGGTGCGCATATCCGAGACGGTCATGTAGGAGAAGCGGCCCGACAGCGCCTTGTCGCTCAGGCCGTCGACCCAGTCGATGATCCGTTTGTCCTCGACCTCGCGCGCCAGCCGCAAGCCTGGCAAGGCGCGGTGCAGGATCGTGTCGAGCCTTGCCGGCGCGTCGCCCTCGCCGGTGAAGCGTTTCATCCAGATACGGTCGGCTGCCAGGAGGTGGTTGAGCGTTCCCATCATCGAACCGAAGAAGACGCCGACATTGCGGTCGAACTCTTGCTCGTCGAGATCGGCGGCGGCATCGTAGATGCGGCCGTTGGCCCATTGATTGTAGGCCGCAAACATCCTGAAATGCTGTTTCATTTTCTCCCGACCTGCGAGACCCCCTGCGCGGGTCTGTTTCGGGCATAGTTAGACTGCAAGGACGCTGCCGCCAATGACCATTCTGCTCTATGACCTTGTCGGACGCGATGCCGCCCGCCCATTCAGCCCACATTGCTGGAAGGCGGCGATGGCGCTTGCCCACAAAGGGCTCGACATCACCAGCGTGCCGACCCGTTTCCTTGAAGTGCCGAAGGTGGAAGGCGGCGTCTCGAAGCTCGTTCCGGTGATCCGCGACGGCGAGACGGTGGTCGCCGATTCCTTCGCCATCGCGCTCTATCTCGAGGAGACCTATCCCGAGCGGCCGACATTGTTTTCCGGCGACGGCGGCAAGGCGACGGCGCGCTTTATCGAACGCTGGTCGCAGCTGACCATCCATCCCTACGTCACCACCGCTGCGATACTGGACCTGCACGCCATGCAGGACGAGGCGAACGCCGCCTATTTCCGGCAGAACCGCGAGCAGCGCTTCGGCAAGCCCCTGGAGGCGGTTTACGCCACCCGCGACGCCGGGCTCGCCGGCTTCCGCGCCTCGCTGGAGCCGCTGCGCTCGATGCTTGGCTATCAGCCCTTCATCGGCGGCCGGTCGCCGCTGTTTGCCGACTACATCGTTTTCGGCGCGCTGCAATGGGCGCGCATCGCCACGCCCTACCGGCTGCTCGACGACAGCGATGTCGTGGCGCAATGGTTCGAACGATGCCTCGATCTGCATGGCGGCCTCGGCCGCACGGTTGCGGCCGCAGCGATCGCCCCGCTCGAGAGTTGAAATCGGCAGTTTTCATCGGCGGCGCCACATTTTGTTCTTGCTTTGTGCCGGCAGCTATGCTACTAATTTGGATATGGTGATGATTCGCACCGACGCCCGCCCGGCTTGCCGAGGCGGGTTTTGTTTTGCCGATCGAGGTCCAACGGCGTAGATCGCGGCGATGCCGTCCGGCCTTTAGCTGAAAGTTGCCAGCCGGCGAAATGCGACAATGCGGGTAGACGAAGTGTCGCTCGAAGCGCCTCATCAGCGCCTGGATCGAAGCAAACAAGACGAACATCCGGCGAACCGGGCAATCACAACAAAGGCAGCGCGCCATGACCGCAAACCCAGAGTTCCCGGCCGATTTTCGCGCTGCGCTCGCCAGCCTCTTCCTGTGGCGGCGCGACGTCAGGCGGTTCAAGCCGACGCCGCTCCCCGATGGAGCGCTGGAGCGGCTGCTCGAGCTTGCCAGCGCCGCACCGTCCGTCGGGCTGAGCCAGCCCTGGCGCTTCGTCGTCGCCGAGAGCGAAGCATGCCGCGCCGCCGTGAGGGCCTGCTTCGAGCGCTGCAACGCGGAGGCACTCCAAACCTTTTGCGGTGAACGCGCCGCCCTGTATTCGCGCCTGAAGCTTGCCGGCCTGAATGAGGCGCCCTGCCAGCTTGCGGTTTTCGCCGACCGCGCAACCGAGCAAGGGCATGGGCTCGGCCGCCAGACCATGCCAGCCACCATAGACTATTCGGCTGTCATGGCGGTCCACACGATGTGGCTGGCGGCGCGAGCCGAAGGAATAGGCATGGGCTGGGTCTCGATCCTCGATCCGGCCGAGATGGCGACGATCCTGGACGTGCCGCCGGAGTGGACACTGATCGGTTACTTCTGCATCGGCTACCCCAGCGAGAACCACAGCGTGCCGGAACTGGAGCGGGAAGGCTGGGAAACCCGGCGGCCGTCTATCGTGACAAGGCGGTAGTGGAATGGCGGCGCTGCGCGGGGAAGAATGACTCTTCCCTGCAGGGCTGTGGATGTCATGGATGGTTTCGCCGATCGTCAGCATTGCCAGCAAGACAGCATGGCAAAGCCAGTCGTGACGGGCTTGACCTGAGGGAAGGGCATAGAATGTTTCGCTACGGCATGCAGGCCGAGATCTGGGTCTATCCGGGCAAGGGCGGCTGGCATTTCGTAACGCTGCCGCCCGAGCTTGGAGCCCGGATCAAGACGGCGATGGTGGGGATGGCAAGGCCCTGGGGCTCGCTTGGCGTGGAAGCCGTCATCGGCCAGACCAGATGGCGGACATCGCTGTTTCCCGACAAGAAATCCGGCAGCCTGCTCTTGCCGATCAAGACCGCGGTGCGGGTCCGCGAAGGCCTCGGGGCTGGCGACACGGCCAACCTGACGATCGAGATGCAGTTATGACGACGTTGGGTCAGGCTGACGACGACGCGCTATAGCCCAGTCGGCCGGATCCAAAGTGGGTACCGGTTGTCGGAAAATCCGATGCTCAACAAAAAGATGAGCGGCGGCATGGTTCGACTTGAAAGTCCGCTGCCCAGCGCAGAAATGCGCGCTGCGCCGGCCTCCCCTTGGCAAGGCGGCGGGCGGCTTGTATAGAGCCCGCCACCTTCAATTCCACTCTCCATCACAAGGACGATCCCATGGCGCTCGAACGCACCTTTTCCATGATCAAGCCGGACGCGACCCGTCGCAATCTCACCGGCGCTATCACCAAGATACTGGAAGATGCCGGCCTGCGCGTCGTCGCTTCGCGCCGGGTGTGGATGAGCCGCCGCGAGGCGGAAGGTTTCTATGCCGTCCACAAGGAGCGTCCGTTCTTCGGCGAGCTGGTCGAATCCATGTCGTCGGGCCCGACAGTCGTGCAGGTACTGGAAGGCGAGAACGCCATTGCCAAGAACCGCGAAGTGATGGGCGCAACCAATCCGGCAAGCGCCGCCGAAGGCACCATCCGCAAGCTGCACGCGCTGTCGATCGGCGAGAATTCCGTGCACGGTTCCGATGCGCCGGAAACCGCCGCGCAGGAGATCAAATACTGGTTCTCGGGCACCGAGATCGTCGGCTGAGCCGGCATCCCGAACCCCATCAAAGAGGCCGGCGCAACGCCGGCCTTTTTTGCTAAAGCGCGTCGCGTTCGACCGGTCTCATGCGACGGGCTTCAGGTTCTTGTCTTGATGCATGTCGTTATCGCAAAACCGCTGCACAGTTTTGCGCGACATGCAGTGGCGGACATTTTCAGCTTCAGGCTCCTCGACGGGTCACGGGTGCGTTAAGCTCGGAGGGGCGGATCAAACGCGGTCCCGACAATGGAGCCGACCAGGCCATGACCAGCACCATTCCCGGTTTCTTCCAAGGCACCGAAATGCCAACCGGCGGCTGGTGGGAAGCGCTGTGGCCCGAGCCCGCCAGCGTCCTGGCGGCGGTCGGCATGAAGCCCGGCACGGACGTGGTCGATCTCTGCTGCGGCGACGGCTGGTTCACGCTGCCAATCGCCAGGGTCGCCCGTCATGTGATCGCTATCGACATCGATGCCGATCTGCTCGAAGTCGCCAGGCGGCGGCTGGCCGAAGGAGGCGCTGGCAATTGCGAGTTTTTGGCGGGCGACGCCTATGACCTTGCCAGGCTGGTGCCTCAAACCGTCGACTTCGTCTTTATCGCCAACGCTTTCCACGGCGTTCCGGATCGGCCGCGGCTTGCCCGCGCCGTGCGCGCGACGCTTGGCCCTGCGGGTCGTTTTGCCATCGTCAACTGGCACCAGTATCCGCGCGAGCAAACCACGGTCCTGGGCGAGCCGCGCGGGCCAAAGACCGAGCTGAGGCTGTCACCCGAACAGACCACCGCGTCGGTGGAAGCGAGCGGGTTCAAGCTCGCCGAGCTGGTTGATGTGCCGCCCTATCACTATGGCGCGGTATTCAAACTCGCGACGAATTGAGAAATATCGCATGAGATGCGGCATCGTCGCCCGATACATGTCGCCCGCCGCCCCCTAGCGGCGGGTTCTGCCGGTCTATTTCGCCTGGCGTTCCTTCACGTTCGCATGTTCATTCGCCGCTGGCGTGTCGGTAGACGGGGTCTTGGTCTCTTCACCTGAAAACGGGCTGCCCTGCCCCGGTGCGAGATCGCCGCTATGGCCGGCCTTGTTGGTCTGGAACGGTTGGCTGTCCGCTTTGAGACCGTGGTCAAGAGCATTGACGAGATGGTCGTCCGCCTTGGCAAGGCCGGTAAAGGCAAGGAGCGATGCACCGGTGGCGGCAAGGATAAGCGTGTGCGTTTTCATGTCTGGACTCCTTTGAGTTAAGGCCAGAACGAGCCGCAGCCATTCTGGCGGCTTCAACGAAGGGACAAACGTCCCTTTTGCCTTACCCGCCATTTTATGAAGAACTAACGCGCCCCCTGCCCGGCCTATTCCCGCTGAAACACATCGTGATCGGCATGCGGCTGCCGCAGGCCAATCGGGGCGGACTAAGCGCTAGCTCGCGGCGTTGAAACGCAGGATGTCGCGGCCGTCGCTGTCGGCGATGACAAGCTTGCCGGCGTCGACGTGGTAGGATGCTGCTTTGGCCAGCGCCTCGAACAGCGCCTTTTCCTCGGCCATGACCTGAGGCGCGCAGGCCTTGAAGGTCGAGCCGATGTCGCTGACAGCGATCGTCGAGCCGTTTATCCTAGCGGTGGCGAAATAGACGTTGGAAGGGCCGCTGCCGCCGGCCTTGCCGGCTTCGCTGATGCGGAATGTCGCCCGTGGCTCGGCAATCACGCCGATGCCGTCGATATATTCGACCAGCCAACTTTGGCCGAACACGGAGGCTGCCGCCGGCTCGTCGCCCGGCGCCGCCATTTTCAGCATGATGGTCTGTGGCGCGTCGCTGAGCGGGTCGACCTGATGGCGCGTATCGGTGGCGAACAGCAGCCGGTCATCGACAGTGATGCGCGCCTGCAGCGCGTAGGTCATATCAGGCCGGATCACCCGCGGGTCGAAGCTGATCTCGAACTTGATCGGCACCTGGCCGGCCGGCACCACCTTGCGCTCGCCGATGATTGCGGCCGGCGCGTCGGCCAGCGACACGTCGGCAAGCTGCACGGAAAGCACGGCATTGGGCGGCAGCGCGATGCGCTCGCGATACATCACCTCGCCCTTGAGGGACCTTTCGGCAGCCACCGAACGATCCGGAACGGCAAGTATGCCGACGGCTAGCGGCACCAGTCCGAAGATGAAGAACTCGGCGATCCTGTCCAGCATGATCCTGCTCCCCTTCCGGCCAAAGATCTCGCAGGATTGCGGTCAATGAATGGCTGGCGCGGGATTTATTCGGACGGCGGCTGCTTCCAGCGGCTCGCCGCCTTGTCGTCGGCATCCTTGGCGTCGACCCAGCCGCCCTCGGAACCGTCGCTATGGTGTTCCTTTTTCCAGAACGGCGCCCGTGATTTCAAATAGTCCATCAGGAAATTCGCGGCCTCGAACGCCGCCTGCCGGTGGGCGGAAGCGGACACCACCAGCACGATGTTTTCGCCGGGCGCGATCTTGCCGTGGCGATGGATGACGGTGAGCCCCTGCAGCGGCCAGCGCTCGATTGCCTCGCCGGCGATGCGGGAAATCTCGGCTTCGGCCATGCCGGGATAATGTTCGAGCTCGAGCGCCGAGAGCCTGCCTTGCTCGTCGCGGCAAAGGCCGGAGAAGGTCACCACAGCGCCGATATCGTTGCGACCCCTGGTCAGCCTGGCGATCTCGGCGGCGACGTCGAAATCCTCCGCCTGGATGCGCACGACCGGCACCACCGCGGACATGGTTCAGCCACCGGTCATCGGCGGGAACAGCGCGATCTCGCGCGCGCCGGCAATCTTCTCGCGGTGCTCGACATGTTCCTGGTTGATGGCGACGCGGATCACGTCAGGATATTGCAGCGCGTTCTCGTACTCCTCGCCGCGCGATTTCAGCCAGCGCAAGAGGTCGGCGACCGTTTCGATGCCGGCCGGCAGTTCGACCTCTTCCTCCGGTCTGCCGATCCGCTCGCGCACCCAGGCGAAATAGATGAGCTTCGTCGACATTTTATTCATCCATGATGTGCTTGAGGCCGGCGCGGAAATAGTCGTAGCCGGTGTAGAGCGTCACCAGGGCTGCGATCCACAGCAGCACCAGCCCGGTCTGGGTGGTCAGCGGGAAGATTTTGTCGCCGGCGGGACCTGCCAGCAGGAAGGCGATGGCGATCATCTGGATGGTGGTCTTCCATTTGGCGAGCTGCGTCACCGGCACCGAGACCTTCAAGGCCGCCAGATATTCGCGCAGGCCCGAGACCAGGATCTCGCGGCACAGGATGATGATCGCCGCCCACAGCGACCAGCCGGCGATGCCGGCATGGCGATCGGTGTCGGCGGCAAGCAGCAGCAGGCATGTGGCGACGAGCAGCTTGTCGGCGATCGGGTCGAGCATCTTGCCGATGTTGGAGGTCTGCTGCCAGGCGCGCGCCAGATAGCCGTCGAAGTAATCGGTGATCGAGGCGAGCAGGAAAATGATGAGCGCCGACCAGCGCGCGAAGTCGCTCGATTTCAGATGCCCTTCCAGGAAGAAGCACAGCACCACCAGCGGCACCGCCAGGATGCGGGCGTAAGTGAGCATGTTGGGCAGGTTGAATGCGCGCTGGGACATGTTTTGGGAACTCTTTCTGCCTGCTTAGTCAAATCAGAAGCGAATGTGGGGGGTCAACAGGCCAGAATCGATTAGCCAGCCGAAATATCGGCAATAGGTCTTAGCTCTCGTGAAAATGATTGTAGACCAATTTCGCCACCTGCTCGGAAATGCCGTCGACCTTGACCAGGTCCTCGACGGCGGCACGGCTGACCGCCTTGGCCGTGCCGAAATGCATCAGCAGCGCGCGCTTGCGGCCGGGGCCGATGCCGCTGATCTCGTCGAGCGGGCTCTTGACCATCTCCTTCTTGCGGCGGGCGCGGTGCGAACCGATGGCGAAGCGATGGACTTCGTCGCGCAGCCGCTGGACGAAATAGAGCACCGGATCGCGAACGGGCAGCGAGAATGGGGCCTTGCCCTTGACGAAGAAGCGTTCGCGGCCGGCATCGCGGTCCTGACCCTTGGCGATGCCGATGGCCACGACGCGGTCCTCGATGCCGAGATCGGCGAGAATCTTGCGCACCGCCGTCATCTGGCCCTGGCCGCCGTCGATGAGGATGACGTCGGGCCAGGCCGGGAAGCCGCCCGCGTCCTCGATATCGTCGCCCGGTGCGGTAGGGCTCGCCTCGTCCGCGCCCTCGGTTTGCGGGGCGTCACCATGTTCCTTCAACAGCCGCGAGAAGCGCCTCTGCATCACCTCGCGCATCATGCCGAAATCGTCGCCCGGCGTGATCTCGGTCGAGCGGATGTTGAACTTTCGATACTGGTTCTTCACAAAACCTTCCGGCCCGGCGACGACCATGGCGCCGACGGCGTTGGTGCCCATGATGTGCGAGTTGTCATAGACCTCGATGCGCACCGGCGGTTTTTCCAGGCCGAAGGTCTCGGCAAAGCCAGTGAGCAGCCGCGCCTGGGTCGAGGTTTCGGCGAGCCGCCGGCCGAGCGCTTCGCGCGCGTTCTGCAGCGCGTTGTCGGTCAGGTCCTTCTTCTCGCCGCGCTGCGGCACGGAGATCGACACCTTGCGGCCGGCGCGGGTGGAGAGGGCCTCCGCCAGCAATTCCTGGTCCTCGACGCCATGCGACAACAGGATGGTGCGTGGCGTCGGCTTGTCGTCGTAGAACTGCGCCAGGAACGATCCCAGCACCTCGCCGGCTTCGAGCGCCGGATCGGCCTTGGGAAAATAGGCGCGGTTGCCCCAGTTCTGGCCGGTGCGGAAGAAGAACACCTGGATGCAGAGCTGGCCGCCCTCCTGATGGATGGCGAAGACATCGGCCTCGTCGACGGTCTGCGGATTGATGCCTTGATGGCTCTGCACATGCGACAGCGCCGCCAGCCGATCGCGATAGATGGCGGCGCGTTCGAAATCGAGGTTCTCCGAAGCCTGCTGCATGGCGGCGGAGATCTCCGTCTTCACCTTCTGGCTGCGGCCGGAGAGAAAATCCTTCGCCTCGGCGACAAGCCTTGCATAGTCGCCGTGCGAGATTTCGCCGGTGCACGGGCCGGCGCAGCGCTTGATCTGGAACAAAAGGCAAGGCCGGGTGCGGTTCTCGTAGAAGGAGTCGGTGCAGCTCCTGAGCAGGAAGGCGCGCTGCAGCGAGTTGATGGTACGGCCAACCGCGCCGGCCGAGGCGAAGGGGCCGAAATAGTCGCCCTTGCGCGAGCGCGCGCCGCGGTGCTTGTAAATACCGGGCGAGTCATGGTCGCCGGTCAACAGGATATAGGGGAACGACTTGTCGTCGCGCATCAGCACGTTGAAGCGTGGCCGCAAGCGCTTGATGAGGTTGGCTTCAAGCAGCAGCGCTTCGATCTCGGTGCGGGTGACGACGAACTCCATCGTCGATGTCTCGCGCACCATGCGGCCGATACGGCTGGTGTGGAACCGGCCTTGCGCGTAGCTGGTGACCCGCTTCTTCAGGCTGCGTGCCTTGCCGACATAGAGCACGTCGCCGGCGGCATTCATCATGCGGTAGACGCCGGGCGCATTGGGCAGCCGCTTTACCAGCGTCTGGATCACCTCGGCGCCGACCATGCCGTCGGCGTCGCCGGCATGCGGGGTCCAGTCGATGGCGGTGAAGGTAACGTCCGGACCGCTGGCTGCAGGCTCGACGACCTCCTCGGCCGCCTCGTCCTCGAGGTCGATTTCGGGCGGCAGGTCGTCGGCGCCACCGCGCGTTTTTTGTTTCTGGTCCATGGGGCTCATTCCGTCATGCCTGTCACATCGGGCGTCTGCCATGCAAGATGCTGGCCGCCGTCAAGCGCGATCATCTGGCCGGTGACCGAGCGTGCCGCCCAGAGATAACGGATAGTGGCACCGAATTCCGGCAATTCCGGGCCGCGTTTCAGGATCAGCCCGGCAATCTGAGCATCGAAATCGCTGTCGTGCTGGCGCGTGTTCTTCAAGGTCGGGCCAGGACCAATGGCGTTGACACGGATGCGGGGACCCAGCGCCTGCGCCATCATCTCGGTCGCCGCCCACAACGTCGACTTCGACAGCGCATAGGAGAAATAACGCGGCGTCGGCCGCCAGACGCGCTGATCGATCATGTTGACGATCAGCCCCTCACTGTTCTGCGGCAAGGCCCGGGCGAAAGTCTGTGCCAACAGCGCCGGCGCCTTGACGTGCATGGCGAAATGGCGATCCCAGGCCGGCCACTCGAAATCCTCAACGCTGTCGTGCTCGAACAGCGAGGCGTTGTTGACCAGCAGCGACACCGGCCCGAGCGCCGCCGCCGCGCGACCGACCAGGTTGCTGACGGCGTCCATCTCGGTCAGGTCGGCAGCAATCACTGCGGCCCGGCCATGTCGACCAAAATGACCACTGTTGATTTCGGCCGCCAGTGCCTCCGCCTCGGCCAGCGAGCGATTGCAGTGAATGGCGACGGCAAAACCATGCGCGGCAAGATCTTCGACGATCGCCCTGCCGATCCGTTTCGCACCGCCCGTCACCAGTGCCGTCGCGGCGACCTTGCTCATCTGTCAATCCTTAATCCGATGCCGATTCCGGCCTGCCGGGATCGCGCCGGCAAATTATGGCCCGCCAAGCGTTAAATCCCATTTCCACCTGGGGCAGGATTGTGGCAAAGTGCCCGGTGGGCGTTTTGGCTCGACCGGAATTCGGGCCAGCCCGCCCGCAATATAGGGCTCTGGAGCCCTTACACCAAGCCGTGTGCAGTGCAGCACGGCGAACCTGCTGACATTCGCTGTTGCGAAGATGCAACGTCAAGGTTCTGCCTCATTCGTGCCAGGGAATGACCCAAGTTCAGGTTCGCTTCAGCCGCATTTCGACACGACATTTGGAACCGTTGAACGCCGGATCCGTTTCATCCCCCGGACGGGTTGAGGGCGCTCATAAACAACAAGCCTGTGTCCTGTGGCTTAAGGAGTAAAGAACAATGCAAGCCAATCTTAAATTTGCGCGACCGCTCGCGGTGGCGTTTGGGCTGTTCGCCCTCGGCGGAACCGCCTATGCCGCGGACGTGGTTCAGGAAGAGCCGCCGGCACCTGCCCCGATCGCAGAACTTCCGGTCGCATCCTGGGCCGGTCCCTATGCCGGTGTGAGCGTCGGCTACGGCTTCGCTGGCCACGCCAAAGCCAAAGACATTGGCGTCGACGTCGACACCAAGGGTTTTGTCGGCGGCGTCTTCGGCGGCTATAACTGGCAGCAGGAGAACTTCGTCTACGGTGCCGAAGCCGATATCGGCTACAACGGCGTCAAGGGCGACGATGCCGGCATCGAGGCCAAGGGTGGCTTCGAGGGCTCGCTGCGTGCCCGCCTCGGCTACGCTGTCACCCCGGACATCCTGCTCTACGGCACCGCCGGTGGCGCGCTGAAGAACCAGAAGATTGAAGCTGCCGGCGTAAGCGACACCAACACGCAGTTTGGCTGGACAGCCGGCGTCGGTACCGACATCAAGATCACCGACAATGTGTTCGGCCGTGTCGAGTATCGTTACACGGACTTCGGCAGGAAGGACTTCGACGGTATCGGCAAGGTCAAGTCGACCGACAATCGCGTCACTTTCGGCGTCGGTATGAAGTTCTAAGTCGTCCAAGCCACGACACGAAAAAGCCGGGCCTCGCGCCCGGCTTTTTTTGTGGCACCGGTTGGGGCCGCCCGCCCTCAAGCCGGGATGGCGGGCTTCAGCTCCGGGAATTTCTCGTCGAAGCGTGCCGCCCAGCGCGTCAGCCGGCCGCGGCCCTTTTCCCATTTTCCAGCGAAGCGCAGCGAGAGATAGCCGAGGCAGGCGCGCAATGCGATCTGGCCGAGGGTGATTTTCTTCGGCAGCTTCGGCGGGTTTGCGTTGAGCAGATCGAGCGCGTCCGAAATCTTCGTCCACTGGCGCTCGAGCCAAGGCTGGTAGACCATCTCTTCCGGCCGTGTGCGCCGCTCGTAGACCATCGACAGCGCGCAGTCGCAGATGCCGTCGGCCAATGCCTCCAGCACCTCCGCCTCGAGGCGCTTGTCGGGATTGCGCGGAAACAATGCGTTCTTCGACATCCGGTTGAGATGCTGGGTGATGGCGCGGCTGTCATGGACCGAGCGGCCGTCGTCGAGCACCAGCACCGGGATCTTGCCGAGCGGATTGGCGCCGATCAGCGCGGCCGGTCTTTCCTCGGTCTTTATCGGCACGAGATCGACGGCGATGCCGGCATGTAGTGCTGCCATGCGCACCTTGGAACTGTAGGGAGAAGTAGACGCGTAGAGCAGTCTGGGCATTGTCGATTCCTGTTTGCCGGCTACAGCTCCATATGCCCCATTGGACGCGCAAAGGATGCGGTAGCATTGTGACTTCGTGCATGACCCTCACCGAAAATCGATTCCGACAGGGGCTCGTGCATGGGCACCGTTGACCGATCATGCAGGGTTCATCAACGGCCAGAGGCGGAAAACCGCGCCGCCAGCGTACAACCATTGTCTCGCGTTCGGATGCGATGAATCGGAGGTGCGTCGGCAGACGCGAGCGCGTCGGACAATCCAGATCCGAGCAACTACCAACTAGGCCTTGCACCGAAGGTTGGTTTTGGCAGCCACGAAAATCCCACCGGACTTCGCCGCACGGCGAAGTCCTGGGAGCTGCGAAAAGATGTCTTCCTCCCGCCTCTTTCTCGTCCTGCCCGACCGTCAGCCAGCAAGCGAGGCGCCTATTAGGCATCCCGCCATGGCTGTCTTGAGTACTGTCCCCGGCGATCGGAGAACGGCGACTACTTCTTGGCCTTCGCCTTTGCGGGCGCTGCCTTCGGCTTGGCCGCGGGCGCTGCTTTCTTCACTGCTGCGGAAGATTTCGCAGCGGCGGCCTTTGCCGGTGCTGCCTTCTTCGCAGCGGGCTTCGCCACGGCCTTTGCAGCCGGCTTCTTGGCCGGTGCAGCCTTGGCCTTGGCCGGTGCTGCTTTTGCCTTGGCAGGTGCTGCTTTCTTCACGCCCGGTTTTGCCGCGGCCTTGGCGGCCGGCTTTTTGGCCGGCGCTGCTTTTGCCTTAGGCGCAGCGGCCTTCGCTTTGGCCGCGGGTGCTGCTTTCTTCACAGCAGTTGCGGCCTTTGCCGCGGCTGCTTTTGCCGGTGCTTTCTTTGCCGGTGACTTTGCCGGTGCCTTGGATGCCGGCGCTTTGGATGACTGCTTAGCCATATCATGCCCCTTCCGTTGTGCCGACGGCCGTTATTGACCCGGCGCGCATTGCATATCTGACTCGCGGCTTGCTAGCCAGCGAAGCATTAGAATGATTTTTGCAGCTTAAGTTTCGGTTACGGCGAGCGCGCGACCATTTTACCCGCGCAAAAACCGGCTGCGAATCTTTGTGTCCCGCAGCGAAGTTCTGCGACAGAAATTCTGGTCGCTCTATCTCGACCGGTCTTCTCGTCAAGCTCAGGACCTTTTCGACCAGCTTTTGCGCTTCAACGTCCGACGCTCAGCGCGAACATTGTCAAGAACGAAGGCGGTCGCCCGCCTCGTCTTGTTCGAAAAGATAAACTACAGGTAAGTAGGAAGCAACGCGACGAGCACGCCGCTGCACTATCTTGCACGACGCGATGAAAGTAAGCAGATAGCTCGCATTTCTGAAGGACAGGATATCGCTCGATAGATCCGGTCGAGCCGACCGCGTGATCGAATGCGCTCGGCCGTTCAGGCGCCGAGCGGCTCACGGCTCATCTGCAGCCGGCGCGAAGGCTCGGCCCTGTGGAGATGGACGGCGAAGGTATCCCATGGCGGCATGACCGAAATCTGCGCCAGGATGCGCCCCGCTTCGCCGCGATGATAGCCGCCGTGCAGTACGACGTGGGTCAGCATTTCCTGTCGCGACATCAATGCCTTATCCCCGTCGGTGAACACGAATGCGACGGGCTCGGACAGCTGCCGCGACGAGACGGTTTCGAGATAATCGAGATACCAGCGATCGGTCGCTGCGACTGCGGCGCGAAGTTCGTCGAACGCCGGCGTGTCCTCGGTGCTATCGGCGGAGTAGCCATGGCTTGCGTCGACCAGGTGCGCCGAGAATATCCGCGACACCACATGGCTGTGATCGATGAGCCCTATCACGGCCTGCCGTTCCTTGCCGTGAACATGCGGGTCGAGACTCGCGAGCTTTTCCAGCAGTTCGTCGTTGGCCCAGGCCTGATAGGCAAACAGGCTGCGAAGCAGAGCGAGCGCATTCATGGTCGGTGTCCTTTTTCGGAAATGCGAGTATGTTGTTTATATTTTCAGGAGAATGGGCGAACGTGTCTACTCGCATTGCAAAACCGCATCCGCGCATGCGCAAACAGCCGCGCCAGGCGCGTTCCAGGGCAACCGTCGAGGCGATCATCGAGGCGGCGGCTCATGTTCTGAGCGGGCTGGGGTGGGCCGGCTTCACCACCAACAAGGTTGCCGAGACAGCAGGTGTAAGCATCGGCACGCTCTACCAGTATTTTCCCGACAAGCTTTCCCTGCTCGCCGCCGTCCGGCGCCGTCACTTCGATCATGTGCTGTCAGTCATTCGCGATTCGGCGGAAGACCAAAAGCCGCTCAGGAAATTCGCGCAGGAGCTGGTGCGCGGCATGATCGCCGCGCACAGCATTCACCCGACACTACATCAGGTGCTGCTCGACAAGGCGCCGGGCGATCGCGGCTCCAGGGCCGCCCATGCTTCGTTCCAGGCACAATACCTCAATCACTATGCGACTGCTGTCGCCACTTATCGCAAGCCAAGGAAAGGCGCCGACACGGAGGCCGTGGCGCGCGTGCTGTCATCAGCGATCGAAGGTGTGATCCACAACGCGGCACGCCGGAACATGCTCGCCGCGCCGGAGCTGCAAAAGCAACTCGTCGAACTGATCTGCGCCTACCTATCGGGAGCGGGCCGTATCGGTCGATAGCGCATGGCACGGCGGAAGTCGGGATTTCTGTGTGTCGTTCAAACCCGGATTATGAGGTGCGGCAAGGACGATGCCAACAATGCCGCACCTGATGCGGCCAAGAGTGTGAGGACGATCTTTCGAAAAGTCGTCTCGCTAACGCCGATGTAGAGTCTCGCGCCAAGGAGTGTCGGTATCAACATCGCCGGCGCGACGACGGCAAACATCGGCAGCATTTCGAGCTTGATCTTTCCGGCCGCAAGATAGGCAGCCATCGTCATGGAGAGGGTCACAAGGTTGAAATTCTGGATAACAATACGCTGCCTGTCCTTTTCCCATTGGCGCAGCACGCACCACAGCGTTGGAACCGGGCCGGTGAAGCCGCCAAGTCCACCCATGATGCCGCCGACCAGACCTATTGCGCCGTCTGCAACAGGACCTCCGACCGTGATGGGAGGGAGGCGACGCGCAAAGAGCATCAAGGGACACCAAACGACCAGCAGCGCGCCGAAGACCAGCTTGAACAACTGCACATCCAGCAAGGGCAGGATGGCGACACCGACCGGAATCCCTAAGGTCCCGCCGATCAGGAAGGGCAGCAGAAGCCTGAGATCAAAACCCCGGCGGACGGTGACGGCAGCGATGATCTGACCGGTGAGCGCCCCAAAGACCGCCATGGCAGCAGCAAGCTGGGGCTCCACGGTCCAAACCCAAATCGACATGGCAACCAGGCTGAAAGCGAACCCGGAAAGCCCCTGGACGAAGCCTGCAACGACCGCGCCGAGAGCAACAGTATAAACAAGCGAATCCATGTGGTGCTGTTTCCCCGCAAACTCGTGACAGCAGATCGCGCTTCCCGCGAATGCTGCGCCGCATGGAAACGGTGACGGTCGATCAGGTGGCCGGTGCTAAAAAGTCGGAATCAGCGAGTGCGCTGGTCAGCGCAGGACGCGGCAGCGGCCGTTATAGACCATCCAGCGGTCGAAGCCCGAGACGCAGAATTCGACATTGTCGCCGATCGAGGCAAAGCCCTGGCCTTCCTCGATCAGGTACCAGATGGTGCGGGCGCGGCCGTCGGAGAGGCTGACGGTGGCGCCGCAATAACGGCGGCCGATCGGCCAGATGTCGTCGGCCGGCAGATAGCGATGCTGGTGGATGCGCTGGAAGTCGACGATCTGCACGTCGGGCAGATGCGGCACATGATGCACCTGATAGGAGAAGCGGTCGGTGATCTTGTTCAGGACCCAGGCCTCGCCGCAGACGCCGCTATCCTCGTCGGTATAGATTGCAAGGTCGGCCGCCTGGACTGCCTGGGTGACGCCAAGAGGCGCGGCCAGCGGCGTGCAAAAGGCGAGCAGTGCGGCAAGGGCGGATTGGGCAAAGCGAGTCATGGCAGCCTCTCAAGGTCGACTGCGCGCACTGTGCGGATTCGCTGACGCGCGGTCAAGCGGTTGTAGCGACCGTGGTTGTGGTGACGATGGTTGCGCTGACGGAACGGCAGGGCCACGCCCTCAAACTACTCTCCCGCCAGCCAGTCCAGCGTCCAATGCGACGGCTGCTCAAGTGCAAGCAGCCGGTGCAGCGCCGGCAGCAGCGTCCGTAACTCGCCTTCCAGCGTGAAGGGCGGATTGACCACCACCATGCCGCAGCCGTCGAGGCTCGGCTCGACGGCGTCCGGCCTGATCTCAAAACCGATGTCGAGCAGCTTCGAAATGCCCGTCTGCTTCAGCGCCTTGCGGAAGGCGGCGACCGCCCTGCGGTCCTTGAGCGGATACCACAGCGCGTAAATCCCTCCTGGCCAGCGCCGATGGGCTCTTTGCAGCCCGTCGACCAAGCGACCGAACTCGCCCTCTTCCTCGAAAGGCGGATCGATGAGCACGAGGCCGCGCTTTTCCTTTGGCGGCAGATGCGCGCCGAGGGCCAGCCAGCCGTCGAGCTCGATCACCCGGGTCTGGAAGTCGCCGTCGAACAGCGCCTTCAGCCTGGCGGCATCCTTAGGGTGCAGTTCGACCGCCGACAGCCGGTCCTGCTTGCGCATCAGGTGCCGGGCGATCAACGGCGAACCCGGATATTTTTTCACGCCGCCGTCCGGATTGAGCGAACGTACGGCTTCAAGATACGGCGCCAGCAGTGCCGCCGCCGGCGCATCGAGTGCGGCGTCGACCAGCCGGCCGATGCCGCCTTGCCATTCGCCCGTCTTTTGCGCTTCGGTCGAGGACAGATCGTAGCGGCCGATGCCGGCATGGGTGTCGATGACCCGAAACGCCTTGTCCTTCTGCTTCAGATATTCGATCAGCCGGCTGAGCACGACATGCTTGACGACGTCGGCGAAGTTCCCGGCGTGGTAGGCGTGGCGATAGTTCAATTGGAGCCCCTGCCCCAGCGCGGCGGTGGCGGCTGCGAGTTTGGATTTTGCGGCCGGCGGCCGCCGAAACGGAATGCCAGCACCAGCCCGACCAGGCCGGCCGCCATCAGGGAAAAACCGACCGGGTGGGCCCGGCGGTCGACCTCGCCGGCACCCGAGCGCAGGACGAGATCGACGGCCCGCATCGGAATGCCTTCGGCGTCGCCCGGACCGACGGTGAAGATGTAGGAACCAGGGGTAATGGTCGGGATCAGGCCGGCCTCGTCGCGAAAGATCCTGTCCGGCAGTTGCGGGCTGACCTGGCGCGGATTGTCGGAGTGATTGAACTGCAGCGTCGAGGCGAGCACCGCCCTGCCGCCGGTGGCGGCAGTGAGGGTCAACACAGTGCGCTGCTGCGAGACGATGCGCTCGGCTCTCGCCGTAAGGTCGACCAGCAGGCGTAGCGGCCCGTCGCGTGCGCTCAGGGGCACGGTCACCGGCTTGAACCGGCCCCGGTCGTAAACCCGCCAGGTGCCGATCTCATGGCCGGAGAAATTGGTCATCGCCCAAGGATAGACGACGCCGATGCCGGTACCGATGAGCAGTATCAGAGCGAACAGGGAGCGCATGACGTCAAGACCCGGTGTTCGGCGCGCTGGCGCAGTCGCGGGCGTTCTCCATTTCGTCCAGGAGCATGTCAAGGCCGAGATCAAACGTCCGGTCGAACTCGGCGGTGCCGAAATAACGTCCGGCCGCAGCTACTTTTGGAAAATCCTGCGCCAGTTGCTCGTCGCTGACGATGGTCACGGCCGAAGGCCCCTTTGCATAGCCGGCAGTCTCGTCGAGGATGGCACCCATCAGATAATAGCCGGTGGTGCGGAACAGCCGCGCACCCAGTTGCGGTCCGAAGCCGCCGGCCTCGAACAGGCCAAGGATGCCGTTCAGCCAAGTGAGACAGGTCGGCGAATTCATCCGGTAGGTTACAAGGAACGTGGCAAAGGCCGGGTGCTCACGCGCGACGCGGCGGAAATCCTGCACGGCAATGCGTAACCTTTGTCGCCAAGGGAGGTCCGCGTCGGGCATTTCGAGGGAGCCGATCAGCCGATCCACCAAGG
The DNA here is from genome assembly GCF_040320195.1 of Mesorhizobium sp. M0768. NCBI lineage: Bacteria > Pseudomonadati > Pseudomonadota > Alphaproteobacteria > Hyphomicrobiales > Phyllobacteriaceae > Mesorhizobium > Mesorhizobium sp. M0768. The sequence continues at coordinate 95,213 of NZ_JAMYPD010000012.1, read as the reverse complement.
CTTCGAAGAGGTGCGCCACCGAAGGAAAGTGGTGATAGATGCTCATGGCTTCGCAGCCGAGTTCTGCCGCCAGCTTGCGCATCGAAAACCCGGCGAGGCCCTCGCTCTCGATCACCTTCAAAGCGGCATCCTCGATCATCTCGCGAGACAGCCGGCCGCGCGGTCGCTTTTTTTTGATCGATGTGTCCATGGTGCCGCTTGACAACTTACGCTGTAAGGTTCATTTTCGACGTTACCTTACACCGTAAGGCCAACAAACGCCAGAGGAGAATGTCATGTCTGCCTATCGTACTCTTTCATCAACGCATTCTTCCATCCGCCGCTTCCTGCTCGCCGCCACCTGTGTGCTGACCCTGGCTGCAGCTCCTTCTTATGCCGATGAGTATGACGCGACCGTCAAGGACATCCAGTCGACCATGGGCGGGGTGCCCGGTTTCGTAAAGCAGTTCCCGAAAGCCGGTCTGCCCGGTGCATGGGCCGAGGTCAAGGCCATCCAGCTCAGCGACAAGACGGCGCTGCCGCCGAAGGTCAAGTCGCTGATCTCGCTGGCGGTGGCGGCGCAAATCCCGTGCAACTACTGTATCTGGTCGGATACGCAGGACGCCAAGCGCGCCGGCGCCACCGACGAGGAGATCCAGGAGGCGGTCGCCGTTTCAGCGCTGACCCGCCATTGGAGCACCATCTTCAACGGCATGCAGGTCGATTTCGATACGTTCAGGAAGGAGATGGGCGGGCAGTAATGCTTTCGTTATTAGAGCGGGACGCGTTCAGACTGAATTAGCCTTCCCGCTTCGACTGTTTTGTGTGATCCGCCAGCACCTCATCGATGACCCGCCACGATTTTTCCGCCTCGCGCTGGTTGCCGTCATGTCCCGAAGCGACGATCAGCGCCTTCCACAACGCCCAGCCCCGTGCGCGCGCCCAGCTGTGCTCGTCAAGGGCAATGGCGTCGCGGAACGCCTGACGGCTCTCGCCGTAAAATTCCGTCCACGCGATCACCAGATCACAGGCAGGATCGCCGATAGCCGAACTACCGAAATCGACGACCGCGTAGAGCTTGCCATCTTCGACGAGCAGATTGCCCGAGGCGACGTCGCCATGGACCCAGACCGGCGGCCCATGCCATAGCGAGGCAAGGGCCCTCGCCCACACCGCCACGGCGGCGGCCGTGTGGATTCGGCCGCCCAGCGCCGAGAGCGCGGCTCGGGTCTCGGCGTCGTAGACCGAAAGCCGGCCACCGCGGTGGAAATTATGCTGCCCTGCCGGTGGCCCGTCGGCAGCGTCGATCCGGTAGAGCGCAACCAGAAAGCCGGCCAGCGAACGGGCGAACTCAGTAAGATCGGCAATCAGTCCACCAGCCGCCGGTCTGCCGCCAAGCCAGCGATAGACGGACCAAGGCCATGGATAGCCTTCCCCGGGCGCGCCTTTGGCCAGCGGCACGGGTATCGGCAGAGGCAGGTGAGGCGCCAGGCGGGGCAGCCAGCGATGCTCCTTCTCGACCTGGGCGACATAGGCGGCAGCGCTCGGCAGCCGCACCGACATGCTGTCGCCCAGCCGGAACGTGCGGTTGTCCCAGCCGCCAGGCTCGACCGTCTCTACCGGCAGGTCCGCCCATTTGGGGAACTGCGCGGCAATCAGCCGGCGAACAAGTGCGGCATCTATCGGCATGCCTGGCGTTCGTTCATCGGGCGGCATCGGGCTTGCTCCGGTCTTCTGAATAGCCGGCGGTCCATCTATTTGTCGTCGCACTCTTGCGGCGCCAGTGATTCCACTTGGCTGCAAATTCTCTAAGCCTTGCGCTCCCAGCGCCGGTCGGGCGTTTGCTGCCAGTAGGTCACGGTGTGGCCGGCCTCCTTCATTATCTTCCAGTGCGTGCGTGCCGCCTCTAGCTGGGCTGCATCGTGGCCGTCGAACAGGAACACGGCGCGCTGGTAGCCGCCAAGCTCCGGCGGCACCGCCCCATCGACCAGGAAGCGTATCTGCGCCTGGTTCGGATTGTCAGGGCCGACGGTCAGAAGCACCGGCTGCTCGGCCGGATGAGCTTCGCGATCCGTTGCGTGGGCGAGGAACGAATCGTCCCGGAAAGTCCACAGATGCTGGTCCAGCGCGTCGCGCCGTTCCTCGGTGCCGGTCTGCACCACGGCACGCCAGCCGCGATCGATACTGCGCTCCAGGAGGCCGGGCAACGCATCCTCCAGCGTCGATTCGGTCAGGTGATAAAACAGAATCTCGGCCATGCGTTCAGTCTACATTGTCGGAGTCCCGCCCCAGCCGCTCATTGCTCGTAATGATCGCGCACCAGCCGGTCGAGCAGCCTGACGCCGAAGCCGGAAGCCCATGACTGGTTGATCTCGTTGGAAGGCGCGCCCATCGCGGTGCCGGCGATGTCGAGATGCGCCCAGGGCGTGTCCTTGACGAAGCGCTGCAGGAACTGCGCGGCGATAATGGCGCCGCCATGGCGGCCGCCGATGTTCTTCATGTCAGCATTCTTGGAATCGATCAGCTTGTCGTATTCGGCACCGAGCGGCATGCGCCACACCCGCTCCTGCGTCGCCTGTCCGGCCGCCGTCAACCGGTCCGCCAACTCGTCATTGTTGGAGAACAGGCCGGCATAATGCTGGCCGAGCGCGACCATGATGGCGCCGGTCAGCGTCGCCAGATTGATCATGAATTTCGGCTGGAAGCGGTCGTTGCAGTACCAGAGCGCATCGGCCAGCACCAGGCGGCCCTCGGCGTCGGTATTGAGCACTTCGATAGTCTGACCCGACATCGAGGTGACAATGTCGCCCGGTCGCTGAGCGTGGCCGTCGACGGCGTTTTCAACCAGCCCGACAATGCCGACGACATTGACCTTCGCCTTGCGCGCGGCCAGCGCGTGCATCAGTCCGGTGACGGCAGCAGCGCCGCCCATGTCGCCCTTCATGTCCTCCATGCCCGACGCCGGCTTGATCGAATTGCCGCCGGTGTCGAAGGTGACGCCCTTGCCGACGAAGGCGACCGGGCTTTCCTTGGCCTTGCCGCCGTCCCACCGCATGACCGCGATGCGGGCGCCACGCGGCGAACCCTGCGCTACGCCCAGCAGCGAACCCATGCCGAGCTTCTTCATCTCCTTCTCGGCCAGGATCTCGACCGTGACGCCGAGCGCCTCCAGTTCGGCGATGCGGGCGGCGAATTCCACCGGTCCCAAAACATTGGCCGGTTCATTGACCAAATCGCGCGCCAGCAAGACGCCGTCGATCACCGCCGCTTCATCGGCGAAGGCCTTCTTTGCAGCTGCCGGATCGGCGGTGTGAATAGTCACCTTGACCGGCTTTTTTGGCTCGCGCCTGTCGTCACCATTGTTCTTTTTGGTCTTGTACTTGTCGAAGGAATAGCTGCGCAGCAGGATGCCCGCTGCAAGCTGAACGGCTTGCCTGCCGCTGACGGCCGCACCGGGAAGATCGAGCACGACGGCCACTTCGGTTGCCTTGCGAAAGGATGCGGCAATCGTGCCGCCGAGCTTCAGCCAGGCGTAATCATCGAGATTGGAGCCCTTGCCGGCACCGACCGCCACCAGCCGCTCGATCGATGTCCCTTCCGGTGCCAGCACTTCGACCAGGCTGGCGAATTTGCCGGTGAAGTCGGCGACCGGAAAAGCCCGCTCGAGGGTCTTTGCCGGATCGCAAGCCCTGGCGGCATCGCTGAGGCCGCCCTCGTCGGTCACCAGAACGAAAACGCTGCCTTTTTTGGGCGCGGCGAATTTGGCAAAGGCGATCGAGGGTCTCGAATTCATCATGTCCTGCTTTCGGGGAAGTGAGTTGGATTATTGCGAGAAACGTTCGTCAGTGAGCGGCGGGTTGAAACAGCTCGATAACATTGCCCGATGGATCTTCGAGCAGCGTCTGGGAACCGCCGACGCCCGTTATGATATCGTTGCGAAAGACAAGTCCAGCACTCTTGAGGCGCGCAACCTCTTCTTTCAGGTCCGGCACCACCAACAGGATGCGATTCCAACCTCCCGGCACCGGCTGCCGGCCATCCGGCATCGCCCGTGCACCCGAACTGCCGGGGCCGCTTAGAAGGAGCCGTAAAGCGCCGCGTGTCACGGAAGCAAAAGCCGGTCGCGCGTCCTGTTCAACAGCGAAGCCCAGATGTCCACAGTAGAAGTCGGTCGAGGCGGCGACATCATCGACCATGTAGCGAATGCTGACTGGCGTCATGACCATTGACCTTTCGGTTCGAGCACCTTTCAACAAGGCGTGTCTATTGCGGGCGGAACAGTCGGCATAGTCCGGCTCATCATCGCTGCTTGACAATCCGCGCCGCTATCGCCCTGGCCTGAATGCGGGCGTTAGCGAAACAACCGCGAATGCTCGGCCGCATGCCGGTAAACCACAGACCGGGCAATTTCGGATCGGCATCGCCGCCGTTGAAAAGCGGAACGCCCTTGCCGTCGAGAACGCCGAGCTTGCCGAACATCTGCTCCAGACCGGTGCGATAGCCGGTCGCCGCAATGACGATATCGGGCGTGATCGACCTGCCGTCATTCAATACGATGCCGTCGTGGGTAAATTCCCGCAATGGTGGCACCACCACGATCGTGCCTGCCTTTATGGCGCGAACCGCGCCGTCATCGGCTGCGATCGCGGTGTAGTCGGCGCTCAGACGGCTCGCACCGCCTATGGGAGCCGGCGGAAGCCCAAATTTCGTCAGGTCGCCGAAAACCAGGCGCTGGGTTGTCGCCATCACCGCATCGGCCAGCCGCACCGGCAAGCTCGCCATCAACGGTGAAAGCCTGTGGACGGCGACCTTGCCGATGCGTTTCGGCAGCAGCGACGGGCCGTTGCGGGCCGACAGCCAGATGCTTTGGGCATCTGCATTCGCAAGATGGTTGAGTGCGTCGAACCCCGAATTGCCGGCTCCGACGACCAGCACCCTTTTGCCGACGTAGTCCTTCGCCTCGCCAAAATCGGCCGAATGGATAATCCGGCCTGCAAAATCCTTCATGCCTTTCCACGCAGGAATAAACGGCTGCCGGTCGCGCCCGGTGGCGACGACGACATGACGCGCCAGACGACGTCCGGCGTTCGTCCGCACGGTCCAGTGATCGCCATCGAACGTGATCTCTTCAACGGCAACGCCGAATGCGACCGGCAGACCATGCGCCTGGCTGAAATCGTTCAGATGGCGAATGACGGCCGATTTATGCGGAAAAGCCGGGGTGCCTGCGGGATAGCCGATGCCGGGCAGCGTCGAGAGATCGCGATGCGTATTGAGGTGCAGCCGCTGGTGCCGCCGATGCCAGGGTTCAGCAAGCCGGCTCTCCTTTTCCAGGACGAGCGTCGGTACGCCGGCCTTCATCAAGGCGTGGGCGGCGGCAAGGCCGGCCGCGCCGGCGCCGACCACGATCGCGCCGTCAAAGACCGTTTCCCGACCGGTTTGACCGCGCAATTTTTCCGCTTCCATGCTGGGACTCAACAGATCCTGACCCGTCTTATCACGCCGCGGCGGTCGCGACCGGCGCGACATTTGGTCGTTTTGCCGCATTTGACAAGACTTTGGCCGAAATCGCTCCCATATGCGATATCGAACCATCCACGATTCGTCGCGGCACGGCCCCGCTTCCCGCCGCAACCTGTTGTTAACCAACAATGTTCGCTCTTTCTTATCCATTGCCGCCGACACTCCGGCCCAGCGGATTTTGCGATCCGGGACAGAACCCAGATCGAACCGCCAAACTGAGCCAGTTGTGCAGCCGGCGCCGGACGACTACCTTGTTCCAAGGCATGATGCCGTTCGAAATCGCCGAGAAAAGCCTTCATGAAGGTCGTTGAACGTTACATCATGCGCCGTGCTTTCGCGGTATTCGCGCTGGCGCTCGTCTGGACGCTGGCGATCGTCTGGACGACTCAGGTGCTCGCCCGCATCGACCTCGTCACCGATAGCGGTCAGTCGGCCCTCACCTTCTTCGAAGTCGCAGCGCTGATCATCCCGACGATCGTTCCGATCGTCGTGCCGTTCGCCCTGGTGGTCGCGGTCGCCCAGATCCTCAGCGTGATGAATTCGGATTCGGAGCTGGCCGTCATCAATGCCGCCGGCGCTTCACGCTGGACCATCGTCAGGCCGATCATGCTTCTGGCACTTGCAGCCAGCGTTTTTTCCTTCGCCGTCGACAATGGCGTCGACCCTTACGCACGGCAGAAGAACCGCGAGTTGATTGCGTCATCGCGTGCCGATCTGTTGTCGTTGATCATCCAGGAAGGCACCTTCCGCAAGATCGACGACGGCCTGTTCCTGCAGGTTGGCGAACGGCTTCCCGACAACCGCCTCGGCGGCATCTTCGTCGCCGATTCGCGCGAAGAAGGCGTCAATCTCATCTACTACGCCAAGACCGGCAGCATCATCGAACGCGGCGACGAGAAGGTGCTGATGATGAATGACGGCGTCATCCATCGCAAAACCATGACCGGCGACCTCTCGGTGATCCGGTTCACCTCCTACGCCTTCGACTTGTCCGCTTTCATGTCGGCATCATCTGACATCCTGCTTTTGCCGAAGGACCGGACGACCCAGTATCTGCTCAATCCCAGTCCGAACGACAAGATGTACCAGCAAAAGCCGAACAGGTACCTGGCCGAACTCAACCAGCGTTTTTCCGAGTGGTCCTATTCGCTCGTCTTCGCGCTGATCGCGCTCGCCGTTGCCGGAGATGCGCGCTCGCATCGCGAGGCGCGTGTGCACCCGCTGATCACGGCAATCGCGATCGCGCTGTTCGTGCGCTGGCTCGGGTTCTTTGCCGCCGGCAAGGCCGACAAGGTGCCGCAATATGCCTATATGGTCTACGGCGTCCCGATCGTGGCATCGGCGATCGCCATCTGGTTCATTGTTTCCAACCGGACCATGGAACTGCCGGTTGCCTGGGCCGATTGGATAACCAATCTTGCCGGCCGCTTCAGTGACGGCTGGAGCGCCATCAAGCTCCGTTTTGCCGGGCGTGGCGCATCCGGACAGGGAGCCGGCTGATGGGCTGGACTCTGGGTCGGTACTTCTTCTTTCGCTATGTGACGATCACCATCTGGTTCTTCATCGGCCTCTTGGCGCTGGTGTTCCTGATCGATTTCACCGAGCTTTCCGGCCGCACGACCGGCGTGCCGGGCTTCACCTACGCAACTGCGTTCGCCATTTCGGGGCTCAGGATGCCGATGATCATGCTGCAGACGGTGCCGTTCGTCGGCCTGTTCTCGGCGATGGCGACGTTGGTGTCGCTCAACCGCAAATACGAATTGGTCATTGCCCGTTCCGCCGGGGTTTCCGCATGGCAATTCCTGCTGCCGTGCTGCATCGGGGCGCTGCTGTTTGGAGCCTTGTCGGTCGGCGTCATCAATCCGGTAGCCGCGCACGCCTATTCCTGGTCCGAGGAGATCGAGACCCAGCTCCGTTCGGGCAAGTCGAACAGCGTCTCGGCCGATGCTGCGCCCTGGATCAGGCAGAAAACCAACGCCGGCGACACCATCATCGGCGCGCGCGCCATTCTCAATCAAGGCCTGGAGATGGCCGACGCGGTCTTCTTCAGCTTCAGCCCGCAAGGCGACATCATCGAGCGCAAGGATGCGGCGCGCGCCTTCTTGCGGGACGGCTACTGGGAATTGCAGGACGTCAAGGTGTTCCGGGACGGTACCATCCAGTCGTTACCCAGCGATCGGCTGCCGACCAATCTCAAGCCGGAATTCGTGCAAGAGCGGTTGGCGCGCCCTGAGACCATTCCCTTCTACGATCTGCCCGGCAAGATCGAAGTGGCCCGCTCCTTCGGCCTCAAGGCAAATGCCTTCGCCATGCAGTTCAATTCCCTGATTGCGCTGCCGTTCCTGCTTGTCGCGATGACGCTGATTGCGGCAACGGTATCAATGCGATTTGCGAGGATGGGGCAGTCGGCAACGATGATTCTGGGTGGCATCGTGGCCGGGTTTCTGCTTTATGTCGTTTCGGTGCTGGTCAAGGCATTCGGCGTAGCGGGATTCGTACCCACGGCCGTAGCGGCTTGGGTCCCGGTTGTCGTGGCTATGTTCTTCGGGGTGACATTCCTGCTATACAAGGAAGACGGCTAGTGAGGGAGGCGGTTTTGCGCAGCCATAGGCACGCCGGTTTGGCACGCCTCTCTGCGGCGAGCGCCTTGGCATGCCTGCTTGCCAGCGCCGCCCCGGTTGCTCCGGCTTTCGCCCAGGACGTCAGTGAGCTGGCAACGAAGGTTCCGAGCGGCACGCAGATGCTGCTGGCAGCCGATACGCTGGTCTACGACAACGACAAGCAGACCGTGACGGCCGTCGGCGGCGTCCAGATCGACTACGGCGGCAACCGTCTCGTCGCCCAGCGGGTCGAATACAACCGCAACACCAAACGCCTCGTCGCCAGCGGCAATGTCGAACTCGTCAATAGCGACGGCACCAAAATCTATTCGCAGCATGCCGACATCACTGACGATTTCGCCGACGGCTTCGTCAACGCGCTGCGGGTCGAGACCATAGACAAGGCGTATTTCGCCGCCGAAAGCGCGGAGCGCATGGGCGGCGTGCTGACGACGTTCCACAATGGCGTCTACACCGCCTGCGAGCCGTGCGAGGACAAGCCCGACAAAGCGCCGACCTGGCGTATCAAGGCCAGGAAGATCATCTGGAACGGCGAGAAGAAGACGGTTCGCTTCGAGAATTCGAATTTCGAGTTCTTCGGCTTTCCGCTGGCCTATCTGCCGGCTTTCGAGATCGCCGACCCAACGGTCAAGCGCAAGAGCGGCTTCCTGATCCCCGGCGTCGCCTACAAGAGCGATCTCGGCGTCGGTGTTAAAGTCCCCTATTATTTCGCGCTCTCGCCGACCTACGATCTCACTGTCACTGGCAGCGGCTATACCAAGCAAGGTTTCCTCGGTGAGGCCGAGTGGAGGCAGCGCTTCAACAACGGTCAGTACAGCCTGAAGATTGCGGGCATCCGGCAGGAGAATCCCGACGCCTTCATCGACGACAATGGCCACAACGTGAATTCGGGTACCGAAGGCGACCCGAACAGGTTCCGCGGCATGATGGGCACCCAGGGCCAGTTCGCCATCAACCCGCGCTGGGACTTCGGCTGGGACATCCTGCTGCAGAGCGATAAGAATTTCTCGCGCACCTACGACATCGATGGCTTCAACGATAGCGTGCACCGCTCCGACGTGTACCTGACGGGGCTCAACGATCGCAATTACTTCGACGTGCGCGCCATGCACTTTGAGGTTCAGGAAGACACGCTCGCCAGCGATCCGACTGCACGCGCCGCCAAGCAGCCCTGGGTGCTGCCCTCGCTCGACTACGCCTATATCCCCGACACGCCGGTGGCCGGCGGGCAGCTGTCGTTCGACGTCAACGCGCGGGTCATTGACCGCGACAGGCTCGATACGGCTCTTGCAAATTCGGGCATCCCTTCGTCCGTCAACAACGTCCGCGGCATCGACGGTCAATCCGGGCGCCTTACCGCGGAAGCCGAATGGAAGCGCACCTTCACCACCGATGGCGGGCTGCTGCTGACACCGCTTCTGGCGCTGCGGGGCGACGCCGGCTACGTCAACGCCTCCTCGGCCTCGCTCGACGCCGTCAACCAGATGGCGACCAATCTCGGCGTCGAGGACGATATGCGTTCATCGCTTGCCCGCTACATGGCGACCGCCGGCCTTGAGATGCGCTGGCCGGTGCTGTTTTCGATGACCAGTTCCAGCCATGTCTTCGAACCGATGGCGCAGGTATTCATGCGTCCGAACGAGCAATATGTCGGCGGGCTGGCGGTCCCCAACGAGGACGCCCAGAGCTTCGTCTTCGACGCCACGACGCTGTTCGAGCGCGACAAATTCTCGGGCTATGACCGCATGGAAGGCGGCACACGCGCCAATGTCGGGCTGCGCTATTCCGGCGCATATGACAATGGCTGGGGCACCAATGCGGTGTTCGGCCAATCCTACCAGCTGGGCGGCCAGAACTCGTTCGGCACGCCGGACCTGGTCAATGTCGGCGCCTATTCAGGCCTTGAAACTGCAACCTCCGACTATGTCGGCCTTGTCGGCTTCAACAGCCCCAGCGGGTTTTCCGGCTCGGTCAGCGGCCGTTTCGACGAGCAAAGCTTCGAGATCCGCCGCGCTGAGGTAAAGGCCGCCTTTTCAGGCCTGCCGGTATCGCTGAGCGCCAAATACGCCTTCATCCAGGCGCAGCCACTCTATGGCTTCTCAACCGATCGCCATGAGGTTACGCTCGGCGCCTCGACACATCTTGCCGAGAATTGGCGCGTCTTTGGCACCGGCACATATGATCTGGAGCAGAGCGTTCTGGTCAAGGACGGGGTCGGCTTTGCCTATAGTGATTCGTGCTTTACCTATTTGATGACGTTTTCGGAAAGACGTGACCTGAACACCAAGGAAGTATCGCAGAACGTCGGCTTCAACCTGTCGTTCCGCACGCTCGGCGATTTCGGCTCGTCGCAACGCTCCATCGACACCATTCAATAACGGGCAGCGGTCGGCAACGGGGCGGCTGGCGGACGACATTGTTTCGCCGCATAGAGCAGGCACGAATTTTGACGGCCTGAACTGGGATAGGTTCGGCTGAATCGGGATGGAATTGGGATGCTTTCGATGAGGAAATACCTCTTTTCGGCAGGGTTCGCGCTGCTGGTGGCGTTCTCGACCACCGCGGTGACACGGCCAGTTTTCGCCACCGAGATCAAATACGTCGTCAACAATATACCGATCACCACCGGCGACATCCAGCATCGGGCCGCTTTCCTGCGCCTGCAGCACAGAAAGGGCGATGCCGGCCAGGAAATGATCGACCAGACGCTGCGCCTGGCCGAAGCCCGGCGGCTCGGCATCCGCATCAGCGACGAGCAGGTCGATGCCGCTTATCAGCGTTTCGCCACCAGCAACAAGATGCCGCTCAAGCAGCTTGACGGCGCGATGGCGCAATCCGGCGTCACCAAGGAGCATTTCAAGGACTTTATCCGGGCGCAGATGGCCTGGAACCAGGCGCTGACGGCGCGTCACCGTTCTAGCGACGGCGGCGGCGCCATGAGCGAGCAGGACCTCGTCAAGCGCATGCTCGAAAAAGGCGGCAGCAAACCGAGCGCCACAGAGTACATGCTGCAGCAGGTCATCTTCGTGGTGCCGGCGGCCGAGCGCAGCGCGACGCTGGCCAAGCGCAAACGCGAAGCCGACGCTATGCGCGCCCGCTTCAACGGCTGCAACACCACGCGCGAATTCGCCAAGGGCCTGATCGATGTCACCGTTCGCGATCTCGGCCGGGTGCTGGCGCCGCAATTGCCGGCGGACTGGGCCGAGCAGATAAAGGCTACAAAGGTCGGCGGCGCCACCACGACGCGCGAAACCGACCGCGGTGTCGAATTCATCGGCATCTGCTCGTCGCGCGAAGTGTCAGACGACAAAGCCGCGCAGATGGTGTTCCAGAGTGAAGGTTCGAGCGACAAGAACGCCGACGAACTCTCGAAGAAATATGTCGAGGAGTTGCGGAAGAAAGCCCGCATAATCGAGCGCTGAAGTCGACGCGCCGTGGCTGACGCAGAGCTTCCGCTGGCGTTGAGCGTCGGCGATCCGTCCGGCGTGGGGCCGGACATCGCCATCGCTGCTTGGCAGGCCCGCGAAAGCGCTGGCGTTCCGTCATTTTATCTCCTTGCCGATCCGGCACTGATTGCCGCGCGAGCGCACAGGCTCGGCACCGATATCGCGATTGCCGAGACGACGCCGGCGTTAGCGCCGGGGGTGTTTTCGCGCGCGCTGCCGGTGGTGGCGCTTGCTGCCCGTTTCGTCGACAGTCCCGGCCGCCCGGATCCAGCCGACGCCGCCGGCATCATCGAGGCGATCGACCGCGCAGTTGCCGACTGCCTGGCCGGCCGCGCCGCCGCAGTCGTCACCTGCCCCATTGCCAAGAAGCCGCTCTACGACGCCGGCTTTCGCTTTCCCGGCCACACCGAATATCTGGCGCATCTGGCATCGCTTCACACCGGCACCGAAGTGATACCGGTGATGCTGCTTGCCGGACCGGACCTGCGCACCGTGCCGGTCACCATCCACATCGCGCTGGCCGAGGTGCCGAAAGCGCTGACCACGGACCTTATCGTCGCCACCGGCCGCATCACCGCCGCCGACCTTGCGAACCGCTTCGGAATTGCCAAGCCGCGGCTCGCCATTGCCGGCCTCAACCCGCATGCCGGCGAAGGCGGCACCATGGGCACCGAAGACGAGCGGATCGTGCGCCCGGCGGTCGACCGGCTGAGGCAGGAAGGGATCGACGCCTTCGGGCCGTTGCCGGCCGACACGCTGTTTCATGCTCGCGCCCGCGCCGGCTACGACGTGGCGCTCTGTATGTATCACGACCAGGCGCTGATCCCGGCCAAGGCGCTGGCGTTTGACGAGGCGGTCAACGTCACACTCGGCCTGCCCTTCGTCCGCACCTCGCCCGACCACGGCACCGCCTTCGACATCGCCGGCAAGGGCATCGCCCGTGCCGGCAGCCTGATTGCAGCGCTGAAACTCGCTCGCGTTCTTGCCGATACCGGGAAAAGGCCGTAGGCCCTGAGCCCAATCAGCCATATTCGATGGCCTTAACCCGATGAGCCCGCCTGATGAGCCCAGCCCGATGAGCATAGACGGCCTGCCGCCACTGCGCGAGGTGATCGAGCGCCATGGGCTGCAGGCGAAAAAGGCGCTGGGCCAGAATTTTCTGCTCGACCTTAACCTGACAAGCAAGATTGCGCGAACCGCCGGCGACCTGAGCGACGTTACGGTTATCGAGGTCGGTCCCGGTCCGGGCGGGCTGACCCGGGCCCTGCTCCTCAACGGCGCCCGGCGGGTCGTCGCCATCGAGCGCGACGAGCGCTGCCTGGCGGCCTTGGCCGAGATCTCGAACCACTATCCGGGCCGGCTAGAGATCGTAGCCGGCGATGCGCTGAAAGCCGATTTTGCAGCGCTTGCTAAAGGGGAAAGCGGCGGGCCGGCGAAAATCGTCGCCAACCTGCCCTACAATATCGGCACCGAATTGCTGATCCGCTGGCTGACCGTTACCGAGTGGCCGCCCTTCTACACATCGATGACACTGATGTTCCAGCGCGAGGTCGCCGAACGCATTGCAGCCAGCCCCGGCAGCGATGCCTATGGTCGGCTCGGCGTGCTGGCAGGCTGGCGGACGGAGGCGAGGATTGCCTTCGACGTGCCGCCGCAGGCGTTCACGCCGCCACCCAAGGTGACGTCCTCGGTCGTGCATCTGGTGCCGCGCGCCAGCCCCTTGCCGGCAGAGGTGAAACGGCTCAGCCGCGTCACCGAAGCGGCGTTTGGCCAGCGCCGGAAAATGCTGCGGCAGAGCGTGAAAAGCCTCGGCGGCGAGGCGCTGCTTGCCCGTGCCGGCATCGATCCGACCAGGCGCGCCGAGACGCTGAGCGTCGAGGAGTTCGTTCGCCTGACCAACGCGGTGTGATGCCGGGACGCGTCTGCGTGGAATTTCCGCTCTCACGGCATAGATAGCCGGACAAACCTGCCCGGAGACAAGCAATGGCCGCCTATGTCATTTCCGACGTCACGATCCGCGACGCAGAGGCGATCGAAGCTTATCGCATCCGCGCGGCTGCCTCCATCGCCCAGCACGGCGGGCGCTATCTGGTACGCGGTGGCAAGGTGGAAATGTTGGAAGGCGACTGGTCTCCCGGGCCGCTGATCATCGTCGAATTCCCCGACATGGACACGGCGCGGCGCTGGTATCGCTCGGCCGAATACGCCGCTGCATTGGAGCTGCGCGACGCCGCGCTCAGCCGCAATCTGATGCTGGTCGAGGGGATAGCGCGTTGATCAATCCGTCTTCTCGTCAAGCAGCCCCGAGACGAAATCGAACAGGCCGGGCCGGCGATCGCGTCTGAGCCGTTCGGCGGTGACGATGCCGCGCACCTCGGCGAAAGCGCGGTCGAGATCGTCGTTGACGATGACGAAATCATATTCCTTCCAGTGCTCGATCTCGTTGCGGGCGTTCTTGAGCCGCGTCTCGATCACCGCTTCCTGGTCCTCGGCGCGACGCTTCAGCCGCGCCTTCAATTCCTTCATCGATGGCGGCAGGATGAATATCGAGACGATGTCGGCGCGCATCTTCTCCTTGAGCTGCTGAGCGCCTTGCCAGTCGATGTCGAACAGCATGTCGCGGCCTTCGGCCAGCGCCTGTTCAGCCGGCTCGCGCGGTGTCGCGTAGCAATTGCCGTGCACCTCCGCCCATTCGAGCAGCGCATCGGAATCGCGCAGCCGCTCGAACTCGCGCATGGTACGGAAGTGGTAATGGACGCCCTCGATCTCGCTGCCGCGGCGTGGCCGCGTGGTGACCGAGACCGACAATTCCAGGCTGGAATCGCTCTCCAGCAGATTGCGCGCAATCGTCGACTTGCCGGCGCCTGACGGCGACGACAAGACCAGCATCAGCCCGCGGCGCCGAATGCGGGAACCCACATCCCTAGCGGTCATGGGGCTTGGCAGTCATGTGGCTTGGCATCGGGATCATTCCAGATTCTGGACCTGTTCGCGAAACTGGTCGACGACCGCCTTCAGTTCCAGCCCGATGGCGGTGACCGCGGCAGCATTCGACTTGGAACACAGCGTATTCGATTCGCGGTTGAATTCCTGTGCCAGGAAATCGAGCTTGCGGCCGATGGCGCCGCCGCCGCCGAGCAGCGCCCGGCCTGACGCCACATGTGTCTTCAGCCGGTCGATCTCCTCGCGTATGTCGGCCTTGGTGGCCAGGAACGCCGCTTCCATATGCAGCCGGCTGGCGTCCAGGTTGGCAGACGCGTCCATCAACAGGCGGATCTGCTCGGCGAGCCTTTCGCGGATCGTGGCCGGTTCGCGTGATGGATCGGCCTCGGCCCGCAGCGTCAGCGCCTCGATGGCATCGATATGGCCGGACAGCAGGGAACGAAGTGCCGCACCTTCGCCCTGGCGCGCCTGGTGCAGCCCGTTCAGTGCTGCTTCCAGCGCCGACAGTATTGCGGTATCGAGCGCACTGCGCGCCTCTTCGGTTTCGATGGTTTCGGGAATGTCGAGGACGCCGCGCAGCGCAAGCAGGCCGTCGGCCGCCGCAGGGGCTACTCCGAACTGCTCCTGCAGCCGCTTGGCCAAGCCCGCCAGATCCTTCAGGAAAGCCTCGTTGACCACGGGTTGCGCTTGCGCGCCGGCGGCGCGGCCAATGGTCAGCGTCATCTGGAAATTGCCGCGCGCAAAACGCTTCTGCACCGTCTGCCGGACGGCCGGCTCCAACCGGTCGAAACCTTGCGGCAGCCGCAGCCTGACCTCGACGCTTTTGCCGTTGACGGACTTGGCTTCCCAGGCAATCGAAGTGCCGTCGTGTTCGGCGACACTGCGCGCAAAACCGGTCATGCTCTGCAAGTTCATGTAGCCGTGCGTCCCTTTGCCGAATGCCCCTCAAGCCGGAGCGATTTTCTCCGGACAGGACCATGTGAATTTCAATGCCATGGCAGCCCTTGCACATCCACCCGGATATGCACAGGGCCAAACTGATGGCGTCCGGCCCTACTGGGCGGCGGTGGGGCCTGCATCGTCAACGATGGCTCCCGCCGGCGTGTCGGCTCCGGTATTGGTTGCTCCGGCCTTGGCGGCGTCCTGCGCCTGCTTTTTCAGCAGTGCCCGGTAGCGAGCGACATTCTCGTTATGCTCATCGAGCGTCGAGGCAAAGACGTGCCCGCCGCTGCCGTCGGCGACGAAGTAGAGATCGCTGGTCTTCGACGGATTGGCGACAGCCTCCAGCGCCGCACGGCCGGGATTGGCGATCGGCGTCGGCGGTAACCCGTTGATCAGATAGGTGTTGTAGGGCGTCGGCTTCTGGATGTCCGACTGATAGATCGGGCGGTCGATGGGTTTGCCTTTGCCGCCGAACAGGCCGTAGATGATGGTCGGGTCCGACTGCAGCCGCATACCCTTGGCCAGCCGGTTGAGGAAGACGGCGGCTACGCGCGAGCGTTCATCGCCCTTGCCGGTCTCCTTCTCGACGATAGAGGCCAGGGTGACAAAATCCTCAACGTTGGCGATCGGCAGATCCGGCGCTCGGCGTTGCCAGACCTCGTCGACCAGCTTCTTCTGGTCGGCCAGAAGCTTGTCGACCATCTGCTGGCGTGTTGCGCCGCGGGTGAAACGCAGCGTGTCGGTGGCGAGGCTGCCCTCAGGTGGAGTGGTCGACGGCATATCGCCGGTCAGCGCGTCCTGCTCGGCGATCCGTTGCAGCGCCTGCTCGACCGTCAGCCCCTCGGGGATGGTCAGCGAATACATCACCGACTTGCCGCTCTTCAGCAGTTCCATGATATCGTGCATCGACGCCTGCGGCTTGATCTCGTATTCGCCGGCCTTCAGGGCGGAATCATTGCCGAAGGCGCGCACGCCAAGGCGGAAAATGCGGGCGTCGCTGATCAGCCCTCGCCGCTCAAGCTGGTCGGCGATCTCCTGGACGCCGCTATTCGGCTTGACCAGGAAAGTGTCGCCATTGGCCGACGGGCCGGGCTCGTTGAACTCCTGCTTGCCGAAATACAGCGCAACGCCTGCCGCCAGCACCATCAGCATCACCGAAGAGATGACGAAGTTCATGAACACGACGAACTGGCTGCGCGAGGCACGCGAGCGCTTCGGCGGCGGCGTGCCGGCCTCGGGCCGCAACGCCTCGCTGGCCGTCTTCGGCACGATCGGGCCGGGCGTGGGCGTTGCTGGCCGTTGCCCGAATTCCCCGTTATCGGCCGGATTTGTGTTCATAGCGCCCTACCATTTGATCTTGCGACGAATCCCCTCGGGCAGAGTAGGGGCGAATATGGCAAAATTGACGGCAGACGGAAACCGGCAGAGCGGTCAGCCATTGTAGCGCTGGAAGACGAGCGAGGCGTTGGTGCCACCGAAGCCGAAGGAGTTGGACAGCGCCACGTCTATCTGCCGGGCCCGCGGCTTGTGCGGCACCAGGTCGATCGCCGTTTCGCGCTCCGGATTGTCAAGATTGATGGTCGGCGGCGCGATGTTGTCGCGAATGGCGAGGATCGAAAAGATCGCCTCGGCAGCACCAGCCGCGCCCAGCAGGTGGCCAATCGACGATTTGGTCGACGACATCGATATCTTCGAGGCGGCGTTGCCGACCAGCCGCTCGACGGCGCCGAGTTCGATCGTATCGGCCATGGTCGAGGTGCCGTGCGCGTTGATGTAGTCGACATCGGCCGGCGTCAGCTTCGCCCGGTTCAGCGCCGCGGTCATGCAACGGAAAGCGCCGTCGCCGTCCTCGGCAGGCGCGGTGATGTGATAGGCGTCGCCGGTCAGACCGTAGCCGGTGACCTCGGCATAGATCTTGGCGCCGCGGGCCTTGGCGTGTTCGAGCTCCTCGAGCACGACAACACCGGCGCCCTCGCCCATGACGAAGCCGTCGCGATCGCGATCATAGGGGCGTGAGGCCGTTTGTGGCGCATCGTTGCGCTCGGTGGAGAGCGCGCGGCAAGCGGCGAACCCGGCGACCGACAGTCTCGTCACCGGCGCTTCGGCGCCGCCTGCGACCATCACGTCGGCATCGCCCCAGATGATCAGCCGGGCGGCATCGCCGATGGCGTGCGCACCGGTCGAGCAAGCGGTGACGACGGCATGGTTGGGGCCTTTCAGCCCATGCCGGATCGAGACCTGACCGGAGACGAGGTTGATGATCTGGCCAGGGATGAAGAATGGGCTGATGCGGCGCGGACCGCGTTCCTTGAGGATCATCGCATTCTCGGCGATGCCTTCGATGCCGCCGATGCCCGAACCGATCAGCACGCCCGTGGCGCACTGTTCCTCATGCGTCTTCGGCTGCCAGCCGGAATCCTTGAGTGCCTCGTCGGCGGCCGCGATCCCGTACAGAATGAAGTCGCCGATCTTGCGCAGTTCCTTCGGCTCGAGAACGGCTTCAGGATTGAAAGTGGCATTGGAGCCGTCACCGCGCGGAATGACGTGGGCGACCTTGCAGGCAAGATCTTCCACCTCGAATTCGGTGATGCGCTTGGCTGCGCTGCGGCCGGTCAGAAGCTCCTTCCAGCTGTGCTCGAAGCCCATGCCGAACGGCGAAAGCAGCCCAAGGCCCGTGACGACGACACGCCTCATCGCAGGTCCTCCCCGGTGATGACTGCAAATAGCGTCAGGCGGAGGCCTTGTCGATGTATTTCACCGCATCGCCAACAGTCAGGATGGTCTCGGCGGCGTCGTCCGGGATTTCGACACCGAACTCTTCTTCGAACGCCATGACAAGTTCGACCGTGTCGAGGCTGTCCGCGCCCAGATCATCGATGAAGCTCGCCTGCTCCGTCACCTTGTCGGCATCGACGCCAAGGTGCTCGATGACGATCTTCTTGACGCGCTCTGCGGTGTCACTCATTTGGGCATCCTCGTCTTTTGGTTGTCTGTCTTCGTTAGCGGGCAGAATGCCGCTAATCAAGCTGAAAGATGGTCCTGCCGGAAACGCAGCGGAACAGGACCGGTTTTTGCCCGAACCGCCGGGTTGCGGGCGGCATTACACGAAAAATCCCGTGCATCCAAGACGGAATGAAGCGTTTTCCCAAGTGTTAGATCATTGCCATGCCGCCATTCACATGAATGGTCTGGCCGGTGACGTAGGCTGCCTCGTTGGAAGCGAGGTAGGCGACGGCTGAGGCGACTTCGGCGCCCGTGCCCATGCGCCGGGTCGGGATCGCCGCCATGATCGCCTCTTTCTGTTTGTCGTTGAGCTTGGCGGTCATCGCCGATTCGATGAAGCCCGGGGCGACGCAGTTGACGGTGATATTGCGGGTGGCGATCTCCTGCGCCAGCGATTTGGAAAAGCCGATCATACCGGCTTTGGAGGCGCAATAGTTGGTCTGGCCGGGATTACCCATGACGCCAACCACTGAAGTGATGTTGATGATGCGGCCATGGCGGCGCCGCATCATCGGATGGGTAAGCTCGCGGGTCAGCCGGAACACGGCGGTCAGGTTGACCTCGAGCACGCTATCCCAGTCGGCGTCAGCCATGCGCACGAACAACCCGTCCTTGGTGATGCCGGCATTGTTGACGAGGATGTCGACGCCTTCGAGGTCAGCTTCCGCCTTCTGGCCGAGCGCCTTGACGTCGTCGCGGTTGGAAAGATTGGCCGGGAAAAGCTTGACCCGGTCGCCCAGTTCGGCGGCCAGCGCCTCCAATTTCTCTATACGTGTGCCATGCAGGCCGACGATGGCGCCCTGGCCGTGCAGCACGCGGGCGATCGCCTCGCCTATACCTCCCGATGCGCCGGTGACGAGCGCCTTGCGGCCGGTCAATTCGAACATGCTTTATCCTCTTCCCAAATCGTACTGGCCAATCATACGGGCCGGTGAGTTCGGCTATCTGTAAACGTTGCCGCGGTGGCCTATGGTTACCACCAGAATGACGAGCCGGTTATCCTGCACATCGCAAATGATGCGATAATCCCCGACGCGATATCTCCAAAAGGTTGCGAGCGGGCCCTTCAGCGGTTTGCCGAGTTCACGCGGGTTGTCGAGAACGGCAATGCGGTTTTCAATAAAATCACGGATACGGTGACGTGTCTGCGGATCCAGTTTTTCGACAAATTTTCGCGCCGAGTGGGCGTATTCAAGCGTCCAGGCCACGCCAGAAGTCCTCGGCTCTCATGACGTCTTCTTCACCACGCCTGATCCGCTCAACGACTTCGGCAGCCAGGTAGTAATCCTCCAAGTCCTCCAGACCACGTTCAATGAGCTCGCGCAGATAGTAGGCCTTGCTGCGACCAGTCTTGGCCGCGAGAAAATCCAGGCGCTGCTCGACTTCAGGAGAAAGGCGGATCGATGTGGGCATGCCGCACCTTGTTGCGATACATGTATTCATGTAGCGGCAAGCACTGATGAATTCAAGCTACGTGGTCACCCAAGGCGGCAAGTGCCGTCTCGACCTCCGCCGCCGATCCGATGCTGCTGGTGGCAATGTCGCGGTTGATGCGGCGGGCCAGCCCCGACAGCACCTTGCCGGCGCCCACTTCGTAAAGCGTCACAACGCCGTTGCTGCCGAACCACTCCACCGTTTCGCGCCAGCGCACGCGCCCGATCACCTGTTCGACGAGTCGGCGGGCGATCTCGTCGGGATCGCTCGTCGGGGTCACCGTAAGATTGGAGACCAGCGGCACGACCGGCGCACTCTTCGTCACGGCGGCCAGCGCCTCCCGCATGATCTCGGCCGCAGGCTTCATCAATGCCGAATGGAAGGGCGCCGAGACCTGCAGCATCAGCGCCCGCTTGGCGCCCTTCTCCGTGCATAGCCTCGCCGCCAGTTCGACCGCTGGCCTGGCGCCGGAGATCACCAGCTGGCCGCCGCCATTGTCATTGGCGATCTGGCAAACCAAGGCTTGTGCGGGATCTTTGGCGGCGCCCTGGGCGGCCTCTGCGCAAGCAGCTTCGACGTCGGCCTGTTCCAGCCCGATGATCGCCGCCATGGCGCCCTCGCCGGCCGGCACAGCCGCCTGCATGGCATTGCCGCGGATGCGCAACAGCCGGGCGGCGTCGGCGACCGAAACGAAACCTGCGGCCGCAAGTGCCGAATATTCGCCGAGCGAGTGGCCGGCGACATAGGTGACCTTGCCGTTCAGGGAGAAGCCGCGCGCCTCCAGCGCCCGGATTGCGGCAAGCGACACCGCCATCAGCGCCGGCTGGGCGTTGGCGGTCAGCGTCAGCGTCTCTTCCGGGCCTTCCCAGATCAGCTTCGATAGGTTTTCGCCGAGCGCGTCGTCAACTTCCTCGAAGATCCGCCGCGATTCCACAAAGGTATCGGCGAGGTCCTTGCCCATGCCGACAGCCTGGCTGCCCTGCCCCGGAAAGGTGAATGCGATGGCCATCGGCGGCTCCCAGCTGCTGGTTCACGTTGCCTGTGACGCAAGGCGTGCGGCCAAGTCAAGTCCAACCTTGATCGCGTAATATCGGCCGAGTGCCTGTTTCGGCAGGCTTTTTGGCGATCACTCATGATGAAAACCGCTCACGATTTGTTTGCTGGCTCTTCTTATTTCCGCCACAGGCGCTAGGCTTTGCGTGACAGTTCGATGACAATCGAGTGACGCTTTTGTTGCGGGCCGGGGAACTATTGAAGTGGCAAAGACCAAGCAGAGCGCAGCCGAGGCGGCGCCCCAGTTTCTTGAAGGCGATCCGTCGACCGGCTATCTGCCGGCGCGCAAATGGCCTGTCATCCGCTATGGCCTTATCAGCTTGCTGGCTGCGGCCATCCTTGTGTTTGCCATCGAACTGATCGTGCGCGGCAACTTTGCCGGCACCATTGATTTCTTTCTGCAGCCTTTCAAACCCGGCTGGACCACGATCATCATTTTTGCGCTGATCCTCATCGGCCTCGACGCCGTGCTCGGCCGCAGTCATCAGAGCCTGATGATCGTCGCGCCGCTGACATTGTCGCTGGCGTTCGTCGGCCACCAGAAGTCGCTGTATCTCGGCGATCCGCTCTATCCGACGGATTTCCTTTATTCCCGGCAGATCGTGGCACTGATGCCGCTTCTGGTACGCGATCGCCCGGGAACCGCCATTGCCCTGGCGATCGGCATCGTCGGCGGGCTGTCGCTGCTCGTCTATGGCTGGCGGCTATGGCGCCGCCGCGTTCCGGCGCTCAGCCACAAGGGCCGCCTTGCCCGGCTGACGCTGACAGTACCGCTGATCGCCTTCTTCGTTTCCATCATGGACTATGCCACTTTCTCGTGGACGCGCGACCGGCTGCAGATCATCCCGATCATGTGGGACCAGAAGGAAAACTATGCCTCAAACGGTTTTGCGCTCGCCTTCGCGCTTAACGTTCCGATGGCGCATGTCTCGGCGCCGCCCGGCTATTCCGACAAGGCGATCGAAGCGATCGGCAAACCGCAGGTGACCGCCTCGGTACCTGCCGAGAAGCCCGACATCATCGTCGTCATGAGCGAATCCTTCTGGGATCCGACCAAGCTGCCTGGCGTCACCATCACACCCGACCCTATCCCCAATGTGCGGGCACTGCGCACGGGTTACATGTTCTCGCCCGAGTTCGGCGGCATGACGGCCAACATCGAGTTCGAGGCCCTGACCGGCTTTTCCAACGCCTTCCTGCCGGCGGGCAGCATTCCCTACCAGCAATATGTGCGGACACCGACTCCCTCGCTGGCGACCTTCCTGAAAAGTCAGGGCTACCGGGCGCGCGCCATCCATCCCGGCACCAATTGGTTCTGGAACCGGGGGGCCGTCTATGCCGATTTCGGCTTCAACGACTTCAAGTCCGAGGAGACGTTGCCGCCCATGCAGAAGCGCGGACCGCTCGCGTCGGACGCTGCGATGACCGACGAGATCATCCACGAAGCCGATACCAGCGCCGAGCCGGTGTTCTTTTTCGCCGTCAGCCTGCAGAACCACGGGCCGTATGAGCCGTCTCGCTATAACAATCCGACCCACAAGGTGCAGGCGCCGATCAGCCAATGGGCCCGTGAATCGCTGTTGAGCTATGCCGAAGGCTCTTCCGACGCGGACCGCGGCCTCGAGCGGCTGATCGAATGGGCGAAGAAACGCGAGCGGCCGACCGTCATCGCGTTCTTCGGCGACCATCTGCCGCCGCTTGGGCCGGTCTACGTCGAGACCGGCTTCCTGAAGGACAATGTTGCGCCGCGCAAGGAGGCAGCCGACCAGATGCTGCTGCACCACCAGACGCCGCTGATCGTCTGGTCGAATCGCAGCGGCCCGGCCGAGGATCTAGGCGCCGTCAGCCCGTCCTTCCTGCCCTACCATATCCTGAAGACAGCCGGCATCAGCCATCCCTATTACACCGGCTTCCTCGGACAGTTGCGAGAGCGCTACCGCGTTATCGACCGCAATTTGCTTTTGGCACCGGGGGGCGACGCCACCCCCGATTGGTCGCGTCAGAAAGAGATCGATCCGGCAATCCGCGACTTCCGTCTGCTGCAATACGACATGATGTTCGGCAAGCGCCATGCGGCGCCCGATTTCTTCCCCGAAACCACGGGCAAAGTGGCTGCACACACGAGTTGAGCAGCGGCGGCGGGAGAGCGGCCGACGTCGTTCAGTTCGTCAAGTGCAGCTGCGAAATCGAGCTTCCGATTTTCAGGAAGACGCTTTCGAGCTGACTGACGTCGTTGGTCGGGTAATAATCCGACGGCGACGATGCGCAGGCCTCGTAGAGCTTGCGGTTGGCTGCGGTGTCGGCCTGCAGCAGCACTGTGAAGATCTGCACGTCCTGCTTCTTCAATGTGTTGCATACATTGGTTGTCCAATCGTCGACATTGCGCGCAGCCGCGGTCTGGTCGCTGGATCCAAACCGACCCGAGGCCAGGAATCCGTAGGAGCCATAGTCCGACTTCTGTGGCGTATCCTTCGCGCCATAGACAACATTCTCGCCGTCGGTGAGCAGCAGCACCGTTTTGGTCGTGCCTGACGCCCTGAACGGCGCGCCGTCGCTTCCAGGCCGGATCGTAGTCCTCGCCCTTGACGTTGACGGCGGTGACGAACGGCACCACCGCGACACGTACGCTGCGCGTCGGCGACTTCGCCGCTTCGAGCATATCGATCAGGGCCGTCGCCGCCGTCCGCAATGCGCCGATGCGATCGTTGCTGGCCATCGACCCGGTATTGTCGAGCACCAGCACGACTTCGAGCTGATTGGTCGATTCGACGGCGCCGGCATCGACGGTGATGCGCTTGTCGTTGCCGAACAGGAAGGCGAAGTTCAAATTGACGTCCGCCGTGGCGACAGCCTTGGTCTGGATGTAATTGAGGCCCCTTTCCACGGTAAGCGTCGCTTCGGCGTTCCTCAACTCGCTGTGGCCGGCGACATTGGTCTGGAAGTAGCGGTCGAAGACGTCCTTGCGCGAAGCCTCGATGTCGCCGAGATGCGAAGATGCAAGGTTCGCGGCATCGAGTGCATTCTGCAAGCTGACCTTGGCCCTCATCAAGGTGGACACGTCCACGGCAAAGGCGACGGCGGTCAGAACCGCAGGCAGCCCGAACGCCAGCATCAGGGCAAAGTTGCCGCTCTTCGAACGGCAGAATTTGTCGAAAAGCATTTTTGTCCCCAAACCGCCTTGGTGCCGAACTCGCGCAGACTGTTTGCTTTTGCATCTGCATGATGAACGACGGGTTGCCGCCACGCCCGCCGGTGCTGGAACTTCGCATGGTGGTTAAGGTCCGGTTTCAGGAATCCGTAAGCCTTGCCGTCGAGACCCGTGGCGCTCTGGGACGGTAGGGCCGTTTGCTCCGTCGTTTGGCCTTGCTTTGCGGTCAAATTCCTGTATAGACGCCCGCAATCTGCCGGTCCTTGCTGGGGGCTGAACGGAGGGCCGGAGGTTTTTCGAAACCTTCGCGTGAAGCCAGAAGCGCTTCCGCCTCCCGTGTCTCCGCTCTCGACCGTCTCGTCATGCTCCTTTCTTCCCCGCCTTCGCAAGGATTGCGGGTCAGAGAAGTTGCAGAGGCTTTTGCCGCCGGGAACCGGGAGAGAAACGAAGAAAGGCACGAACACTATGGCTCTATACGAACATGTGTTTCTTGCTCGGCAGGACCTCTCGCAGCAGCAGGTCGATGCGCTTGTCGAACAGTACAAGGGCGTCATCACCGCGAATGGCGGGTCCGTCGGCCGGGTCGAGAACTGGGGACTGAAGTCCCTCACCTACCGGGTCAACAAGAACCGGAAGGCATATTATACACTCATGGACATCACCTGCCCGCCGGCCGCGCTCAACGAGATGGAGCGCCAGATGGGCCTGTCCGAGGACGTGCTGCGTTTCCTGACCATCAAGGTCGATGCGCATGAGGAAGGTCCGTCGGCAATGATGCAGAAGCGCGAAGAGCGCTCGGAACGCGGCGGCTTCGGCGACCGCGACCGTGGCGATCGTGGCCCGCGCTCATTCGGCGACCGCGATCGCGGTGACCGTGGTGATCGTCCGCCGCGCAGCTTCGGGGATGGCGGTGCCGATCGTGGCCCGCGCCGTCCGCGCGAAGGCTTTGAAGGAGCCGCAGAATAATGGTCGACATCAACCAGATCCCAACCCGGCGCCCCTTCCACCGTCGCCGCAAGACCTGCCCGTTCTCCGGCGCCAATGCGCCGAAGATCGACTACAAGGACGTGCGGCTTCTGCAGCGCTACATCTCCGAGCGCGGCAAGATCGTTCCATCGCGTATCACCGCCGTCAGCCAGAAGAAGCAGCGCGAGCTCGCCAAGGCGATCAAGCGCGCCCGCTTCCTCGGCCTGCTGCCCTACGTAGTCCGCTAACACTGATTAGTTGACCATGATCTTATCCGAAAATCGGTTTCCACTTTTCGGGATCATGGTCTAGCCAGCGGGCGGTTCGCCGCCCGCTTTTCACCGGCCACGACGGGCGTAGCCGGATCGAACACCAAATCCCGGGTTGGATTTCAACAAGAGATCCTAACTGCCGCGACAGGCAGGACAGCGACACAGGCGACGACGCCCCAGCTTCCTGACCTGTTCCAGACAACTCGGCGCCGATCCTGAGGACAGCGCCCAAGCGAAGGAACAAAACCATGGAAGTCATTCTTCTCGAACGCGTTTCCCGCCTCGGCCAGATGGGCGATACCGTCAAGGTCAAGGACGGGTTTGCCCGCAATTTCCTGCTGCCGCAAGGCAAGGCGCTGCGCGCCAACGAAACTAACAAGAAGAAGTTCGAGGGACAGCGGGCCCAGCTTGAAGCCCGCAACCTGGAGCGCAAGTCCGAAGCCGCGCAGATTGCAGAAAAGCTCGACGGCAAGAGCTTCATCGCCGTGCGCTCGGCCGGCGAAACCGGTCAGCTTTATGGTTCGGTCTCGACGCGCGACATCGCCGAGCTGGTGACGGCGGAAGGTTTTTCGGTCAACCGCAACCAGATCCTTCTCAACCAGCCAATCAAGACCATCGGCGTCACCAATGTGGCGATCGCGCTGCACCCGGAAGTCGAGGTTACCATCACGCTCAACATTGCCCGCACGGCCGACGAAGCCGAGCGCCAGGCCAAGGGCGAAACACTGACCACCGCCGAAGCCATCTACGGCGAGGACATCAACGATAATGCGCGGCCGGAAAACTTCTTCGATCCGAATGCGGAGTTCGAAGGCGGCGAAGACAACGGCTGATCGTCATTCGTCGGCATTCGCCGGCTAATCGCTATTCTGGACCAATGCCCGGGCCTCGTACCCGGGCATTTTTATGCCAAATGGAACTTTTCGAACCCCTATATCTTGATGCAGAATAGGACAGCATGTCTGGCCGAGAGGGGACAATTGGTCATGAATATTCTGCTGAAACGCGTTCTCGACCGCCTGGTCCGCACAGGCAATCTCAAGGTGACAGGGCCGCAAGGCTCGATGGTGACTTTCGGTGACGGCAGCGGCGAGCCGGTGCACATGCACATCAAGACAAGGCATGCCGAGCGCGCAATAACCTTCGATCCGATGCTGGCGGTGCCGGAAGCCTACATGGACGGTGAACTCGACATTCTTGAGGGCGGCGTGCTGGGAGTGATGCGGATTGCCTTCCAGAACATGGGCAGCGGCGGTATCGATGCCACCTGGTCGAAGGCGATCGAAGGTCTGCGCCACGCCTTCCGGCGCCTGCAGCAGATCAACACGGCGTCGCGGGCGCGCCGCAACGTGCAGCGCCATTACGATCTGTCGGGCGACCTCTACCGCCTCTTCCTCGATGAGGACATGCAATATTCCTGCGCCTATTTCGAGCAGCCGGACATGACGCTCGATGAGGCACAAGCGGCCAAGAAGCGCCATATCGCCGCCAAGCTCAGGCTGAAGGCCGGCCAGACGGTTCTTGATATCGGCTCCGGCTGGGGTGGGCTTGGGCTCTATCTAGCCAAGGCGTTCGACGTCGACGTACAGGGCGTGACGCTGTCGACCGAGCAGCACGGCGTCGCCACCGACCGCGCCCATGCGCAAGGCCTGCAAAACCGGGTGCATTTCGACATCAAGGACTATCGCGAACTCAATGAACGTTTCGACCGCATCGTCTCCGTCGGCATGTTCGAGCATGTCGGGGTCAATCATTTCCGCACCTTCTTCGACAAGTCGGCGACGCTGCTGAAGCCGGACGGCGTCATGCTGCTGCACACGATCGGCCGCTCCGGCGTGCCGTGGGCAACCAGCGCCTTCATCCGCAAGTACATCTTCCCGGGCGGCTACATCCCGTCGCTATCCGAAGTGATGCCGGCCATCGAAAAATCGGGGCTCGTCGTCACCGACATCGAGGTTCTGCGGCTGCATTATGCCGAGACGCTGAAGCATTGGGGCGAGCGCTTCGCGGCCAACCGCGACAAGGCCAGGGCGATTTATGACGAGCGCTTCTGCCGCATGTGGGAGTTCTATCTTGCCGCCTCGGAAGCTGCCTTCCGCTGGCAGGATCTGGTGATCTTCCAGATCCAGATTGCCAAGAAGAACGACACGCTGCCGATGACGCGCGACTACATGGCCAGTTGCGAGAAGGCGCTGGAGATGCGCGATCTTGGACGTCGCGAAAAGGCTCCGGTGGCCAAGCCCACTCGCCGCCGCAAGGTGGCGGATCCGGAGTAGACTGCCGGCATCACGCCATCGCCACTTGCCATTGCCGGCCGGCACGCTGAAAAGGGTCCCGTCAAACGCGGGATCTTTTTTCATGACCTACCTCCTCTACGTCGCCGCCGCACTTGCCGAGATCGCCGGCTGCTTTTCGTTCTGGGCATGGTGGCGGCTGGACAAGTCGCCGCTGTGGTTGGCGCCCGGTCTCGTCTCGCTCGTGCTATTCGCGTGGCTGCTGGCGCTGGTCGACACCAGCGCGGCGGGCCGGGCCTACGCCGCCTATGGCGGCATCTGCATTGCCGCCTCGCTGGCCTGGCTGTGGCTGGCGGAAGGCGTGCACCCCGACCGCTGGGATCTTGCCGGTGCCGCGATCTGCATCGTTGGCGCCTCGGTCATTCTGCTCGCACCTCGGACTGCCTAAGCGATGGAACTGCCCGTCCCGCTTAGACAAGGCGTCGACCGCCTCCTCGAAAAAGTGCCGTTGCCGATGCTTAAGCAAGCGGCAAAGACGCTGTCGGACCGCTACCGCGCCGAGTTGCGCGACGGTCGCCTGCACATGGCCGAAGACATGGCGGTGAAGGCCTATCTGGCAACGCGGCTACCGGCGACCTATGCGGCCGTTCGCGCCAGCCTCGATGCGGTGGGCGAGTCTCGGCCCGACTATGCTCCGAAGACCTTGCTCGATGTCGGCGCCGGCCCTGGCACGGTGCTTTGGGCCACAATCAATCTCTGGCCGGATCTCGAACAGGCGGTGCTATTCGAGGCCGGCGCCGCGGTACGAAGGGTCGGCGAAGCACTTGCTGCGGATGCGATCACGGCCAGGACCGCCTGGCGGACCGGCGACATCACCATCGACCTGGTCGATCTGGAGCCGGCCGAGCTGGTGACTTCAGCCTATGTGCTGGATGAGATCGCGCCGGCATCGCTGGCAAAACTCGTCGACCGGCTCTGGCAGCTGACCGCAGACACGCTGCTGGTGGTCGAGCCGGGCACGCCGGCCGGCTGGCAGCGTATTCTTGCCGTGCGGCGGCAGTTGATCGAGGCGGGCGCGCACGTGCTTGCGCCCTGCCCGCATGAGGCGCCCTGCCCGCTCGTTGCCCCCGACTGGTGCCATTTCGCCCGCCGCGTCGCCCGCTCGCGCCTACACCGTCTGGCCAAGGATGCCGAGGTGCCGTGGGAGGACGAGAAATTCATCTTTGTCGCGGCCTCCCGCCATCCGGCCGCTCCGCCTCGAGCGCGAGTGATCGCACCGCCGAAGTCGGGGTCCGGCAAGGTCTTGCTGAAGCTTTGCGAACAGGAAGGGGGTGCTGCCGAGCGACTGTTCACCAAGCGCGACGGCGAGACGTTCAAGGCCGCGCGGCGACTGGATTGGGGTGATGCCTTGCCGGAATGACCGGCAGCTATTTTCCTGTTTTGTTCTCGCCTGAGAACGGCTAGGCTCGCCATCTTGATTCGAGTCAATCGAGATTCTTTCCACCGAAAGATCCTGGCTGTGAATCGCGGGCATCAAAGTTGGTTGGTTGGGGACTGATGCAGATAAGTCATCACCGCCTTGTCTCGTTCTGATATCGAAAGACGGGGATCAGGACCGGGGACATCATGGCAGAGGCAGCACGAAAATTCGGCGTGGCGGAAACACCGCTCTATCGCGAGGCGCCGAACAATATCGAGGCCGAGCAGGCGCTGCTCGGCGCCATACTGGTCAACAACGATGCCTTCTACCGCGTCTCCGACTTCCTGAAGCCCGGCCATTTCTACGAGCCGCTGCATAGAAAGATCTTCGAGGTCGCGGCCGAGCTCATCCGCATGGGCAAGATCGCGACGCCGATCACGCTGAAGACCTTCCTGCCGGCCGACGAGAAGGTCGGCGACATGACGGTGGCGCAATATGTCGTGCGGTTGGCGGTCGAGGCCGTCACCGTCGTCAACGCCACCGACTATGGCCGCGCCATCTACGATCTGGCGACGCGGCGCGCGCTAATCACTGTCGGCGAGGACATGGTCAACATCGCCTATGACGCGCCGGTCGACATGTCGCCCTCCGACCAGATCGAGGATGCCGAGCGGCGCCTGTTCGAATTGGCCGAAACCGGCCGCTACGATGGCGGCTTCGAGAGCTTCACCGATGCCGTCAAGACCGCCGTCGACATGGCCAATGCGGCTTATATGCGCGACGGGCATTTGTCGGGCGTTGCTACCGGCTTGCGCGATCTCGACCGCCGCATGGGCGGCCTTCAGTCGTCCGACCTGATCATCATTGCCGGCCGCCCCGGCATGGGCAAGACCTCGCTCGCCACCAATATCGCCTTCAACATCGCCGAGGCCTATGTCCCGGCGCAGCAGGCGGACGGCTCGTTCAAGGCGGCCAATGGCGGCGTCGTCGGCTTCTTTTCGCTCGAAATGTCATCCGAACAGCTGGCCACCCGCATTATTTCCGAACAGACGGAAATCCCGTCGTCGAAAATCCGGCGCGGCGAGATCAGCGAGATGGATTTCGAAAAGCTGGTCGCCTGCTCGCAGACAATGCAGAAAATCCCGCTGTTCATCGACCAGACCGGCGGCATTTCCATCGCTCAGCTGTCGGCCCGCGCGCGTCGCCTGAAGCGCCAGCGCGGCCTCGACGTCATCGTTATCGACTATATCCAGCTGATGCAGGGATCGAGCGCGAAATCCTCGCAAAACCGCGTCCAGGAAATCACCGAGATCACCACCGGCCTCAAGGCACTAGCCAAGGAGCTGGCCGTGCCGATCATCGCGCTGTCGCAGCTGTCGCGCCAGGTCGAGAGCCGCGACGACAAGCGCCCGCAGCTTTCGGATCTGCGCGAATCGGGCTCCATCGAGCAGGACGCCGACGTGGTGCTGTTCGTCTACCGCGAGGAATATTATCTGAAGAACCGCGAGCCGAAGCCGGGCACCGACGAATACATCAAATGGGAACACGAGATGAACGAGATGCGCGGCAAGGCCGAGGTCATCGTCGCCAAACAGCGCCACGGCCCAACGGGATCGGTCAGCCTCGCCTTCCAGGGCGAATTCACCCGCTTCTCGGACCTTGCGGAAGAGCATCATTTGCCGGATCGGTTCGAGTAGGCATGCATTGTCGCGGAGCAGCCGATTGGACTTTAGCGATATCTACCAAAGGATAAAATTCGAAGAGTATGACATCTCCGAGGATGAACGCGCGCAACTCACTGAATATTTGATATCTGCCGGGTCAATTTCTCGCACGGAATCGCACGCCGGTTTGCTGGTGTTCTGCTACTCAAGCGAACCGACGCCCGAGAACGTTGAATTGGTGAGGAAATTCCTTGCCAAGCATGTCGAAGACTATTCGCGAAGCGCGGCAGTGACCGGCCTCTATCGGATTTGGAAGCTGGGAACGACTCGCGACATCGATAATCTTCTGGGCCTTTTGGCACTTTGGTCAGGGGACTCTCGGCAGAGTACGTCTGTCGCTGCGATCGGGTGTGCATTCCTTCTCATGCATCGGCTTCAGGACCGCCGCCTCTCGTTAGCGCTCAGGCGATTGTTCGAAACGCTGCATGAAGCAGTCAGGCGAGACAATGATTTGGCGGTAAATTTGTTCATCTATGCATGTTGGTCGGCATACGACAATTGGGCTCAGAGCAACGGCCAGCGCCGCACTCATTTCGATACAGTCGAAAATGCTTTGCCGATTTACTGGGATCGTTCCAAATACCTCTTGGAACCAATAAACTGATGGCCAAATCCCGTATCCAGTTCATCTGCCAGAATTGCGGTTCGGTGCATCAGCGCTGGGCCGGCAAATGCGATGCCTGCGGCGAGTGGAACACGCTGGTCGAGGAAGGCACGTCAGGCGGCATAGGTTCCGGCCCGGCCAATACGCGCAATGCACGCAAAGGCCGCGCGGTGGTGCTGACCAGCCTCTCCGGCGACATCGAGGACGCGCCGCGCATCGTCTCCGGCATCGGCGAACTCGACCGCGCCACCGGCGGCGGCTTCGTGCGCGGCTCGGCGCTGCTGGTCGGCGGCGATCCCGGCATCGGCAAGTCGACGCTGCTCACCCAGGCCGCGGCCGCGCTGGCGGCAAAGGGCCACCGCATCGTCTATGTCTCGGGCGAAGAGGCGGTCGCGCAGATCAGGCTGCGCGCCCAGCGGCTCGGCGTCGCCGACACCCCGGTCGAGCTCGCCGCCGAAACCAATGTCGAGGACATCCTCGCCACCATCGCCGATGGCAAGCGGCCGGATCTGGTCATTCTCGATTCGATCCAGACGCTGTGGACCGATATGGCCGATTCGGCGCCCGGCACGGTGACCCAGGTGCGTGCCGCCGCCCAGGCGATGATCCGCTACGCAAAATCCACAGGGGCGGCGATCGTTCTGGTCGGCCACGTCACCAAGGAGGGCCAGATCGCCGGACCGCGCGTCGTCGAGCACATGGTCGACGCGGTGCTCTATTTCGAGGGCGAAGGCGGCCACCACTACCGCATCCTGCGCACGGTCAAGAATCGCTTCGGGCCAACCGATGAGATCGGTGTCTTCGAAATGTCGGATAAGGGCTTGCGGGAAGTCGCCAATCCGTCCGAGCTTTTCCTCGGTGAGCGCCATGCGAAGTCGCCCGGTGCCGCGGTTTTCGCCGGCATGGAAGGCACACGGCCGGTGCTGGTCGAGATCCAGGCGCTGGTGGCGCCATCGACGCTGGGCACACCGCGCCGCGCCGTCGTCGGCTGGGACGGTGCCCGGCTGTCGATGATCCTGGCGGTTCTGGAAGCCCATTGCGGCGTCCGCTTCGGCACGCACGACGTCTATCTCAACGTTGCCGGCGGCTACCGCATTTCGGAGCCGGCGGCCGACCTGGCAGTGGCGGCGGCACTGGTTTCCTCGCTCACCGGTCTTGCCCTTCCCGCCGATTGCGTCTATTTCGGCGAAATCAGCCTGTCGGGTGCGGTGAGGCCGGTTGCGCATGCGCAGCAGCGCCTCAAGGAAGCCGAAAAGCTGGGTTTCGGACGCGCGGTTCTGCCCTTGGGCAGCGAGGAACTTGTTGGTGGTAATGCGGTCGGGGGGATCGGAGCCAGCGCTTTCCAGCCCACCGAGCTTGCCGATCTCGTGGCGCGCATAGCCGGCTCTAGGCGCAGCCGCGCCGACGAGCAAGAGTGATGCGGCTCGTCGGGCCGTGAAAAAGAGATCGGAGTGGGGCGAAAAACATGCCGATTACGCTGCTTGACGGAATTCTCGTCGGCTTCACCCTGGTCTCGGCGATGCTCGCTATGGTTCGCGGCTTTTCTCGCGAGATCCTGTCGATCATCTCCTGGGCAGCCGCCGCGGCCGCCGCCTTCTTCTTCTACAAGCCGGTGCTGCCTTACATTCAGCCCTATGTTGACAACGAAAAGGCCGCCATGGCGGCGGCCGCCGGTATCGTCTTCATTGTCGCGCTGATCGTCGTTTCGGTCATCACCATGAAGCTCGCCGACTGGATCATCGATTCCAGGATCGGCGCGCTCGATCGTACACTTGGCTTCCTCTATGGCGCGGCGCGCGGCATCCTGGTCGTCGCTGTCGCGCTGCTTTTCTTCAATTGGCTGGCCGGCGCCAAGGCTCCAGGCTGGATTGCCAACGCCAAGTCAAAGCCATTGCTCGAATCGATCGGCGCCAAGCTCGAAAGCCTGCTGCCCGAGGATCCGGAAAACGCCATCCTCAACAAGCTCAATCCGAATCAGCCGGCCACCGAGACGCCTCTGGCCCCCGACGCGCCTGCAGCGGAAGCCCCTGCCGCCGGCGACGACGCCACTGCTCCGGCACCCGACGACAGCGATGCGCCGCCGGCCGACAATGCGCCCGCGACGCCGGCACCTGCAAACCCGGCGCCGGCAAACTGATTTCGACGGACTTGCCAGGCTCAAGACTGTCGATCATGTGAACGCCGCACGACGTGCGTTGCTTTCGATGCGCTATGACCTTATATGGCGACTTTAGCGGAGCTTGAGCCCCAATGGCAGCCTCAGTGGCAGACGCAGACGACGTGCTTTCCGCCGAAGCCGATGACCATTTCCACGACGAATGCGGCGTGTTCGGCATTTTCGGCCGGCAGGACGCCGCAGCCATCGTAACGCTCGGTCTGCATGCGTTGCAGCATCGAGGCCAGGAAGCGGCCGGCATCGTTTCCTATGACGGCACCCAATTCCATGTCGAACGCCATGTCGGCCTGATCGGCGACACCTTTACTAAGCAGCGTGTCATCGACAGCCTGCAAGGCAACCGTGCTATCGGCCACACACGCTATGCCACCACCGGCGGCGCCGGTCTGCGCAATATCCAGCCTTTCTTCGCCGAACTTGCCGATGGCGGCTTTGCCGTCGCCCATAACGGCAATCTCACCAACGCCATGACCGTTCAGCGCGCCCTGCAGAAGCAAGGCGCCATCTTCTCTTCCACCTCCGACACCGAAACGCTCCTGCACCTGGTTGCCACCAGCAAGGAGCGCGACCTGAATTCGCGCTTCATCGATGCGGTGCGCCAAGTCGAAGGCGCCTTCTCGCTGGTGGCGATGACGTCCAAGAAGATGATCGGGTGCCGCGACCCGCTCGGCATCCGCCCGCTGGTGCTCGGCGATCTCGACGGCGCCTGGATTCTCGCCTCCGAGACCTGCGCGCTCGATATTATCGGTGCGCGTTTCGTGCGCGACCTGAAGCCCGGCGAAATGGTCGTCGTCACCAGCAAGGGCATCGAAAGCCTGTTCCCGTTCGAGCCGCAGAAGACCCGCTTCTGCATCTTCGAATATGTCTATTTCGCGCGGCCGGATTCGTCGGTCGAAGGCCGCAACGTCTATGAAGTGCGCAAGCGCATCGGCGCCGAGCTGGCGCAGGAAAGTCCGGTCGAGGCCGACATCGTCGTGCCGGTGCCGGATTCGGGTACGCCGGCGGCGATCGGCTTTTCGCAGGCCGCGGGCATTCCGTTCGAGCTCGGCATCATCCGCAATCACTATGTTGGCCGCACCTTCATCCAGCCCGGCGATTCGATCCGCCACATGGGTGTCAAGCTCAAGCACAACGCCAACCGCCGCATGATCGAAGGCAAGCGCGTGGTGCTGGTGGATGATTCGATCGTGCGCGGCACCACCAGCCAGAAGATCGTCCAGATGGTGCGCGATGCCGGCGCCAAGGAAGTGCATATGCGCATCGCTTCGCCACCGACGCGCGCCTCCTGCTTTTACGGCGTCGACACACCGGAAAAGTCGAAGCTGCTGGCGTCGCGCATGTCGGTGGAGGAGATGGCCGAGTTCATCCGCGTCGATTCGCTCGGCTTCCTGTCGATCGACGGGCTCTACCGCGCCGTCGGCGAGGCCGGCCGCGACAACGAGCAGCCGCAATTCTGCGACGCCTGCTTCACCGGCCAGTATCCGACCCGGCTTGCCGACTTCGAAGGCTCCGACAATGTGCGCACACTGTCGCTGTTAGCGGCCGGCGGGTCGTAGGCCTTGCCGGTCCGTTTGTCTCCCTCCCCTTAGCCCCTCACGGCGGTTTCACCTTGCCTGTCGGAATCCATCGTATGAGCCTTGACCTCTCCGGCCGCGTTGCGGTCGTCACCGGCGCCTCGCGCGGCATCGGCTATTTCATCGCCAGGGAGCTTGCCGCCGCCGGTGCGCATGTGATTGCGGTTGCCCGCACCGTCGGCGGGTTGGAAGAACTCGACGACCAGATCAAGGCAGGTGGCGGACAGGCGACGCTGGTACCGCTCGATCTTGCCGACATGGCGGGGATCGACCGGCTGGGCGGCGCCATCCACGAGCGCTGGGGCAAGCTCGACATACTGGTCGCCAACGCCGCCGTGCTCGGCGTCATCGCCCCGATCGGCCATGTCGAGGCCAAGACCTTCGAGAAAGTGATGACCATCAACGTCACCGCAACGTGGCGGCTGATCCGCTCGGTCGACCCGCTGCTCAGGCTTTCCGATGCCGGCCGTGCTATCGTGCTGAGCTCCAGCCTTGCCCACTCCGCACGCGCCTTCTGGGCGCCTTATGCGGCGTCGAAGGCGGCGGTCGAGGCCATGACGCGTTCATGGGCGCATG
Organism: Mesorhizobium sp. M0768; assembly: GCF_040320195.1. Classification (NCBI taxonomy): domain Bacteria; kingdom Pseudomonadati; phylum Pseudomonadota; class Alphaproteobacteria; order Hyphomicrobiales; family Phyllobacteriaceae; genus Mesorhizobium; species Mesorhizobium sp. M0768. The sequence continues at coordinate 59,575 of NZ_JAMYPD010000012.1, read as the reverse complement.
AGACCGAAAACCTGCCGCTCAGGGTCAATGCCGCCGATCCCGGGGCAACGCGCACCGCGATGCGGGCGCAGGCCGTACCCGGCGAGGATCCTGAAACACTGCCGCACCCTTCGGAGATCGCCAAGCGAATCGTGCCGCTGGCCAGCCCCACGCTCAAGGAGACCGGGCTGATCTTCCAGGCCAAGCACAATCGCTTTGTCGCCTACCGGCAGCCGGAGTAGCCACACATCGCATTTTGCCGGAAGAATTGCGCCGGCACCAACGTTGTTCGGGTGCCACAATTCGAGAAACGGAGGACCATATGCGGAGACTGCTTCTCTTGACTGCCACCGCGCTGCTTGCAGTGATCGGCGCCGCGTCGTCGCAGGAGGCAACGATGAGCTTTTTCGTCACCAGCGTCGGCTCTGGCAAAGGCGCCGATCTCGGCGGTCTCGCCGGCGCCGACGCCCATTGTAGTTCACTGGCCGAAGCCGCGGGCGTTACCGGCAAGACATGGCGCGCCTATCTCTCGACCAGCGATACCGATGCACGCGACCGTATCGGCAAAGGCCCGTGGTTCAACGCCAAGGGCGTCAAGATCGCCGATGATGTCGCTTCCCTGCATAGCGATGCCAACGCCATCACCAAACAGACGGCACTCGACGAAAAGGGCCAAATGGTCAACGGCCGCGGCGACGCGCCCAACCGGCACGACGTGTTGACCGGCTCCAAGCCGGATGGCACGAAAATAGCCGACCAGACCTGCGGCGACTGGACGCTGAGCGGAGCAGAAGGTGTGGCGATGATGGGTCATCACGATCGTACCGGCCTCGATGATTCGGCAGCCGCCAAATCGTGGAATTCCTCGCATGCGTCACGCGGTGGCTGCAGCCAGGAAGCGCTGAAGGGCACCGGCGGCGACGGCCTGTTCTATTGTTTTGCGGCGAACTGAACCAAAAAAACGACCCGACATCACGTGGCTGTGATACCGTGGCTTAACGCCGCGCTTTGGCCCAGCTTTCGCCCCTGGGCCGGAGTTGCTAGGATCGTGCGACTCCCAAAACAAGCAGAGCGAGGAAATACTCATGGCGGCACCGAGCGTAGCGTTAGTCTGGTATCTGGTGATCGCCGGCCCGCAAGGCGGCATGGTCGTGCTGCCCAGCACATTCGACACCCGCGAACAGTGCGCCTTCGCCATAACCGAATACCAGAAGCAACCGACGCCGGCCGGCTGGTCGGTGCAGTGCGTGCCGAGCGCCTCGCCCTTCGCCGACGAGGGCGACGCCGAGGAGCCGTCGGCGCAGTAGGACAGCGTGATCTCCCCCCTTGAGGGGGAGATCGTCAGCGTCGCGCGCTTACCGTCAGCTCCGGCTTCTGACTGATGGTCTGGAACACGACGCAGTAGCGCTCGGTCAGCTTGAGCAGCGCATCGATGCGCTCCTGCGGCTCGTCGGTGTCGAGGCCAAATGTCAGCCGGATGGCGCGGAAGCCAACCGGCGCATCCTTTGCCACGCCAAGCGTGCCGCGAAAGTCTAGGTCGCCTTCGGCTTCCACCGTGGCGGCCCCAAGCTTGAATTCCAGCGCCGTGGCCACCGCCTTCAGCGTGACGCCGGCGCAAGCCACCAGTGCCTCCAGCAGCATGTCGCCGGAGCAGAGTTCGAGCCCGGTGCCGCCGGTCGCCGGATGCAGCCCGGCAATGGCGATCGCCCTGCCTGTCTCGACCTTGCAGGCGATCGATTGGTCATCGATCGAGCCTTTGGCGCGGAGAGTAATCAGCGCGCGCGAGGCGTCGTCGCGATAGGCCACCTTCAGCGGCGCCTGCATGGCCTTCAATGCGATCGCGTCCATTCGTTTCTCTCCCACAGTTGCCTGGCTTCGCTGCCTAACGGCGATGCCGCCTGCCCAAACGCCAGTCCCCGCTGGCGTAGCGCTTGGCAGGGTTTCGCCGGTATAGCCTGACGATACGGGGAGCATCCAACGCCATCACACCGTCTCTCGCAACACATTCGTAAGGCCGCCGGACATATGGCCGATATCGCCATCGTGAAAACCCGCGAACGGGTTCTTGTCGGAATCCTGTTCACCGGGGCTGCCTACCTGCTGTTTTCGATGCAGGACGCCTCAAGCTGACACTATGGTGTCAGGAAGGGGCAGCGTAGGCTGGTGAGATGACGGGATCGCTGGACATGCCATGCACAGTGGAAAGCGCCCGCGAGCGTACCCTCGGCATCATCCTGGTCTCGGCATCGGCGGCCGTCTTCGGCCTCACCGGCGTGCTGACCAAATCGATCCATGCCGACCCCCTGACCATTACCTGCTGGCGCGGCTTCGTCGGCTCGATCCTGATCAGCCTCTATGTCCTATGGCGCCGCCAGCGCTCCGGCGGTCGCGACAGCTTGCGGCTCGGCTGGCGAGGCTGGCTGCTGGCGATCGAGGGCGCGCTCGCGAGCATCGCCTTTATCTCGGCGTTCAAGTTCACCTTTGTCGCCAATGTCGCGATCATCTATGCCACGGCCCCGTTCGTCACCGCGCTGCTGGCCCTCCTGTTGGTCCGCGAGCCGTTCCGGCTGCAGACGCTTGCCGCCGCCGCTGTGTCATTATGCGGTGTGGCAATCATGGTCTGGTCCGGCTTCGGCACCGGCCATTTGTTCGGCGACGGGCTGGCGCTGCTGATGACGATCGGCAGCGCGCTCTACATGATCATGGTGCGCGCCTTCCGCGACACGCCGGTGGTGTGGGCGGGTGCGGTGTCGGCATTCCTTTTGTTCGTGCTCGGCTGGTTCGTCGCCGATCCGCTGGCTGTCTCGGCCAGGGACGCTGTGCTTCTAGCCACCTTCGGCGCCTCGTTCGCGCTGGCTTCGATCCTGTGGACGGAGGGCACCCGGCTTATTCCGGCGGCCGAGTCCGGATTGCTGGGGTCAGCTGAAGTGCCATTCGCGATCCTGTTTGCCTTCCTGTTCCTGGCGGAGATCCCGCCGGCAGCCAGCATGGTCGGTGGCGCCATCGTGCTTTGCGCGGTGTTCGCTCACGCCGGCCGCGACTGGCTGATGGCCAGGCAGCGCGCAGCGGATGCATGACCAATCCTCGCCGCGTCCGAGCGCGAGTTGGTGGTCCGATCACGAGAAATCCGGTCCTGAAAATTAATTTGAAAAGTCATGGAACCATCATAGGGCTCAGGCATTATGGCTGCGACGGGCCACCCCAAGTCCCCCCAAACCCCTCGGCCCGTCCTACTCAGAAGCCGACCGCAAGGTCGGCTTTTTCTTTGCTGGCTCAATTGGCCAAGGCCAGGTTGCCGCTGAACAACGCTGCCAGATCCTGCGCCGGCCGGTCGGCATCCTCACGCAAGCGGACGGCGAATTCGGCGACCGGCACCGGCGGCAGATCAAGATCGCTCGGCGCCTCGACGATGCCGGAATGAGCGAAGCGCGCCGTCCTCAACGTCAAGGCGATGCCGGCGTGCACCGCCGTACGCAGGCCGGCAAGGCTGGCACTGCCAGCAGCAATGCGGTAGCGACGGCCGGCCGCATCGAGTGCACTGGTCGCCGCTTCGCGAAACCCGCAATGGGGATCGAGCAGCGCCAGGGGCAGTTCGTCGTGGCGGGTGGCCAGCCCGTTCTGTGAGCAAAGCCAGATCATTGGTTCCTTGAGCACACCGACTTCGTCCCGTGTCGGCACCTGCCGCATGGCAATGGCCAGATCAAGGGTGCCGGCCTGCAAAGCCTGCGCCAGTTCGGCGGAACGGCCGACGCGCAGTTCGATCCTGACGCGCGGATGGCTGACAGCAAAAGCCCTGAGAAGCTGCGGCAAGCCGCTGTCGGCGAAATCCTGCGTGGTGCCGATGGCGACGCGCCCGTCGGCGTGCGCGCCTTTGAGGGCCAGCCACGCCTCGCGGTGCGCGGCAAGGATGCGACGCGCGTGAACGATCAGATCCTCGCCTGTCGGCGTCAGGCCGCGCCCTCGCCCCTGCGGCACCAGCAGCGATTCGCCGACAACATCCTCCAGCCGCTGCATCTGCGCGGTCACTGCGGACGGCGAGCGACCGACGATCGACGCGGCCCGCGCAAGGGAACCGCCATCGACGAAAGCGAGGAAAGTCTTGAGGAGGTCGGGATCGAACAACTGCATAATTCGATATTATCAAAGTGTTTATCAAAAACAATTCGATTTTTTTGATCAAAGGACGATGGCATGATTTTCTCGACGGCGAAGAGGCCGCTTGAAACCGAGGAGAAGAAACATGCCGATCATCAATGTCAGCGTTACCGGCAAGCCCGATGCCGCTTTGTCCGCCGCCATTGCCAAGGAAGTGACCGAACTGACGGCCACGCATCTGCGCAAGGACGCGACGATCACAGCTGTTGCCATTTCCTATCACGACCCCGAGCACTGGTTCGCCGGCGGCAAGTCGCTGGCCGAGCATGGCACCAACACGGCCTGGCTCGACATCAAGGTTGTCGACGGTACCAACACCAAGCTCGAACTGGAGGCGTATCTACAGGCAATTTTCGCGGCATTCGGCCGGCTGCTGGGTAAGGTGCATGAGGAAAGCTACGTCCTCGTGCATGAAGTGCCTGCGGCCGCCTATGGCTTTGGCGGCAAGACGCAGGAATTCCGCTTCATCAGCGGAAGGATGAAAGCGGCGTAGCTGCGATAAGCAGCCGAGCCGAATCAAACATAGGCGAATCAAACCATAGGAGAGAAGGAAAAATGGAGCCGCATTGACGTTGATCCAACTTCGGCTAGGTTCTCACCCGAAGCGGCCGGTGAAGAGCCGCGACGTGAGATCGTTGGGAGATGCGGCGATGATCCTGACACTGGCGCTGCTTGCGGGTCTTGTCGCGGCCTGGCTGCTGATCGGCGTGGTGGAGAAGTTCCGCCTCGGCCTGCGTTTGAGCCAGGCGCTGCTCTACGTGCCGTTCAAGCTCGCCTACCGGATCAGCGACGAGCGCATCAAGATTGCGCGCAGGTCGGTGGCCCCGGTCATCTATGTCATCTGGCATCAGTCACGCATCGAGCCGGCGCTGATGCTGTCGCTGCTGCCGGAGGACACGCTGCACATCCTCGACCAGGCTTCGGCCAGATCGCCGTGGCTGGAGCCGTGGCGCGAGCTCGGCCGCACCATCGCCTTCAACGCCGAGCATGTCTTCGTCAGCCGCAGATTGGTGCGGGTGCTGAAGGGCAAGGGCCGGCTCGCCGTTTACCTGCCGGATGCGGTCGAGCCAGACGTCAAGTCGTTTCGGTTGTTTCGCGCCATCACCCGTATCGCCATGCAGGCCGACGCTCGTATCGTGCCGATCTTCGTTGCCGGCGCACGCAGCCTGCCGGCCTCGCTGACGCCGGCGGACAAGGCGCCGCGCCATTGGTTTCCGCAGCTGTCGATCAGCGCGCTGGAGCCGATGACCATCGCCGAGCTGGTGGCGCGGAACCCAGATCAGGCCTCCAACACCAATGCGCTGTTTGATCGCTTCGCCGAGGCCAGGCTTTTCGGCAGTGATCTCGACCGAGGGCTGTTCCTCGCCATGCGCGATGCGGCCGACCGTGTTGGCGCTTCGCACCCAATAATCGAGGACGTCATTGGCGGTGCCCTGAGCTACCGGAAAGTGTTCATCGGCGCCAGGGTTTTGGGCCGACGGTTCGAGGCAATAACAGCGCCGGGCGAAGCGGTTGGGCTGCTCCTGCCCAACGCCAATGGCGTCGTGCTGTCGTTCGTCGGACTTCTGTCGGCTGCGCGGGTGGCAGCAATGATCAACTATACCGCCGGCCCGGCCAGCGTCACCGCCGCCGTCCGCACGGCGATGATCCGCACCGTGGTCTCCTCACGCGCCTTTGTCGAAAAGGCCAACCTCGCCGACATCGTCGAGGCGGTGGAAAAGGGCGGGGCGAAACTGCTGTGGCTGGAGGATGTCCGCGCAAGCGTGACCGTGCTGGACAAGGCCGCAGCCGCCTTGCTGTGGCGCCGGCCGTTGCAGCGCCAGGATGCGGCCAAGCCGGCGGTGATCCTGTTCACCTCCGGCTCGGAAGGCACGCCCAAGGCCGTGGTGCTGTCGCACCGGAATCTTCTTGCCAATGCGATGCAGGCGGAAGCCCGCATCACCATCTCGCCGGCCGATATCCTGCTCAACGTGCTGCCGGTGTTCCACTCGTTCGGGCTGACCGGCGGCACCATCCTGCCGCTGGTCACCGGAGTAAAGCTGTTCCTCTACCCGTCACCGCTGCACTACAAACTTATTCCGGAGGTGGCGCGCAAGGTCCGGCCGACGGTGATGTTCGGCACCGACACGTTCCTCGCCAACTATGCCCGCACCGCCAAGGACGGCGATTTTTCCAGCCTGCGCTTCGTCGTGGCCGGTGCCGAGGCGGTGAAGCCGGAGACGCGCCGGGTTTACCGCGAGCGCTTCCAGGCCGAGATCATCGAAGGTTTTGGCTTGACCGAGGCCGCACCAGTGGTTGCCGTCAACACCGCCATCCACGGCCGCGACGGAACGGTCGGGCGGCTGCTGCCGGCCATGCGCATGAAACTCGAACCGGTCGAAGGCATCAGCGACGCCGGCCGGCTGTGGCTCGACGGGCCGAACCTGATGATGGGCTACATGACCGGCGACCGGCCGGGCGAGTTGCAGCCGCTCGAAGGCTGGCACGACACCGGCGATATCGTTTCGGTCGATCGCGAAGGCTTCATCACCATTCGCGGCCGCGCCAAGCGCTTCGCCAAGATAGCCGGCGAGATGGTATCGCTTGGCGCGGTCGAGATGCTGGTGCAGTCGCTGTGGCCGGAAGAGCATCACGCCGTGGTGGCAGTGCCGGACAAGCGGCGCGGCGAGCGCCTCGTTCTGGTCACCACGGCCGACAATGCCGATCCCGACGAATTGCGCAAATTCGGCAAAAAAGCCGGGGCGGCCGAACTGATGGTGCCGAACGACATCGTCAAGGTCGAGGAGATCCCGGTACTGGGCTCCGGCAAGACCGACTATGTCTCGACTAGAAAGCTGGCGCTCGAGAGGCTGGGACTGAGCGCAGCCGCCTGAGGCTTGCTGTCGAAAATTCTAAAGCGCGTCGCGTTCGACCGGCCTTGTGCGACGCGCTTTAGATTCTTGTTTTTATGCATGTCGTTATCGCAAAACCGCTGCACACTTTTGCGCGAATGCATTAGAGGACTACCACCGACAACAGCAGAATGACGCCGATGGCCATCATCAGCAGGCCCGGCCAGTTCTGCGACAGGCCGAGAAAACGGAGCCCGCGTCGTCGCGGCTCCAGAGTCGGACCTGGTGTTGCGAGATTGGGCGTCGAACTGTCCGGCGCGGTGGAGACAGCGGCCGGCTCACTAAGCCGCCCGCGCATGATGGCCGCAATCGCCATATACACGAGGCCGGCGACAGTCAGTAACGCGCCGATGAGGATGATAGCCATTTCTCCTCGTTTTCTGCGCCCGATGCGGCAGCTTGCGCTACGTTGACGACGTATCACGAGCAGCCGCTCAGGCGGACCTACCAACACAAACGGTCTAGCCGCCCAGCAAGTTCCGAAAACGGGGTTTTTGAGGTGCGTTCCACAGCGCCGCGTGCTCTGCGAGCCTTTTTGGAATCATGCACTCCCAGCCGCAACGCGAACTGGCACCAAATCCGTCAGCCAATATCCGAGGACGGCACCTTCTCGCCTTCGCGCTTGGCGCGTCTCGAATAGGCCCGCACGCTGAACGGCAAGAAGACCAGATAGCCGGCAACCGAGGCCGTCAGCGTATACCAGGGATAGGTCATCAAAAGCAGGACGTAGAGGACGACTGCGAGGATGATCGGCAGCACCCTGTCGCCCGGTATCCTGACGCTCTTGCCGGAATAGACGGGCAGTCTGCTGACCAGCAGGAACGCCACCAATATTGTAAAGCCGGTGGCAATGAAGGCTGCCAGGCGGCTGGGTTCAAGCCCAAGCCTGAGGAAGAACAGATAGAGCGGCAGCATCACCAACACCGCACCCGCCGGCGCCGGCACGCCGACGAAATATTCGGTCTGCCACTGCGGACGGTCGAGCTCTTCGTCGAGCACGTTGAAACGGGCAAGCCTCATCCCACAGGCGATGGTGAACAGCAGGGCCGCGATCCAGCCCGGCGAACCTGCCCTGTCGAGCAGAAAGGCATAGAGCACCAGCGCCGGTGCCACGCCGAAATTGACGATATCGGCCAGCGAATCCATCTGGGCGCCGAATTTGGAAGTCGCCTTCAGCATTCGCGCCAGACGGCCGTCGATACCATCGAGGAAGGCGGCGAGCAGCACCATCACCACCGCTGGCTCGAAGCGGCCCTCGAAGCCGAAGCGAATACCGGACAGGCCGGCGCAGATGGCGAGCACGGTGACCAGATTGGGCAGCACCATGCGCATGGGGATTTCGCGAATGCGCGGGCCACCGCCGCCATGCGCCTCGAATTTCTTGAACGGCGGGGCCACCGGTCAGGAGATCCGCACGAGCGGCGTTGCGGCAACGCCGCCGAATTCCGCCAGCACCGTCTCACCGCCAACCGCGGTCTGGCCGACGGCGACGCGCGGCGTCGCGGTCGAGGGCAGGAATACATCGACGCGCGAGCCAAAGCGGATCAGCCCGAAGCGCTCGCCGATGCCGATGGCGCCGCCGGGCTCGGCCCAGCAGACGATGCGCCGCGCCACCAGGCCGGCAATCTGCACCGCGGCGACCGTTCCATTGGGGCTCTCGATGACCAGCCCGTTGCGCTCGTTCTCGGTGCTTGCCTTGTCGAGCTCGGCGTTGAGGAATTTTCCTGGCCGATGCTCGATCCTGGAAATGCGGCCGCGCACCGGGGAGCGGTTCACGTGGCAGGAAAAGACGTTCATGAATACCGAGATGCGGGTCATTTCGCCGCCGCCGAGGCCAAGCTCGCGCGGCGGCACGGCCGGGCCAACCGCCGAGACGATGCCGTCGGCCGGGCTGACAACCAGCCGGTCGTCGATCGGCGTGACGCGCTCGGGATCGCGGAAGAAATAGGCGCACCAGGCCGTCAGGATGAGACCGATCCAGAACAGGGTCGAGGAGAAATAGCCAAGAAAGAGCGTCGCCGCGCCGAACGCAGCGATAAAGGGATAACCCTCGCGATGGATCGGAACGAACACATTCTTGATCGTGTCAACGAGGCTCATGGGATGAGGGCAACCTTGGTTTCCAAGTCCGGCCTCAATAGCGGAAACACCCCGCGGTCGCAACGCGACAATGAGAGCGCTCGGGTGGTGGCGGTCGCCGCCGTTTCGGGATGCTGTTAGCAGCATCCGGACTGCCGAAGTGATCAACCGGAAATGTTCATTGCGATTGTCGGAACGCAGCACTCTCGCCCGTCCTTGGCAAGACAGCGCCTCTCATCGACCTTTCGGCCATGACGATTTGCGCAAACCCGGAGGTTCTCGGCCCATGCAGAAATCAGCAGCCAGGCAAGTGCAAGTGGTGATGAACGGCTTGGCCTTCGGCGAGTCACCGCGCTGGCACGACGGCCGGCTGTGGCTCTGCAACTGGGGCACAGGCCAGATCATCGCCGTTGACACCCTAGGCAACAGCGAGATCGTGCTCACCGTGCCGGCCACCCTGCCCTATTCCATTGACTGGCTGCCGGACGGGCGCCTGCTTGTCGTGTCCGGCCGCGAAGGGCTGATCCTCAGGCAGGAGGCAGACGGGACATTGGTCACCCATGCCGATCTGAGACAACTATCAAAGAGCCCGTGGAACGAGATCGTGGTCGACGGGCGCGGCAACATATACGTCAATGGCGGTGGGCCTGCTCCGGCCCTCGGCCAGCATTTCGGCCCCGGCGCCATCGTGCTGGTCGCGCCTGACGGCTCGGTTCAGCAGGTGGCTGAGAACCTCGCGTTCGCCAATGGCATGGCGGTGACGCCCGACAACAAGACGCTGGTCGTTGCCGAGTCCCACGCCAACCGGCTGACCGCCTTCGACATCGCTGCCGATGGTGGCCTTTCCAACCGCAGGATCTGGGCCAATCTCGGCAACGGTTTTCCCGACGGCATCTGCCTCGATGCCGAAGGTGCGGCCTGGTATGCCGACGTTCCGAACCGGCATTGCGTGCGGGTGTGCGAGGGCGGCGCGATGCTCGAAAGCGTCGATGTCGACCGCGGCTGCTTTGCCTGCATGCTCGGCGGCAGCGAGGGAAAAACGCTGTTCATCGTCGCCGCCGAATGGCGCGGCTTCGAACATATGATCAGCGATGCCCGTACCGGCCAAGTGCTCAGCGTCGACGCTACTGCGCCGGGCGCCGGCTGGCCGTAGAGAGCTTACATCCCGGGAATCCGCTGATAGTTGGCAATATCGGCCTTGACGCCAAGTCGCGAAATGGTCTCCTGAGGATTGAAGCCGCTGCGCTCATGCGCAGCCTTGATGATCGGCACGACCTTGTCGACGGCGGCCTGCCCTTCCCATTCGACAATGGTCACGAGGTTGAACTCGCCCGGCCCCGAGAATTGCTCGAGCAGGAAATCCTGGACGAACCCTTGCTGCTGGCGCAGCAATTCATGCGTCATCCGGACCTTGGCAAGAATCTCCTCGCGGGCGTTGGCCGGAACGACAAACTTGTCCAACCGGAATACACTGCCGCCACTAACTGCCTGATTTATCCCATTCATATCGATTGTCTCCGTTTTTGAACGACGCATCTTGCTGCGATCCAAAACGGCCTACGATCTCAACTTAAGTTGAGGTCAAGCACGAATTTTCAGCTCACCTCCGAGGTGCGGCGGCGGACGATGACGCCGAACTCGTCGCTTTCGCGGGCAATGCGCAGCCGCTCCTCGGCCTCGCTTGCCTCGCGCTGGCGGTCCCACATCGATGCATAAAGGCCGCGCTTGGCTATCAAGGCGACATGGGTGCCGCGCTCGGCGATCTGGCCATCCTGCAGGACGATGATCTCGTCGGCCGAAATCACTGTGGACAGCCGATGGGCGATGACGAGGGTGGTGCGGCCCTGGCTGACCAGGTCGAGTGCCGCCTGGATCTCCTGCTCGGTGTGGCTGTCCAGTGCCGAGGTCGCCTCGTCGAGCATCAGGATCGGCGGTGCCTTCAAAATGGTGCGGGCAATCGCCACCCGCTGCTTCTCGCCGCCGGACAGTTTTAATCCGCGCTCGCCGACCATTGAGCGATAGCCGTCGGGCAGCCGCTCGATGAACGGTCCGATCTGGGCCAATTCTGCCGCCTTGCGCACATCCTCCTCGCTCGCGCCGACGCGGCCGTAGCGGATGTTGTAGGCGATGGTGTCGTTAAACAGCACCGTGTCCTGCGGCACCATGCCGATGGCAGCGCGCAAGCTCTCCTGCGTCACGTCGCGAATGTCCTGGCCGTCGATCAGAATCTTGCCGCGCTGGATGTCGTAGAAGCGAAACAAAAGCCGCGAAATGGTCGACTTGCCGGCTCCGGAGGGGCCGACAATGGCGACCGTCTTGCCGGCTGGCACCTCGAAGCTGATGCCCTTCAGGATCTTGCGGTTGGGGTCGTAGGAAAAATGTACGTCGCGGAACTCGACCCCGCCTGCATCGACGACCAGCGGCTTGGCGCCCGGCCGATCGACGATTTCACGCTTGACGTCGAGCAGATCGAACATGTTTTCGATGTCGGTCAGGCCCTGGCGAATTTCGCGGTAGATCATGCCGATGAAATTCAGCGGCACCGAAAGCTGCATGAGCATGGCGTTGACGAAGACGAAATCGCCGACGCTCTGTGTGCCCGCCTTCACCTCGAGCGCCGACATCACCATGACGACGGTCATGCCGATACCGAAGATCACACCTTGGCCGAAGTTCAGCCAGCCAAGCGAGGTCCAGGTCCTGGTCGCCGCCAACTCGTAGCGCGCCGTGGACCGGTCGAACCGCTCGGCCTCCATGGTTTCGTTATTGAAATATTTGACTGTTTCGTAGTTGAGCAGCGAGTCGATCGCCTTCGTGCTGGCTTCATTGTCGCTTTCGTTCATCTCACGGCGGATCGAAATACGCCAATCGCTCGCCCTGACGGTGAACCAGACATAGAGCCAGACCGTGACCGCGATCACCAAGACGTATAGCCAGCCATAGGTGACGGCGAAGATGCCGGCGGTGAGCGCGAATTCGACGATTGTCGGCGCCGTCGCCAGCATGGTGAAGCGGACGATCGTCTCGATGCCCTTGGTGCCGCGCTCAATGACGCGCGACAGTCCGCCGGTGCGCCGTTCGAGGTGGAAGCGCAGCGACAGTTCGTGCATGTGCACGAAGGTGCGGAAGGCGAGCCGGCGCACCGCATGCTGGCCGACCCGTGCAAACAGGGCATCGCGTAACTGGTTGAAGCCGAGCTGCACCAGCCGCACCGCATTGTAGGCGACGACCAGCATGACCGGCGCCAGCAGCAGGTCCGGCAGCGGCGGCGGCGATTTGCTATCGCCGGCCAGTGCGTCGGTCGCCCATTTGAAGAAATAGGGTCCGGCCACCAGGGTCAGCTTGGCGACAACCAGCAGTACGGTGGCCCATACCACTCGGGCCCTCAGGTCGGCGCGGTCGGCCGGCCACATATAGGGCCAGAGATTGCGCAACGTTCTGAAGGTCGAGCCGGAATCTGCGGAAACGGTTTTCTCGGCCATTCTTGTTTACCTTATGATTTTAGCGGCCGGAGCAGCAGGAATCGACCAGCGCGGCCAGCGATGCCGAAACATCGGCGAGCGCGGCGCGGTCGAGCTCATAGCGGGAGCGCTGGCGGTCAGGCTCGAAGCGGATCAGCCCGGCCTCGACCAGGATCTTCAAATGCTGGGAAACGGTGGACTGCGCCAGGTCGAGATGCTCGACGACCTCGCGACAGCAGCAGGAACGGCTTGCGGAAAGGTGTTTGAGAATTTCGATCCGCGCTGGATGCGAAAGGGCCGCGAGCCGGACAGCGACAGCGCGGCTATCCGGCATGCAGTTGGCCGGCGTGCAGTTGGCCGGCGCGCGTTCATCTGCCGCGCGGCTTCGGTCCGTTACGAGGGGGGATTCGGTCATCGTCCATCGGCGATAAACGATGACTGGCCCTGCCGCAAGCTATCCTGATGGGCAGAACGGCTATTCGGCCTTGACTGGCGCCGTCGTCATCTGGTCGCCCATTGCCTTGAGATCGGCGGGCTCGCCTTCCTTCGATTTCTCCGGCACCTTGAACACCTGCCCCGGCCAGATTCGGTTCGGATTGCTGATCTGGTCCTGGTTGGCGAGATAGATGGTCGAGTAGCGCATGCCCTGGCCATAGACCCGCCGCGAAATCCGCCACAGCGTGTCATGGCGGCGGATGATGACTGCGCCATCGGCATGTTCGAGCTTTGGCGCCACGGTCTCGGCCGTTTCGCCCGGAGGCGCTACGACAGCCGTTTCGGCCGGGGCCTCGGTTGTAGGAGCGGGGGCAGTTGCGGGCGTTTCGGTGACCGTTGCCGGTGCGCCTTCGGTCGCCGGAGCATTCGGCTCGGCTGGTTTTATCCCGGCGGGCTTCTGCTCGGCCGGCGCCACGGCCGCAACCGCCTCACCAGGCTCGCGCTCGAACGGCACAGCCGCACGGGCAACCACCGTCACGCCGTCGGCATCGAGCGCATCGACGTGGATGGTGTAGGTGCCGACCGGGATGTCGCGTGTCGCTTCGACCAGGAAGTGGCGGTCGGGCGAGGTCTTCGCGTCACCGAGCAGGATATCGTTGGCATACGCACGCACCTTGCGGCCGGGATCGGCGACGCCGGCAACGAAAATCTTGTTGCCGTCGATTTCGACAGCTTCGACGACGATCTTCCGCTCCGCCGCGGAAGTAGCGGGCGCTGCCGGTGTGGCGGGCGCTGCCGGAGCCGGCGCGGCTTCAACAGCGGCCGGCGCGGCAGGAGCAGACGCTGCTGGAACATCAGCCGCCGGGGCGGCTGGCGCCGGCGCTGCGGCAGCCGGCAATTCGGTGCCCGTGGCGGGTGGCTGAACGGCCGCCTGTTCGCCGACAGGCGGCGAGGCGTCAGATTTCGCCTGAGGGGCCGGAACAGTGAGCAGTTCGGACGGCTTGCCCGGCTCCTCGACCATTGCCAGCACCTGGCCGGTGGAATTCTGGGGGATCGAAACGACGGCGGTCTGCGCCGAGGCGGTCACGACATTGCCAGCTGTAGAGCGCAGCGTGATCGTATAGTCGCCGGGCTTCAGCGGATCGTCGAGAATAATGGCAAAGGCGCCGTCGGGACCGGCGACCGTCGAGCCGAGCACAGCCGAACCGTTGAGAATCTCGACCTTGGCGTTGGGCGCCGCATTGCCGGCGACGACGATCGAGCCGTTGCTTTCGACGCGCACGATGTCGAAGGTCGGCACGATTGCACCTGCTGTGGCCGGCGCGGCGGGCGCTGCCGCATCGGTGGACGCGGCAGACGCAGGCGGCAGCTGGTCCTCGGTCGCCGGAGCGGCCGGTTTCGAAGCCGGCGGCGTCAGCGCCGCGACCTCCGCAGGCCGGGTAGAATTGAGATACGGGTCGAGTGCGCCCGATACATAGGCGGTTCCCGCTGCTGCGACAGAGCCGCCAGCCGCGAACAAAAACGCCTTCAATGGATTAATTGCCATGTTTCCCTGCCCCTTAGCCACCTAATTTCGGTCTAGCCTGTTTTGCCAAAGCCGACAAGAAAAAGCCCGCCCCGGGGCTTGACCATGCCTATAGTCCCTATCACCAATCATAACATGAACACGATTCGATCTGTCTGCGTCTATTGCGGCTCGTCCCCGGGCCGAGATGAGACCTATATCAAGGCCGGACACCTGCTTGGCCGCTCGATCGGCAAGTCCGGCCTGCGTCTGATTTATGGCGGCGGCACCAAAGGGATCATGGGTGCCGTCGCTGAAGGGGCATTAAAGGCCGGTGGCAAGGTAACCGGCATAATTCCACGCTTTCTGATCAACCGGGAGGCGACCGAAACCGCGCTTAACCGGCTCGACGAGCTCGTCATCACCGACAACATGCACGAGCGCAAGCACAGGATGTTTGAGAAATCCGACGCCTTTGTGGCGTTGCCCGGCGGCATCGGCACGGTCGAGGAGATCGTCGAGATCATGACTTGGGCGCAGCTCGGCCATCACCGCAAGCCGATCGTCTTCGGCAACGTCGGAGGGTTCTGGGATCCGATGCTGGCGTTGCTCGACCACATGGCAACGGAGGGCTTCATCCACACGGCGCAACGGGTCAAGCCGCTGGTGGTCGAGGATCCGGAAGCAATCGTCGCCGCTATCATGGTGGCGGGATCCTCCGTCGATGCACCGACGGAGGGTGTGCAGTCGGTGATTGATAAGATGTAGAGTGAATGGTGAATGGTGAATGGTGAAGTAGAAGACTTTCCAAACCGGCGCCTGTCCATTCACTATTCACTATTCACTCCTTGCCTACTGCCTTCCTCAAGTCTCCGATGACCGCACGCTTGTCCTGACGCCGCCAGGCGAGATGGATCGAGACGGTGCGTTCAAACCACGGCAGATCGCGAAACACGGTCTGAGGCGGCGCGGCACTCCGCAGGCTGGCCTGCACCGTCGCCAGCCCAAGCCCGGCGCTGACCAGGCCCAACGACGTCAACGGATCGGTCGTCTCATAGGCAATGTCGGGCAGGAAGCCCGCCTTCGCGCAGGCGGCGAGAAATTGGCTGCGGTTGGTGTCGTCAGGCTGGCGCACCACCGTGATCCAGGTGCGTCCGTCCAGTTGCTGCGGCAGTATCTCCGCGATTTCTGCCAATGGATCGCCTTTCGGCATCGCCAGAACCAGCGGCTCGCGCATGATGAGCATGGCGGCGATGTCGGGATCGTCGGCAGAAGGAGGCGTGTAGACGAGGCCCAGATCGAGCGATCGTTCGCGCAGCGCTTCGATCTGGGCGGCGGAACGCTGACCCTTCAGTTGAAGATGAAATTCGGGCCGGTCGCGGCGAAACTGGCGCAGCATCCGAGCGACAAGCCCGGCATGGACCGCACCTTCCACATAACCGATGGCGAGACGGCCGACCGTACCGCTGGCGAGATTGCGGCCGAGCTCCTCCAGCCGTCTTGCATGGGCCAGCAGCGCACGCGCCTCGGCAAGAAAAGCGCGGCCCTCCGCATTGAGATGAACACGCTGCCTCGCCCTCTCGAACAGTGCGACGCCCAGCTGCTCCTCCAGCTGAATGATCTGACGGCTGAGCGGCGACTGCGAGATGTGCAGCAATTCGGCGGCACGCCCGACGTTGCCGGTTTCGGCCACCGTGATGAAATAGCCGAAGCTGGCGCAGGTCGAACATTGTTGCTTCGATGCTCAAGTCCCGTGAGGTCTCAAATTTAGCCTAATCAGTCTTGGACTGTCTGGCCAGCAGAAGCGAATATTTCCGCCATTCCAACGGCCAACATCAGGAGATTCCGATGCAGTTCTTTGCCCTTCTAGCGCGCAACACCGAAAAGTTCACCGACGCCGATTTCGCGCCGCTGCTGCCTGGCGAGGCCGAGCAGCGCCGCACGCTCTATGCCGAAGGCGCCGTGCGTCAGGTGTGGAATCGGGGCGACATTCCCGGCAGCGGCATGATGTTCGAAGCCGGCAGCGATGCCGACGTGCGCCACGATCTTGCAACTTTGCCGCTGGTCAAGGCCGGCATGATGGATATTGCCGCCGTCGTGCCGCTGCAGCCATATCCCGGCTTCGAGCCGAAGCGCTGAGCGCTCGTGAAAGACGCGGCTGCCGGCATTAAGACCGGCCAGCCGTCTTTCTTCGTTACGCGGCTCGAGCTGATGCGGAAACGGTCTTGCGCGCCGAAGAAAACATCGACCAGGAGTACATCGCCAGTGCCGCCCAGATCAGCCCGAAGGCTATGGCCTGAACACTGCCGAAAGGTTCGCCGAAAATCAGCACCGCGATCAAAAAGACGATCGTCGGCGCGATATATTGCATGATGCCGATGGTGGAGAGGCGCAGCAGCCTGGCGCCGAACGCAAACAATAGCAGCGGCACGGCGGTGACCGGACCGCAGCCGATCAGCAAGGCGGTGTCATTCAGCGAGCTGGAGACGAAATGATCCTGTCCTGTGGCGATCAGGAAGATGATGTAGCCGAGTGCCGGCACCGACAGCAGCAGCACTTCAAGCAGGAAGCCCTGGCTCGGGCCGATTGGCAGCGTCTTGCGGAAGAAGCCATAGGCGGCAAAGGAAAAGGCTAGCACCAGCGACACCCAGGGCAGTTTGCCGGCGTCGATGGTCAGCACCGCGACCGCGATTGCCGCCAGCACCACCGCCGCGATCTGCAGGCGGTCGAGCCGCTCGCCGAGGAGCAGCGCGCCGACAACGACGCTGACTAGCGGGTTGATGTAGTAGCCGAGCGCGGTCTCGATGGTGCGGTCGACCGCGATCGCCCAGACATAGATGCCCCAGTTGACCGAGATCAGCGCCGCCGTCAGCACCGCCATCGAAATGATGCGCGGCGAACGAACTGCCGCTTTGAAATCGGCAGTGCGACCGGCCCAGACCAGGACAGCGGCCGCGATCGGCACCGACCAGACGATGCGGTGGGCGATAACTTCGGCCAGCGGCAGATGCGCGACAGCCTTCATGTAGAAGGGCAGCAGCCCCCAAAGCAGGTAGGCGCCGAGCGCCAGCAGGAAGCCGCGACGAGCTTTGGTATCGGCCTCGATGTGAAGTGCTTGGGTAGTCATGGCCCAAGGCTATGCGCCAGCGGCTTGCCCAAAACCATCGCAAATTGCTGATGGATCAATGGAGTCTTGCTGATGGTTCAACACGACCGCTAAACGTCGAACAATTGCCGCTGTCTGCGAGAGTGATTGCAGGCCCGGCACGACACGGTCTCAAGGCGGAGCAGGCTTCTCCTTGAGTTCGAAAAAGACGTTGTCGGGCGAACCTTCATCGTGCCTAAAGCCCGTCAGTTCCGCCGCAAGATCGAGGGGAAGGTCAAAAACAAGATCGACCTCTGTACCTTTGCTATCTTCTTCATCCTGCTTTGAAAAACACTGTTGCTTCAGCGCTTCGAAAGACGCAGGGAGATCACCCGTGACATGCAAGTCCCGCACGGTCTTGTCGCCGCTGTGCCAGACTTTCCAGATGTTCCTTCCGTCGCGCCAGAGCTCGGCGCGCGCGAACATTACATGCTCTTCTATGTGCGCGATCACGATTTCCCGCTCTTGCGAAATCGCGGCCAGATATTGCTGAGGCGGGTTCGGAAAGCTGCAGGGATCGAGGATGATGATCGCCCAGTTCTTTTCGCTGGCATAGGCGTTCACAGGCGCTTCGAAAATCTCCGATGGATCGCCAATCTCGCGTCCGAACAACGCCGCAGCTTCCTTTATCCCGTAACCGCGAAAGCCCAGCCAGCTTATCGAAAAGCCCATTTCTTACTCCGCCGCCGCCAAGCCCGCCATGTCGCGGTTCTTCATCAGCTTATAGACGATCGAATCCATCAGCGCCTGGAAGGAAGCATCGATGATGTTTTCGGAGACGCCGACCGTCCACCAGCGCGCACCGGTGCCGTCATGCGATTCAATCAGCACGCGGGTGATCGCCTCGGTGCCGCCGTTGAGGATACGCACCTTGAAGTCGGCCAGTTCGAGATCGGCGATCTCGCTCTGGAATTTGCCGAGATCCTTGCGCAGCGCAATGTCGAGCGCGTTGACCGGGCCGTGGCCTTCGGCCACCGACATCTTCTCCTCGCCCTCGACCAGCACTTTCACGATCGCCTCCGAGACCGTCTTCAGCTGGCCGTTGGCGTCGAACCGGCGCTCGACCATGCAGCGGAAAGAAGTGACGCGGAAGAATTCCGGCAGGCCGTGCAGCATCTTGCGCGCCAAAAGCTCAAAGCTGGCGTCGGCACCTTCGTAGGCATAGCCCTCGGCCTCGCGCTCCTTGACCACGGCGATCAGCGCGTCGAGGCGATGGTCGTCCCGGGGCATGTCGATGCCACGCCGTTTCAGCTCAGCCAGGAAATTGGCCTTGCCGCCCTGGTCCGAAACCATGACGCGGCGGCGGTTGCCGACGGTCTCTGGCGGCACATGCTCGTAGGTCGCCGGCTCCTTTGCCAGCGCCGAGGCATGGATGCCGGCCTTGGTAGCAAAAGCGGAGGCGCCGACATAGGGCGCCTGCGCTTCGGGCGCACGGTTCAGCAACTCGTCGAAGGCGCGGGACAGGCGCGATATACCGGTCAACGCCTCTGCCGAAATGCCTGTAGCAAAGCGGCCCGAAAAGGCCGGCTTTAACGCCAATGTCGGCACGATCGAGATCAGGTTGGCGTTGCCGCAGCGCTCGCCGATGCCATTCAGCGTGCCCTGGATCTGGCGGACGCCGGCATCCACGGCGGCAAGCGAATTCGCCACCGCCTGGCCGGTGTCATCATGGGCGTGGATGCCGAGATGGTCGCCCGGTATGCCAGCGGCGATCACCTTTTCGACGATGGCGCGCACCTCGGAGGGCTGCGTGCCGCCATTGGTGTCGCACAGCACCACCCAGCGCGCGCCGGCATCGTAGGCCGTCCTGGCGCAGGCCAGCGCATAATCGGGGTTGGCCTTGAAGCCGTCGAAGAAATGCTCGCAGTCGACCATCGCCTCCTTGCCAGCAGTGAGCGCCGCCTCGACCGAGGCCTTGATCGCCTCGAGGTTCTCCTCATTGGTGCAGCCGAGCGCGACGCGGACATGGTAGTCCCAACTCTTGGCGACGAAGCAGATGGCGTCCGACTTCGACTGGACCAGCGCGGCAAGCCCAGGATCGTTCGAGATCGACACTCCTGCCCGTTTGGTCATGCCAAAGGCAACGAACTTGGCATCGGCCGTGCGACGCTCGGCAAAGAAGGCGGTGTCGGTTGGATTGGCGCCGGGGTAGCCACCCTCGACGTAGTCGATGCCGAACTCGTCGAGCAGCTTGGCGATGGCGATCTTGTCCTCGACGGAGAAGTCGATACCCGGCGTCTGCTGACCATCGCGCAGCGTGGTGTCGAACAGATAAAGGCGCTCGCGAGCCATGGTCATTTCCCGGCAAACATGTCCGTTGCGCGGATCAGCCTGTCGAGGATACCCGGCTCCGAATAAGCGTGGCCGGCGCCTTCGATCAGATGGAAATCCGCTTTCGGCCACGCCTTGTGCAGCGCCCAGGCGTAGCGCGCCGGGCACGGCATGTCGTAGCGGCCGTGAACGATGGTACCCGGGATATCCTTAAGCTTCCATGCATCGCGCAGCAGCTGTCCCTCTTCCAGCCAGCCGGCATGGACGAAATAGTGGTTCTCGATGCGGGCGAAAGCCAGGGCATAATCATCCTGGCCGAAGGGACCGCTGGTTTCCGGTTCCGGCAGCAGCGTGATCGTCTCGCCCTCCCACAGGCTCCAGGCGCGGGCTGCCTCGACCTGCGCCACAGGATCGCTGCCGACCAGCCGTTTGCGGTAGGCGGCCATCATGTCGCCGCGCTCGGCCTCCGGGATCGGCGCCAGAAACCGCTCCCACTTGTCGGGGAACATCTCCGACACGCCGAACTGGTAGTACCATTCGAGTTCGGCGCGGGTCAGCGTGTAGATGCCGCGCACGACCAGTTCGCTGACCCGCTCGGAGTGGGTCTCGGCATAGGCCAGCGCCAGCGTCGAACCCCACGAACCGCCGAACACCAGCCATTTGTCGAAGCCGCACATTTTTCGCAGGCGCTCGATGTCGGCGACCAGGTGCCAGGTGGTGTTGGCTTCAAGCGAGGCATTAGGCGTCGATTTTCCGCAGCCGCGCTGGTCGAACAGGATGACATCGTACAGCTTCGGATCGAACAGCCGCCGGTGCTTTAGCGAAATGGTGCCGCCCGGCCCGCCATGCAGGAAAACAGCCGGCTTGGCCCCTCTGGTGCCGGAGCGCTCCCAATAGACCTGATGGCCATCGCCAACGTCGAGCATGCCGGACTCGAAAGCCTCGATCTCGGGATAGAGGGTACGGAATTCGCTGCTCATAATTTCAGGCCCTGCTGCGGCCAGTTGGCCGTCTCGTGATCGGGATGCTGGAAGGAGATGATGGATTCCTGTCGCGCGTAGAAATCCGGGTCGTCATGGATCGGCGCGTCGAAGATCGTCTCGACCCAAGGCAGCCTGGCGGCGTAGTTAACCTGGATCTGCGGCGCCAGATCGGAACCGTCGTCGAAGGCGCCGATGGCGATCTCCAGCGCGCCGGGCTGGCGGTAGGTCAGCGGTGTGCCGCAGCGGGCGCAAAAGCCGCGATCGATGTTGACCGACGACTGAAAGTAACTCGGCTCCTCGCGCACCCATTCGACGCCGTCGCTCGGCACTGTCACCAGCGCGCCGAAAAACGACCCGAACTGTTTCTGGCACATGCGGCAATGACAAATGGACGGGTGGCCGAGCGCCCCGTGGATGCGAAAGCGCACGGCGCCGCACTGGCAGCCGCCGGTACGAACGGTTTCGGTCATGATTTTTCCTCCGGCGGCCATTGTTCGGTGTCGTGGTCGGGATGTTGGTAGGAGACGAGATCGGCGAGATAGGAGGCCGACGAGACGTCGGCCATCGTTTCCTCACCTGGCAATTCGTGGACGTGATCCACGTACGGGAGCTTGGCTTCGACACCCCATTGGATGGTCGGCGCAATCTCCTCGGGGTGGTCGAATGTGGCGATGGCGAGGGCCACCCCGTCGGGCGCTTCAAAGGTCAGCGGCGTGCCGCATTCGGCACAGAAACCGCGCAAAGCCGCGTTGGACGAGCGGAAGCGTTTGGGCTCACCGCGCGTCCAGTCCAGCCTTGCGCCGCGCACCGAGACCAGCGGCAGGTAGAAATTGCCGCTCGCCTTCTGGCACATGCGGCAATGGCATACGGAAGCATCGCCGAGAGCTCCTTCGACGCGGAAGCGCACCGCGCCGCACTGGCAGCCGCCTGTATAGACTGGTCTGTTGTCGAGGCTCATCGCGCACTACTCCGGGGCATGGCAAACCGCCTCGACATTGTTGCCGTCGGGATCGAAAACAAAAGCGCCATAATAGTTCGGATGGTAGTGCGGGCGCAGGCCCGGCCGGCCATTGTCCTTGCCGCCGGCGGCAATCGCCGCGGCGTGAAAGGCATCGACCTCGGCGCGGCTGCGAGCCGTGAACGCGACATGCTGATGATCCTTCGGCTTGTCCTTGCCGGCATGCAGCCAAAACACCGGCCGGTCGCGGCCGTAGCCGCCGACCTTGGCGCCGCCGGTATATTCCTGCGGCACCATGTAGAGCAGCGCGGCGCCGAGCGGCGCCATCGCCTTGTCGTAAAAAGCCTTCGACGCGTCGAAATCCGAAACGGTGATGCCGAGATGATCGATCATCTTTTTACCTCCCAGGTGGTGATGCGTTCGCCGGTGACGGGGTCCTTGCCGTCCTTCAACTGGATGCCTTGCGTCAGCAACTCGTCGCGGATGCGGTCGCCCTCGGCCCAGTTCTTTGCGGCGATCAGCGCGAGGCGTTTGGCGATCGCCTTGGCAATGGCGTCTTCATCCACCTTGGCTGTTGCGATGTCGAAGCCGAGGAACAGAAGCGATGCCTTCAGTGAAGCGGCAGCATCGTTGTCTTCGGCGGCTGCGTTGCCGCTACCTGCGTTGAAATCAACAGCATCACCAGCCAACTGCGTCAGCAACTGGAATGCGGCGTAGGTGGCAAGGTCATCCGACAGCGCTTCGATCACATCCGCCGGCACCGGCTTTGCCGTCGGCGGCGCCAGATCGGCCGCCCGCTTCCATTTGCGCAGCGTATTCTCCGCCTCTTCCAGCTTGCGCACGGAAAAGTCGATCGGCTCGCGATAGTGCGTCATCAGCATCGCCAGCCTGAGCACCTCGCCCGGCCATTTGCGGCCGCCAAAGGTATCCGTCTCCAGCAATTCGGTGATCGAATAGAAATTGCCCAGGCTCTTGGACATCTTCTGGCCCTCGACCTGCAGGAAACCGTTGTGCATCCAAACCTTGGCCATCGTTTCGGTGCCGTGGGCGCAACGCGATTGCGCGATCTCGTTCTCGTGGTGCGGAAAGATCAGGTCGAGACCACCGCCATGGATATCGAACACCTCGCCGAGATAGGCGGCCGACATCGCCGAGCACTCGATGTGCCAGCCCGGCCGACCCCTGCCCCACGGGCTGTCCCAGCCCGGCTCCTCGGGCGAAGACAATTTCCACAGCACGAAATCCTGCGGGTTCTTCTTGTGCTCATCGACGGCGACGCGGGCGCCGGCCTGCTGCTCATCGAGATTGCGCTTCGACAACTGCCCATAATCCGGCATGGAAGCGGTGTCGAACAAGACTTCTCCAGCCGCGACATAGGCATGGCCGCGTTCGATCAAGCGTTGAATCAAGAAGATCATGTCGACCTTGCCGTCGGGCCTGGGCTCGACGAACTCGGTGGCGCGCGGCTCGACCGTCGGTTCCAGGCAACCGAGCGCCGCAACGTCCTTGTGGAACTGACCGGCGGTCTTTTCGGTGACCCGGCTGATCGCTTCGTTCAGCGACAGCTTGCCCGATGCAATTTCGCCGCCGAAATCGCGCAGCGCGCGAGCGTTGATCTTGTCGTCGACGTCCGTAATGTTGCGGACGTAAGTGACGTGCGCTTGCCCGTAGAGATGGCGCAGCAAGCGGAACAGCACGTCGAAGACGATCACCGGCCGCGCATTGCCGATATGGGCGAAGTCATAGACCGTCGGGCCGCAGACATACATGCGCACGTTGCGCGGATCGATCGGGAAGAAATCCTCCTTGCTCCGCGTTAGCGTGTTGTAGAGGCGCAGGCTCTTCGATGCGTCAGACATACGTGCGTTCCCGGTGTGTTACTTTGGCATGACCTTTTGGGATCGTGCCTGGATGGAGTCGGTTACGCCGAGGCGCGAATCGGCTCCAGCCTGCTGGCCGGGGCGTTTGTCCAATCTGGGAGGAGATGAGGCGAAAACGTCCAGGACCAGCGCGAGGCTAGCCAATAATGCAAATGCCACAAATGGCGAAAGACGTTCTCATGGCCGGCTTTATCGCCTTGCCCGGTGTTGCCGTCAAGTCGCTACCTTCGCCAAAAATATCGTTGGCTCACAGGAATTGAGCCACTGAAACATTTTATTAAACAGGTCGGCACTGTGATGAAACATTCGCCGGCTAGATCAGCAAGCGTCACGATTTGGTCGGATTCGGCCAGCAAACGCAGACACGAAGACGTTACCAGGGAAGAGAACAATGCCTAAGCAAGAATCCAACCGCGCCAAGCAACCGGCGCTCGCCAGCCATTACCGGGCGATCGGCCCGGCAGCAATCGTCGCAGCTCTTCTGCACACCGCGAAGAAGAAGAAGCCGGCGCAAAAAATCGTTTCGCCGCGCGCTGCCTGAGAATGCCGTCGGGAAGATTGAGGCGCTCACGGCGAACCAGTAATAGTAGCTTTTGCTAAAATAAACTCATCTGACTGTCGTTCGCGCCGGACTTCCGGCGCTTGACCTTGTCGGGCTCAAGCTCGACGACGCCCTTCTCCTGAATCTCCGGCCCGGTATTGGCGACCTTGTTGACGAGGTCGGAAATCGGGATCGCTTCGAAGAAATCGAGCTGGGCGGGTCTCAGCAGATCGGCCACGTCGCGCGGCTCGAGCGTGCGGCAATCCAGCCAGCGCGCGAAATCTTCGGGATGGATCACCACCGGCATGCGGTCGTGGATATGGGCAGTGTCGGCATTGGCGTGGGCGGTCAGAATGGCGCCGGTGTCCATTTCCGAGCCGCCCGGCTCGGCATAGGTCTCAATCAGCCCGGCGAAGGCGACAAGCCCGCCACCCCTTGGCCGCACCCAATAGGGCTGCCCTCTTCTGCCACCGGTTTGGTGCCATTCGTAGAATCCCGAAGCCGGTACCAGGGCGCGCCTATGGCGCATGGCAGCGCGAAACGACGCCTTTTCCGAAGCCCCCTCAGAACGCGCGTTGAACAGCAGCGGGAAGTTACGCGTATCCTTGACCCAGGCCGGGATCAGGCCCCAGCGCACCAGCATCGAGCGGCGGTCGGGCAGGTTCGAGCCCGGCGCCTGTGGCAATCCGGCGAACGCCATCAGCACCGGCTGCGTCGGCGCGATGTTGTAGCGGGCCGGAAACTCCTCAAGTTCCGCTAGGCTGAGAAAGGCGGCGGTCTGGTCCGGAGTGGCCGTCAAAGCAAAGCGTCCGCACATGAATTCAGCTCTCGAATTGGTGGCATGTGAAAGTGGCCATGGAATCCGCCTTTCGCAACCGCTAAAGCTGTTCGCCGGCGGCCGGTCCACAACGGGCTATGCCAATCGAGCGATCCGAAGCCCATGGAAGCACGCAAGATCATTCCGGCAGTCTCGGTCTGCGTCGTGCGCGAGAACACGGTGCTGCTGGTCAAGCGGGCCAGGCCGCCCTCGCAAGGTCTCCATGCCTTTCCCGGCGGCAAGGTCGAAGCCGGCGAGACGCTGGAACAGGCAGCACGGCGCGAATTGCTGGAAGAGACCGGATTGCAGGCGCGCAGCTACCGGCCGCTGCGGGAAATCCACATCGACGGCAGCGGCGACGGGCATCCTATCGACTACTGGCTGACGGTGTTTGGGGCCGAGTATGCTGGCGGCGAGGCGGTGGCCAGCGACGATGCCGAGACCGCGGGTTTCTATACGCTGGCCGAAATGACAGCGATGCCGCTCGCCGATGCAGTGTTTGAAATTGCCGACGATCTACTCGGTCCCGACAAAGACGGCGAGATCTGAGCCAGAGAATCGCCTTGCAGGCGACAAATTGTTTCAGCACAAGGACCCATGACCCGCACGTCTTCGTTTCTCGCCGCATGCCTCGCCGTCAGTGTGGTTGTCGGTGCGCGCCCGGCGATTGCCGCCGAAGCACCGTTCGAGCCCGGGCTGATGCGGCTGGCGGAAGTGCTCGGCTCGCTGCATTTCCTGCGTAATCTGTGTGGCGAGAAGGGCGATCGGTGGCGAGCCGAGATGGAAAAACTGATCGCATCGGAAAATCCGAACCCGGAGCGGCGCGCCCGCTTCATCGCCAGCTTCAACCGCGGCTACCGGTCGTTCGGCGGTACTTATACGCAATGCACGGCCTCGGCGACGGAAGCCATCAGCCGCTACATGAAGGAAGGCGAGACGCTGTCTCGCGACATCGCCTCGCGCTACGGAAACTGACGGCGGCAGCCGCTTTGCGGAAAAGCCGCATCAAGGGTCGGCGCCGTTGCGGCGGACGCGTTCGACGCTTCTCCGCTTGCCTCGAGTGAGGTCTTGGTGCAAACCTGATGTTGCACTTTTGCAACTATGTTAACGAAACGTTAGCGCGCAGATGTGAAATTAACTCAAACTGAAGGTTTCCGTCCCCTTGGCCTGCCTAATCGGCTAAGTTTGAAACGGATCGGACGCAGGTTTGCTGGACGCGACGGAATTTGTAGACGACGACCAAAAAAATGTCGCATTTACAAATACTTACTGCGCCTGCGTGTAAAAGGGACAACTCAAGCTTGATCCCTGTCCAACGGATCACCGCTTGAAAGGGTGGACATCGCAATGGAACATGGCGTCAACGACATCGACGCGCTGGTCAGGGAAGAAAAGCGCCTGACCGCCGTGGAAAGCCACAGCGAAGCCTGGGCAGAAGGATTGTCGGCCGGGATCGAGCCGGAAATCATCGCCGAGGCGGCCCTCGAAACGGCATTCGGCGAAATGCTGCGCACCAATGGCGAGACCTCGGCGCTTGCCCTGCTCGATCGCATGCGTGAAAAGGTGATTGCCGGGGCCTTCGAGCCCGAAAGACTGCGTCACTGACCCCCGTTCTTTGACGACGGCGCGCCGCCGGACATCGTGTCCGGGCACATGGATGGGCTGGAACCAGGGAGTAGCAGGCGGTGAATTTTTCGATATCAGGCAAGCCGCGCGGCCTGGTCCTCAGCATTTGGTTCACCGCTTCCTGCGCCATGATTCCTTCTGCACTGTTTCTTGCGAGCAGTCCCTCTCAAGCCCTCAGCGAGATCAAGCGCGAAGACCTTCCCTCACCGGTCACGCCGCCCGACGCTGACATGTCGCCGCCCGGAAGTACCGTGCCGATGCCCGGCCCGCTCGGCACGACGCCACCACCGGCCAGCCAGCCGACGCCATCCGACGAGCCGGAACAAACCGAACCGAAAGGGCCGGCCAACGATGGCGGCATGGCCAATCCGCATGTCGATCCGGACGCGCCCGTGCCCGAAGTCGTCTACGACCTGGCCAAGTTGCCGGAACCGGTCAGGCGCATGCACGATCTGATAGTCGAGGCCTGCAAAAGCGGCGACATCGAAAAACTTCGGCCGCTGATCGGCAAGGGCGACACGATGACCCAATTGTCGCTGGGGGACATCGAGGGCGACCCGATCGCCTTCCTGAAGGGCCTTTCGGGCGATACGGAAGGCCAGGAGATCCTCGCCATCCTGGAAGAAGTGCTCAGTGCCGGTTTTGTCCATGTCGATGCCGGCACGCCGCAGGATCTCTATGTCTGGCCCTATTTCTTCGCCCTGCCGCTGGACAAGCTCGATGCCAGGCAGCGGGTCGAGCTGTTCAAGATCGTCACCGCCAGCGACTATGACGACATGAAGCAGTTTGGTGCCTACATTTTCTACCGCGTCGGCATCACGCCGACCGGACAATGGACGTTCTTCGTCGCCGGCGACTAGCGCGCCAGCGCCTCGGAAAATTCCACCGCCCTGCCCTGGCTTGGCGTGACGATCTCGCCTTCCCACATCACGCGCCGGCCGCGCACGATGGTGCCGACGGGCCAGCCGGTCACCTGCCTGCCGTCATAAGGCGTCCAGCCGGCCTTGGAGCCTTGCTGGGCGTTGGCGATGGTGTCGCGGCGCTTCAGATCGACGATGGTCAGATCGGCATCGTAGCCGGCGGCAATACGGCCTTTCCTGGCGATGCCGAAAATACGCTGCGGGCCGTGGCTGGTCAGGTCGACAAAGCGCTGCAATGTCAGCCGGCCGGCGTTGACATGATCCAACATGATCGGCACCAACGTCTGCACCCCGGTCATGCCGGACGGCGACGCCGGATAAGGCTTTGCCTTCTCGGCCAGCGTGTGCGGCGCATGGTCGGAGCCGAGCACATCAACGATGCCTTGCGCAACGCCGTACCAGACCCCGTCGCGATGGCGCGTGGCGCGCACCGGCGGGTTCATCTGGATCAGGGTGCCCAACTGCGCATAATCATCGGCGCTCAGCGTCAGATGATGCGGCGTCGCCTCGCAGGTCGCGACATCCTTGTGCTGCTCGAGGAAGCCTACCTCCTCGGCGGTCGAGATGTGCAGCACATGGATCCGGGCGCGGACCTGGCGCGCGATGCGCACGAGGCGCTCCGTGCAGCGCAACGCAGCGATCTCGTCGCGCCACACCGGATGTGAGGACGGATCGCCCGCGATGCGCTCGCCAAGCCGCTCGCGCAGCCGGAACTCGTCCTCGGAGTGAAAGGCGGCG
Source organism: Mesorhizobium sp. M0768 (assembly GCF_040320195.1). Taxonomy (NCBI): domain Bacteria; kingdom Pseudomonadati; phylum Pseudomonadota; class Alphaproteobacteria; order Hyphomicrobiales; family Phyllobacteriaceae; genus Mesorhizobium; species Mesorhizobium sp. M0768. The sequence continues at coordinate 31,192 of NZ_JAMYPD010000012.1, read as the reverse complement.
CGGCGGCGTGTGTTCCTCAGGATCGAGGCAACGCCTTCGTCGTCCTCGACCAGCAGGTCGCCGGTGGACGAGCCCATGAAAACTTTTATGCCGGCCGCACCAGGCAGCCGCTCGAGATCGCCAGCGTCTTTTGCATTGTCGCGGGTCCCGCCAACCCAGAAGGCAAAGTCGCAATGCATGCGGCCGGTGGCACGCCGCACCTTGTCGGCAAGGGTTGCCTCACTGGTGGTCAGCGGATTGGTGTTCGGCATCTCGAAGACGGCGGTGACGCCGCCGAGCACCGCTGCCCGCGAGCCCGTCTCCAGATCTTCCTTGTGCTCCAGGCCCGGCTCGCGGAAATGCACCTGGCTGTCGACGACGCCCGGCAGGATGTGCAGCCCACGGCAGTCGATCGTCTCACCGGCCGACGCCTGGCGGAGGTCGCCGATGGCAGCGATGCGCCCACCATTGATGCCGACGTCGCGAAAACCCTGGCCGTCGTGATTGACCACGGTGCCGCCTGTCAGGATGAGATCGTAGATGGGGGCCATACGGATCCGGTCTCTTGCGGGGGAAGTGCCAGCGGCTTACGTAATGGCCGATAGTTTTGCAAGATCAGGCTCGTTTTCCCACCATGCCCTTTGCCCCGCTCAGAGATCGCGCACTCGTTTCCGTGTCCGGGCCGGATGCCGAGCACTTTTTACAGAACATCCTGACCACCGACCTCGACGTGCTCGGCAGCAGCGAAGCAAAGCCCGGCGCGCTGCTAACGCCGCAAGGCAAGATCCTTTTCGACTTCCTGATCTCGCGCGCCGGCGAAAATGCTTTCCGACTTGAATGCCGTACCGAGACCGCCGATGATTTCATGCGCCGGCTGACGCTCTACAAATTGCGCGCCAAAGTCGAAATTGCCAAGCTGGATCAGCCGGTTGTGGCCGTCGCATGGGGAAGCGATTCAACCACTTCGCAATTTGAATCAGCACCGTTTGCTGATGCGCGGTTTGTCGATACTGCCGTCAAGCGCTTCTACGATGACACCGCAGATGGCGGCGACCTTGCCGCATGGCAAGCCTTTCGCATCGCCCATGGCATTGCCGAAAGCGGTGCGGACTACCAACTCGGCGACGCTTTTCCGCATGACGTGCTGCTCGACGAGATCGGCGGTGTCGGCTTCAAGAAAGGCTGCTACGTCGGCCAGGAGGTCGTCTCGCGCATGCAGCATCGAGGCACTGCCAGGCGTCGGGTGTTGATTGTCTCGGCCGAACGCACCCTGCCCACTTCGCGCGCAGAGTTGACCGTGGAGGGGCGACCGGTCGGCACGCTTGGCTCGACCGCGGCCAGGACAGGCCTTGCCATTGCCCGCATCGACCGGGTCAAGGCAGCGCTCGACGCCGGCCTGCCGATCCTGGCGGAGGATGTCGCCGTGTCGCTCGCTATCCCGTCCTGGGCGAAATTCAGCTTTCCGCAGGAAGCCATCGGCGCGGAGGATGCCTGATGGCTGCCGATCGCGCCGGGGCGCCGCCGCGCGCCTGGCAGCGCATGCTGTCCGGCCGACGGCTCGATCTGCTCGATCCCTCCCCGCTCGACATCGAGATCTCCGATATTGCCCATGGCCTTGCCCGCGTCGCACGCTGGAACGGCCAGACCAGAGGCGAGCACGCCTTTTCTGTCGCCCAGCATTCGCTGCTGGTCGAAACGCTTGTCGGCGAGCTGATGCCGGATGCCGACGCCGACGCGCGGTTGGCGGCGCTGCTGCACGACGCGCCGGAATATGTCATCGGCGACATGATCTCGCCGTTCAAATCCGTGATGGGCGGCAGCTACAGGGATTGCGAGATCAGGCTGCAGCGCGCCATCCATCTGCGCTTTTCACTGCCGGCCGAACTCGACGCGGGACTGCGCAAGGAGATCAAGCGAGCGGATCAGATCGCCGCTTATTTCGAAGCAACGCTGCTTGCGGGTTTTTCGACGGCAGAGGCGACGGAGTTCTTCGGCAGGCCGCGCGGCTTCAACGCCGAGCGCTTCGACGTCACGCCGCGCTCGGTGACTTGGGCGCAGAATGCCTTTCTCAAACGCTTTGCGGCGATCGAAAAGTCGCGACGCCAGACTGCCGTTCCAGCCGGCTGAAAACGGTAAATTAACCGGCAGGGACAACAGTGCCATGGTTAACCATGGTCCATAGGCTTGCCTCATGCCCGTTGCCGGTATCAAGGCTGGTTCGTCCGTCCGCCGACGGAGGGCCAAAGGCGTTGGTCAGCCGCAACCTATTGAAGACGAGCTGCGCGAACAGAACGAGCGTTTTTCGGCAGCGGTCGAGAACATGTCGCATGGCCTGTGCATGTTCGATGCCGATGAACGGATGATCATCTGCAACGGGAACTACATCAGTATCTTTCGCCTCGACGCCGAAGTGGTGCGCCCCGGCATCCGGTTTTTCGACATCCTCCAGCACAGCGTGGATATCGGCATCGCCTCGCAAAGCGCTGAGCAACTCTATGCTATCCGCAAGCCCTATATCGACCAGGCAAAACCTTCCACCTATGAGGAAACGCTTGCAGACGGGCGTATCGTCAACATTTCGCACCGGCCGCTGGCGTCAGGCGGTTGGGTATCGATCTACGAGGACATCACCGAGCAACGGCGCGCCGAGCAGGAGTTGAAGGAGCAGCACCGCCGTTTCGACGCGGCACTTGCCAACATGTCGCAAGGCCTTTTGATGTACGATGCGGATGGCAAGCTGATCGTGCGCAACGAACGTTTCCTGGAACTTTATCATGTCAGACCGGCCGACTTCCCGCTTGGCATGAGTCACCATGATGCGTTCAAGCGGCTGCTGGAACTGGGCATTTATACAAAGCTCGACCCCGACAGCGAAATCTCGCAAATCGAAGCCTGCCTGCGGGCGGGGAAAACACACGTAACGCATCGCCATCTCGCTGACGGCAGGACGCTGCTGGTTGCGCGGCGGCCGATGAGCGGCGGCGGCTGGGTCGCGACGTTCGACGACGTCACCGAGCGCAGGCGCGTGGAAGAGCGCATGACCCATCTTGCGCACCACGACACACTGACCAACCTGCCCAATCGCTCGATGCTTCGCGAACGGCTCGACCAAGCCCTGAGTGAGACGAGAGACGGATCGCTGGCGATATTCTCGCTCGACCTCGATCACTTCAAGGCGGTCAACGACAGCTGGGGCCACCCCGCCGGCGACTGGCTGCTGAAATGCGTGGCCGAACGGCTGCAACGGTGCCTGCGCAATGAGACGGACGTTGTCGCCCGCTTCGGCGGCGACGAATTCGTTATCATCCAGTTCAATCTCAAAAGCCCGGGCGACGCGGAAAAGCTGGCCAAACGCATCGTCGAGATCATCGGAAAGCCGTTTCGCGACAAAAGACACGACATGCGTGTCGGCATCAGTCTCGGCATCGCGCTGTTTCCGAATGACGGCAAGGACGCCGACACTTTGCTGAAAAATGCCGATATGGCGCTCTATCGGGCAAAGAGCGAAGGGCGCAACCTGTACCGCTTCTTCGAACCAGCCATGGACGCGATGGTGCGGGCACGCCGGGCGCTCGAAATCGATCTCAGGGCAGCGCTGTCGCGCCGGGAATTCGAGCTGGATTTCCAGCCGATCATGAACATCGCCTCCGGCGAAATCGTCGGTGCCGAAGCCTTGATGCGCTGGCGTTCGCCGGTGCGCGGCCTGGTACGGCCGGACGACTTCATTCCGGCCGCCGAGGAGACCGGGCTGATCGTGCCGCTTGGAGAATGCGCGCTGCGAAAAGCCTGCACGACCGCGGCAGGCTGGGCGGCTTGGCGCATCGCAGTCAATGTCTCCGCCGTGCAGATCAAAAGCGGTACCTTTGCCCGCAGCGTTATCTCGGCACTGGCGTTCTCGGGCGTGCCGGCCAACCGGCTTGAACTGGAAATCACCGAAACGGTGCTGATGGACGAGAGCGATCTGGTGCTCAAGACACTCAGGCAGCTACGCGATCTGGGCGTCCGCATCGCGCTGGACGATTTCGGCACCGGCTATTCGTCGCTGGGCTACCTCAGGCGCTTTCCCGTCGACAAGATCAAGATCGATCGCTCTTTCACCCGTGACATCGACAGTCGCGATACCGCGGCGATCGTGCGCACCATCATCGGGCTTGGCGCACAGCTGGGCATCACCGTCACCGCCGAAGGTGTCGAGACCGAAGCGCAGCTTGAATTCCTGCAAAAGGAGGGTTGTGTCGAGGCCCAGGGCTATTTGATCGGGGTGCCGTCAAAGGCGTCGGACATTAATCGGCTGCTGAAGTCGAGCGCGACGATCCGGCAGTCCGGCTAAGTGCGACAGTCTCGCGGAAGCGCGGGCAACCGGCTTAGATCTCCTTGAGATGACGCTCGATCCGCGTGTTAATTCCTTGATAGGAGAAGGCGGCATTCAGGTGTGGCGAACCAGGAGGTTCCCAACGGGTCAGAGATGTCCGCTCAATGCCTCCACCATATCCTTGTTCGTCGCCACGGGAACGATCTCGAATTCGACCAGATCCGCCCATTCGATGACCCACCGCTGCAGGAGCGTGACGTCATCGGCCTCCACAAGCAGGAAGCAGCGGCTCATATCCGCTGCGATCCAGCTGTGGTGCACGAGAAGCGCGTCCGGCTTCAGGCGGCCCTGGTCGCGGAAACGGCGGTAGATCTCCTTGCGGTCGCAGCCGCGAAAATCCTCGGTTACGAAGAACAGCATCTTTTTCCCCTCAGTTCGGATATTATCGCCCCGGCCGGTCGAGCCGCTCCAGGAACCACTGCGTCAGCCGCACCCAGACCTCGTCTTTTTCGCCGGAGTCTTCCCAGCCGTGGTCGAGGTTGGGGTTGTCGTTGACCTCGATGACGAAGACGCCGTCCCTGGTTTCCTTGAGGTCGACGCCGTAGAGGCCGTCGCCAATGCAGCGCGCCGCGCTCACCGCCGTCTCGACGACGTGGGCCGGTGCTTCCTTCAGGGTGAAGGTCTTGATGCCGCCCTGGTCGGGCTTGCCGTTGGCCTTATGATTGACGATCTGCCAATGTTTCTTGGCCATCAGATAATGGACGGCGAACAAGGGCTGGCCGCCGAGGACACCGACGCGCCAGTCATATTCCGTCGGAATGAATTTTTGCGCGATCAGGAGGTCGGAATCCTCCAGCCATTCGGTTGCGAGCGTCTTCAACTCTTCGAAGGTGCCGCATTTCTTGACGCCGCGCGAAAACGAGGAGTCTGGGATCTTCAGCACCAGCGGGAAGCCCAGCGTCTGTGCCGCAACTTCCAGGTCCGAGGTGCCGGCAATCATCACCGTCGGCGGCACCGGTACCTTGTTGTAGGTCATCAGCTCGTTGAGATAGACCTTGTTGGTGCAGCGGATCATCGACAGCGGATCGTCGATGACCGGCATGCCTTCCTGCTGGGCGCGGCGGGCAAAGCGGTAGGTGTGGTTGGAGATCGAAGTGGTCTCGCGGATGAACAGCGCGTCGTAGTTGGCGAGCTTGGCCAGATCCCGCTTGGTGATCGGCTCGATTTCGACGCCCATCTTTTCAGCGATCTTGGCCCAGTGGCGCAGCGACGAAATCTCTGACGGCGGCAGTTCCTCATGCGGATCGACCAGCGTTGCGAAAGTGTAGCGCGCCGGCGTGCGGCCCTTGGTGTCGCGCCACTCGCGGTTGGTGTAGGTCTCCAGGCACTGGAGAAAGTGCGTTTCCTCGTCCTCGGTCATCCTGGCCAGGGGATGGAAGCCAATCTTGCGGATCGAGGCCCATTCGGCGCTGTCCCTGATGTGGAGCTCGAGCGCCGGGGCACGGAACCAGTCGAACAGAAGTTTTGCGAAGCGGTCCCAGATCCTGGATGGTCCGATGCCGAAGAAGATGCAGACCTTCTGCGGAAAAGCGCCACCCAGGTCCTTGCGGCACTTGTTGAGTGCGAGTTCGAGTTCCGGCAACGCGTGCTCATAGAGCTTGCGCTCCGACAGGTCGATCATCGTTTCGACCGTCGGGATGACCTTATGGCCGCGCGAACCGGCAAGCAGCGACGCGTAATAGCCGCGGCTCTGGTAGCCGTAATTGTTCGACAGGTTGATTACCTTCGGCCGCTGACCGCGAAAGAGTGCCGGATGGGCAAGGTAGTCGCGATTGGTGATGATCTTGTGCGGCGTCGCCACTTGGTCGAGATCGTTCTGCCGGCCGGTAAGGATGACCCAGGTCATTGGCTGTCGCGCTTTCCGAGAGTGATGGCGGCGCGCAATCCGTCGCGGCCGAATTGCGCCATGTTCATGAAGATGCCGTAAGGCACGGGAATATTGGCAGCATCGAGGATCGTCTCCTGCCGCTCGTCCTCGACCCAGGGGTCGTGGATCAGGATATGATCGCCGTCGTCACCGATGGCCAATACCCAGTGCGGAACCTTCTTGCCGAACATCAGGAAGCCGCTGATCAGGACCAGTACCAGTTTTCCCTCTGCGATCGCGGTGCGAATGTCGTCAAGCCCGAATGAACGGTAATTCACCGGGATGCCGTAAAGTTCCGCGCGGCGGCGAAAGTCGACCTGCGCCAGCTCCATCACCCGGCGCTTGTCCTCGCTGCGCACCGACTGCAGGAACAGCGCGCCGTAGAAGGAGACATAGATCTCAGCAGCAAGCCCGCTCTCATAGCCGGCGACGGCCAGCCCGAACGGTTCGCAGCCGCCCGGCCCCGACATCATGAAAACGGTCGTCGCCTCACGCCACAGCCTGATTTCCATAACCGGATCCGGCACGAATCCGGGGTCGAAGTTAGCCATCGCCATCATCAGGCAGCATGGTCCGCAGGTGAATTCGCAAGTCTGCTGATAAAACGGCACTTCGGTGGCGACCGGAATGTCGCCGCGCAAGGTCTTTTCATAGCGCAGCGCAGTGGCGCCATCCTCGTAGTAGTCCGGTTCACGACCGATCTTGCGGTAGCCGCTCTGCTCGTAGATCTGGATGGCGCGCGGGTTGTCCTCGCGGACTTCCAAACGAAGCATCATGCGGCCATGCTCGAAAGCGGCGGCTTCAGCCTGTTCCAGCAGCAGGCGGCCAACGCCGCGGCCGCCGAAAAATGGACCGACGGCGATCGAATAAAGCCGCGCGACGCCGCTGCCCTTGCGAAACAGCACGACCGCATAGCCGGCGACGTGGCCATCGTTCTCCCCAACCAGCAGTTCGGCGGTGTCGCGTTCGATCAGTTGGCGAAAAGAGCGGCGAGAAATGCGGTCGCTCGAGAAAACAGCTTTTTCGATGGCGGCGAGGTCATCGACGTCGGACGCGCGGGCCTTGCGAATCTCGGCAGGCATGCGGGCTCAGAAAACCTCGATTGGGTTGTGGAAACTGCCCTAGTCTAAACATCGGTCACACCAGCCGAAGTGCCAGCATTCAGCAAGCGCTATCGCACCTCGATTAGGGCCGAATTGTGACAGTTTTCAAGGCAGGCAGGTCGCGCAAAGGCTTTGAAACGACCTTCGTGTTTCGGCATCGGCGCGGCTCCGGAAAAACGAGATCCTGCTCAGCTTTTCAAGCCCGCCAGAAGCTGGCCATAGGCGCTCTTGGCCACTGCGGCCAGCTGCTCGCGCGGCAGCGATCCGACGACGGCGCAGCCATAACCCTTGTCCAGCCAGTAGACGGCCTCAGGACCATCTTCTTCCCCATAAGTGCCCTTGGCCTTGGCTGCCGATTCGGCGATGACGAAGAGCGAAATGCGCTCGCCCTTGTCGTCCTCGTAAAGCAGCATCGCGGCCTTGCCCTGGCCGGCAGGCAGCAGCCGGCCACCGACCAGTTGGAAACCTTGCGCCGCCAGATCCGGTGCGACGAGCTTCAAACCCACCTGGTTCGACAACCAGCTCTGCAAATGATCCTTATCGCTTGCCGGCACTTCCACCGCATGCCGCTTTTCGGCGGCATAGATGACATGGGCGGCGATCGCCTCTTCGGCAAGCTGGTCTTCGGCCGTGTTTTCCAGGCCGAGGCGGCCGATGCCGGCAAGGTAGCCGCCAGCGCCGCCAATCACCAGGATGGCGGCAGCGGCGGCCGCAAGCCACCAACGCGAGCGCGATGGCGACACTCTGACCACCGGCGCCTCGCCAAGCACCACCTTGGTCAGCCGCACCGGGACGGGCTCGTCCAGCACGCCGTTAAAGGCTGCGCGCAACGCTGCCCGGTCGGCGGCGTAGCGTGCGCTCCTGGCCTTCATCTCGGCATTGGCCTCGAGCCATGCCTCATAGGCCGTCCGCTCATCGCCCGGCAACTCGCCATCGAGAGCCATGTGGATGTCGCGTTCGGAGAAATCGCGTCGGCTCATTTCTCGACGATCCTTATCGACCGGCGGCGCGCGGTATCATCAAGCAGCGCGCGCAGTTCCTCGCGCCCGCGCGCGATGCGCGACATCAAGGTGCCGGCGGGAACCCCAAGGATGTTGGCGGCTTCGGCGTAGGAAAACCCTTCGATGGCGACCATCACAAGTGCCGCGCGCCGGTCAGGGCTGATCGCCTGCAGCGCGTCGACGATCTCGCGCGAGGCGATGCTCTCGACCTGCTCGGCGGGTGCTGCCTGCGCCTCGCTCGCCTCGAGCGGCAGCATCGCTGCCTCGCCGCGCCGGTTCACCTTGCGCATCTGGTCGATGAACAAATGATGCATGATCGTAAACAGCCACCTCCTGGGGCTTTCTCCTGTCTGCCAATTGTCGAGCCGCACAAGTGCCCGCTCGAGACAATCCTGGACGAGATCGTCAGCGGAATCGCGGTCGCGCAACAGCGAGCGTGCATAGCGACGCAGACGCGGTATTTCACCAAGGATTGCTGCCTTCTTTTCGTCCATGACCGCTGGTTCTGGAGGGCCCCTGTCCGTGATGATTGAACGCGCCTTTGCAGCGCGGCGCAAGCGGCCAGCGCGAAGCGGTCCGCCGCCCCGGTCACCCAAGCAAATGAATAACGCTGCCAGTGGCAGGTTTATTCCCGGCCAAATTGAAATCGTCAGCTATTGCTCGTCTCGAGCTTTGCTTTCGCCGCCCTTGTCAGCAGCCGCTGATAGAACAGGCCGATGCCGATGAGCACCGCGCCGAGGCCGATGAAGGACAGCGCCCGCAACACGCCTTCCAGTTCCGACATGTCGAAGATGAAGACTTTGAGCACGGCGATCGAGATCAGCGCCGCCGACGCTATGCGCAGCACCTGCGACTTCAGCCATACACCTGCGGTGAGCAGCACCACGCCGATGACCAGCCACAGTGCCGAATAAGTATAGGTCTCGAGCTGGCCGAGACCGCTCCACAGCCCGATGAACTCGCCCTTGAACAGGCGCCTGACCGACAGCGTGGCATAGGCGAAGCCGAGCACCGCCGCCACCATCGCCAGCATCGCTGCATACCATTTCGGTCGTTTGTCGCGGGCATAGAGCGCCAGTGCGCCGGCCGCAACCGCCGGCAAGAGGTAGGCGAGGAACAGAAGATTGAACACCGGAATGCTGCCGGTCGATTCATCCGTCAGCAGCGGATTCAGCGCCAGAAAATGCTGGAGGACGATGAACGCGACCGAGACCACGCCCGCTGCAATCGAGCCGTAGCGCAGCACCGAACTTGGCGAGCGCATGTCGATGGCGACCAGGATGGCACCGGCACCGATGGCGATCAGCGTGTAGATCGCCTGTTCGGCAAGCGTCGCAGCAGCCGTATCGATGACGCCGCCATGCATGGCATGGCGCACCAGCATGGCGACGGTGAGCAGGGCAAACAGCGCGGCGCCGGCCTCCATTGCGAGGCGCGGTCGGCCGTTGGTGGTTCGGGCAAGCTGCCAGGCGGCAAAACCGAAAGCGAGCGCCGGCACGCCATATCCAAGCAGCAGCCAGTTGAACACCGGCGTCTTCGACAGGAACTCGGCACCGACGATGGTCGGGTCGAAGGCAGCGCGACCAAGCACTGCAATCACCGCACCAACGGAAATCCAGCCAAGCACCGGATAGCTACGCCAGCGCGTCGCCAGCGCCGGCACGGCGGCGGCTGCTCCGAGCAGGATGGTTGTCCAGCCGGAACCAAAGGCCATGTGCAGCATCAGCAGGCCGGCAATCGCCGCCCCGCCGAGCGCAAAGGAGACAGCAGCGCCGCCGGTTAGCGGCGGCGCTTCGCCGCGCGCTATCCACTCGCCGCCGGCGACGAAGACTCCGACCAAAACGGCTGCGACCGCCGCATAAGCAAGGTCTCGGTCGAGATTGCCGAAGGTAGACCAGAGCGCCAGCAGGATGACCAGTGGCGCGACAGCGCTCCAGGCCGCCCATGCGGCGGCGCGCAGCCAGCCAGAGGCCGCAAAACGGCGCGCCGCCCAAAAGCCGGCGCCGATGAAGACCAGGCCGAGAGCGATGCCGACCCTGAACATCAAGGCATCGGACGCCACGACCGGCATGCCGTCGACGCCGAGAGCGCCACCCGAAAAATCTGAAGCGATCGTGGTCGGCGGAATGATGCCGAGATAGACCAGTACCGTCGCCAGCCCGGCGGCGTGCAGCAGTGCAAGCGCCCGCGGCCGGTAGAGCGCCACCGCCACCAGGGCTGCGACAAGGGCGGCCCCCGGCAATGCACCGCGGATGGCGACGAAGGCCGGATCGACAAACAGGGCCAGCGCCGAAAGGCCGACGAAGAAGCCCGGCGCGATCGACGGCCAGTCGAAGCCGCTGCCGGCGCCCGCATCGTCGCGGCGGCCAAGCCAGACGAAGGCGAGCACGGCCAGTGTCACTCCGTCGATAAAGAGGATGACGGCAAGGTTCGCCCCCGGCGCGTCGGTCATATAGAAGATGGTCCAGACGCCCGTGGCGACGAAGGCTGCGGCCGTCAAAAGCCTCCAGTCGCGGATGCGAGCAATGACGCAGGTGGCGGCGAGCACGATCGCCAGATAGCCGAACAGCGCCCACGGATTGGGCGCCTGCGAGGCGACCAGCAGCGGCGTCACCATGGCACCGAGCAGGCCGACGCCGGCCAGCGCCTGACCGTGGACCAGGCTTGCCGCGATCGTCGCCACCCCGATGGCGCCGAGCAGCGTGAAAGCGAGCGTCGGGCCGATGAAGCCGTAAATGCTGTATGCGGCGTAGACGGTACCGAACAGGATGAAAGCGCCGGCCGCCGTCAGGATCGCCGGGATATAGGCACCGGCAGCACCTTGCACCGGCACCCTGAAGCCGGTGCGCCGGATGAACTCGCCGCCGGCGACCAGCACCAGCCCGAGTGCCGCCGCCATGACAAGCCGCACGCGTGGCCCGAAAATGCCGGCCTCGATGGTGTAGCGGATCAGAAACAAGCCACCCAGCGCCAGCGCGATGCCGCCGACCCAGACCGCCCAGCGGGTACCGAGCGCCGTTTCGACGTCGGACTGGCGAGCTGCCTTCGCCGCTGCCGCCGGTTGCGCCGACTCCGGCGCGGACGGCGCCGTTGTATCGGCATCGGCCTCTGTAGCTGACATGACCGCTGCGGGCCGTGGCGATACGGCCATGTCGGCTGTGACCGCAAGCGGGATTGCGGCATCCGCCGGTTTGCTGTCGTTTGCAGCCGGTTCCTTGGCTTGCGGCGGCAGCGCGGGCGTGCCCGAAAGCACAAGGCTGCGCAAGGCGCCAAGCTCGCGCTCGATCAGGCCGATGCGGCTCTGCTGGCGTGAAATGATGACGAACAGCGCGATGATGGCGACGAGGCCAATCAGGCTTTCAAACATGGCGGTTCCCCCAAACCAAGCCAGTTGTCACTGACATTCAATGTTCAGTGACATTCAAATGCGGCGGCCAAACGGCCGGTCCATTCAACGTGCCGCCAGATTGGCCGGAAAGATCGAGCATGTTTCGGTGCCGAAAGCCAGCAGCTTGCCGTTGGCGTCGTTCAGCGCCGCTTCCGAAACCGTCAGCGTGCGGCCCTTGTGCACTACTTTGCCCTTGTGCACTACTTTGCCCTTGTGCACTACTTTGCCCTTGTGCACTACTTTGCCCTCGCACACCACCTCGCCCGTCCTTGGCGTGATCGGCCGCGTCAAATTCGCTTTGAACTCGGCCGTCGCATGGCCTCGCCGACCTGCGAAATGGTGCCAAGGCCGAGCGGCGAAACGTTTTCGGGATCAGGTTCAACTTCGCTCATCTGGTGGTTTCCCCGGTGGCGGCTTCCCCGGCGCTTGCCTTGCCGGATTCACGGCCGGGTGAATGATGCCTGCGCAAGGCGGCGAGAAACCCGGCGCGGGCGCCAGGAGGCTCGATGCCGCGCGGTTCGTAGACATGGCGGGTCAAAAAGAAGCCGGTCAGCCGGAAGGCGTCCTCGATCGCCGCCGGATCGGCGCGCAGCCCGGAGCCGCGCTGCAGGAAGGCAGGCAGCGCCAGCATCTTGTCGCGCCACGGCGCGCCCGCCGCCCGCGACACGGCGCGGCCGGATTTCGGCGAGACATAGGCAAGGTCCTGCCTGGTGCCGGTCGCCGCACACTGGCTGAGATCGAGGCCGAAACCGAGTTCGTCGAGTACCAGCAGCTCGAAGCGGGCCACCAGCTCGCCGGCGGCATCGGCATCGTCGAGATGAGCGATCATCACCGCAAGCGTCTCGTAAAGGCCGCCATGGGCGTCACGCTCGGGCAAAAGACGCAAATGCGCGGCCATCGTCTGCAGGCCATAGACGGCAACGGCGCTGTCCATCAGCCGGGCGGCGTTCATCTCGATAGCCTCGACCTGGAAGGTGCCGAGATGCTCGTCGAGCCGCGCCCGCCACAACAAGTCGACGCGATTGCCGGGCTGCAAGACAGGCTGCTGTTTGCGCGAACGGCCGCCGCGCACGAGACCGAGATGGCGGCCATGCGCGCGCGTCATCACCTCGAGAATGGCGCTGGTTTCGCCATGCTTGCGGGTGCCGAGAATGATTCCCTCGTCGCGCCATTCCATGACGAGAGCTTGTCACCGGTTGGATGGCGAAATCAAGGTGAGCGACGTATCCGCCGCCAAACCAAAACGGCCCGTAGCGTATCGCTACGGGCCGTTTTTTGCGAGATCGTCGTTTGATCAGAACGAGCGCTGGAAGCGGAAGATGCCGCCGATCGCGTCGGCATCGTCGGCATCGAAATTGTCGTAATAATCGACTTCGGCGGTGATCGTGTAACCAGGAACGATGGTGTAGGCGACGTTGGCCGCAACGGCGAAGTCTTGGTCGTCGGTATAGGAGACCTGGGTGTTCAAAGAGGTCTTCTTGTTGACGGCGTAGCTGCCGCCGCCCCAGACGGCAAGGTTGCCAGTCCACGGCTTGTAGAAGTTCTTCGCGACGTTGTCGTCGCTGCCGTAGCCCGCCATCACGAACAGGGTCAGCTCAGTAATCGGCTTGACGTCGAGGCGAGCTTTGCCGGCCCATTCTTCCGACGTGCTGTTATAGGCGCCGACCGCAGTGATCGCACCCCAGTCGCCCTTGTATTTCACGCCGCCGACGACAAACGGAACGTAGCTGTCGATCGACTGGTCAGCGCCGGAGCCCGTTTCGACCGAGGCGACTGCCGTAAAGCCATTGCCGCCGTCGAAATAGTAACTGATCAGGTTGGTGTCCTTGGTGCCGTAAGGAATGATAGTGTCCTGGACGACGCTGCCGGCGTAACCGATGAACGAATCATAGACAGTTTCATCCTTACCGACGCGCAAACCTCCAAGCTGGATCCAGGCGAAGTTCAGGGTAACCGCCTTGTTGTCCTGCACGCTGAAATCAACACCGCTCACGGTGCGTTTGGTATTGCCGAAGTTGAAACGGGTCTCGGTATAGGTCTTCAACGTGCCGAGCTCAGTTTCCTGGCCGGTCCACGTCTTCAAATCGAAGCGGGCATTCTTGTTCCAGGTCTGCTGCTCGTCACCGTCCAAAAGGTCGTGTGTCGTCGCGCCATCGAAAACGCGGCCGGCGTCGCCGAAGCTGGCGTCATAGCGGACATAGCCGCCAATGCGCAGGCAGGTCTCGGTGCCGGGAATGTAGAAGTAGCCGGCGCCGTAGACGTCGCAAATCTTGACGTATTCGGCGGGTTCCGGCTCGGCGACCACAACAGCGTCGGCGGCGCGCGCACCGGAGACCGCGACGAATGCCGCGGCTGAGCCGAGAAGAAGGCTCTTGATATTCATTTTCTGACCTCTCCAGTCAAAGTTAAAAATGGCTTTGGATTCATGGGTTGAACGGCTGAACGCCTCACCCACGTCGAAAAAGGCGCGCACCGCACCCCCTCTTCAGGCGGCGAACATACTCATCCGCATTCCAGTCTCAATGACATTCCAAAAATAATCAATGTTTGCATAACAGAATAAATCCATGTTGCACAAATATCACTTCATATTTGCTTCACATTTGCCCATCGGAACAAACGAGACACTGTCACAATTGTACAAAAATATACTTATGCCATCAGCCGGCAAACCGATCGGCACCCGACATGCATTCCTTCTACGTGTTCTTTTTTTTGGAATAGACTTCTAACGTTGGCAGCGAGATCAAGCCGACTTCGCCATCGCTGCGTTCTGTGCGGCAAGAAAGACTTCCGCCACCAGATCCCGTTTGAGCATTTCAATGGGAATACGTCCGGCGAGGCCGGGCGCGGGGCCGATCAGCCACGACCAGGCATGCCGTGGATCGGGCATCGCGGATAACACTTCCTTGATACCCGGCGCCGGCCTGCCGTCGATGAACTGCGCCAAAGGAAATACATGTTTGCGGCCACCGGTGCGCAACGCAACGACCGTGCCGCTCCGCTGCCAGCGATGCAGGGTCGAGCGCGATATGCCGAGATTTTGCTGCAGGAACGTCGACCCGGCGACCCGACCGGCCCACTCCTCGAGCCGCATCGAGTCGAGGTCGCCCGTTCCGGCCAGGCGTTGGATGTCTGCCCCTTGGCCTTCGTGCGCCGTCGACAGATGCGTCCGGGCACGGCGTTCCGCCGCTTCGTCTGCCAATATCCGCACGAAACGCGACGCCATGCCGGGTAATCTTTCCTGCATGGTGTCGATCGCACTGATGTCGGTCGGCGCAAGCAAAGCGACGGCGGCGGCAACGGCGCCGGCGACCCTGCCCGCTGCAACGACCGCATCGCTGTTCGTCACGTTGCCTTGCCGCGCCAGCACGCGCTCGATCTCAACAGCGACGGCGTTTGCAAACTCGGTCTGACGGATGCGGTCGATGCGATTCCAAGTCCCTGTCATGTCCTGATCTGGCTGCTTGCCCGCCGGTTCCGGTTTGCTCGGAAGCGGGTCTTTCGCACAGCCTATAGGCAGAGTGTGTGACGGAGAGACGACGAACGGGAACCATGGACGATCGCAGTGTCGGCAGGTGCTCGAACCGGTCTAACTGGCCGGTTCTGCATGAAATATCGGAAATTTCTCAGAACCCGCTCAGGATTTCGGGCCGCGCCGGTGCCAATAAGAAACGGCTCGACCAACGTGGTCGGCGCATGGCCTCCCGGATTGATTCGGCGGCTGTTCAAGATGCAAGTCGACCGATCGGGCACCCCGGCGACCTCTCAGAATCCTGAGGCGGCCAACAGGCCGCTCTGCGGATCGCCCAAACAGGCTCAGTGCGGAAATTCGAGCCCCATTTCGCGGTAGCGCTCGGGATCGTCACCCCAGTTCTCACGCACCTTGACGAACAGGAAGAGGTGCACCTTCTGTTCGAGTATGCCTGCTATTTCCATGCGTGCCGCCTGGCCGATGGCGCGGATCGTCTCGCCCTTATGGCCGAGCACGATTTTCTTCTGGCTGTCGCGCTCGACATAGATGGTCTGGTCGATGCGCACCGAGCCGTCCTTCTTCTCTTCCCATTTCTCCGTCTCGACATGGGAGGAATAGGGCAGTTCCTGATGCAGCCTGAGATAGAGCTTTTCGCGGGTGATCTCGGCGGCGAGCTGGCGCATCGGCAGGTCGGAGATCTGGTCTTCCGGGTAGTACCAGGGTCCGGCCGGCAGGGTCTCGGCTAGACAGTCGAGCAGGTCCTTGCAGCCGGACCCGGTCAGCGCCGAAACCATGAAGGTGCGCTTGAACGGCACCCTTTCGTTGGCTGCCGCCGACAATGCCAGCAACGTCTCGTGCTTCACCCGATCGACCTTGTTGAGGATCAACACCATCGGCTGCCGAACATCCTTCAGCCGCTCGAGGATGGCGTCGGCATCGCCCCGGATGCCGCGCTCGGCATCGATCAAGAGCAGCACGATATCGGCGTCCTTGGCACCGCCCCACGCTGTGGTCACCATCGCGGTGTCCAGCCGGCGCTTCGGCTTGAATATGCCCGGCGTGTCGACGAAGACGATCTGCGCGTTGTTGTGGGTGGCAATGCCGCGCACGATAGCGCGCGTGGTCTGCACCTTGTGCGTCACGATCGACACCTTGGCGCCGACCAATTGGTTGACCAGCGTCGATTTCCCCGCATTGGGCGCGCCGATCAGCGTGACGAAGCCGGAGCGGGTAGCGGGAGCTTCTGTTGCCGGAGCTTCGGTGGCGGTCATGCGGCACTCCCTTGATCGAGCCAGACGCCTTCCCGCTGCAGAAGTGCCGCGGCTGCAGCCTGCTCCGCCTCGCGCTTGGAGCGCCCGCTGCCGGTCGCCGGCGGATAGGCGCCGACCTTGACACTGACGGTGAACAGCGGATCGTGGTCCGGTCCCTCGCGGCTGTCGATTATGTAAACCGGCACTGCGCCTGCCGCCTGATGCGCCCATTCCTGGAGTTCGGTTTTCGCATCGCGACGGGCGGCGTCAATGGCTTGCGAGCGCGGCTGCCAGTATTTGTGGATGAAGGCACGGGCCGCTTCCAACCCTCCGTCGAGATAGAGCACGGCGATCAGCGATTCCAATGCATCGGCGCGCAGATTGACGCGCTTGCGCCCGTCGAGGCCGCGTACGTCCGAACCGGCGCGAATAAGTTCCGGCAGGCCGATCTCCTCGGCAATTTCCGCCAGGGCTTCAGCGTTGACCAGAGCGTTCAATCTCAGCGACAGCTCACCCTCGGCGGCGTCGGGAAATGCCGCCAGCAGCATATCGGCAACGACAAGGCCGAGAACGCGGTCGCCCAGGAATTCGAAACGTTCGTAGTCGATGCCGGCGTGACTGCCGCGAGCGCTGGCATGGGTCAGCGCCCGCTGCAGACGCTGATGGTCGCCAAAACTGTGGCCGGTGCGCTCCCTGAGCGCCTCGGCGAGCGCATCGGCGGTCAGCCGTTTCGTCGCCGCCATGGCCCTAATTGACGAAATGGAACAGGCGCGAGGCGCGCATCAGTGACGGCCATTTCCAGATTTCGAGCGGGCTGGCGCTGCCGCCGATCGAGAAGAAAATGAGGTTGGCGCGGCCGACCAAATTCTCGTCCGGCACGAAGCCGACGGTGAAGCGGCTGTCCGACGAGTTGTCGCGATTGTCGCCCATCATGAAATAGTGACCGGGCGGCACCTTGAACTCTTTGGTATTGTCGCCGATCGAAGCCTGCGTCAGGTCGAGCGTGTCGTAGCTGACGCCGTTCGGCAGCGTCTCGCGATAGACATCGACCGGCCCGTTCTCCTCGGTGATGTCGCGGTTGTCGATCTGCCCGACCTTGACGCGCGGCACGCCCACGTCATTGATGAAGAGCTGGCCATCCTTGACCTGGATCTTGTCGCCCGGCAGGCCGACGACGCGCTTGATATAATCGACAGAAGGATCCGGCGGAAACTTGAACACCACCACGTCGCCGCGCTTCGGCTCTGAGCCCCAGATGCGGCCCGAAAAGATGTTCGGCCCGAACGGCAGTGAATAGCGGGAGAAGCCGTAGGACCACTTGGTGACGAAGAGATAGTCGCCTTCGAGCAAAGTCGGCCGCATCGACCCGGACGGGATCGAGAACGGCTGGAACAGGAGCGTGCGGATGACCAGCGCAAGCAGCAGGGCCTGGACTATGACGCTGACGGTTTCGCCAAGTCCGCCGGATTTCTTCTGGGTTTTTTCAGCCACGCTCATGTCGTCCTCGATTGTGCGTTGGATGGTATAGAGTCTCGGCGCGCGCTGGGCAACGTCATG
Source organism: Mesorhizobium sp. M0768 (assembly GCF_040320195.1). Taxonomy (NCBI): domain Bacteria; kingdom Pseudomonadati; phylum Pseudomonadota; class Alphaproteobacteria; order Hyphomicrobiales; family Phyllobacteriaceae; genus Mesorhizobium; species Mesorhizobium sp. M0768. Next base: position 13,200 of record NZ_JAMYPD010000012.1, on the reverse strand, counting down.
CCGGTGGTCAGATGCAATCAATGTGGCGCTTCTTCGACCGGCAACGCTTCAATGATCACAAAGGCTTGAGCGAGCGGAAAATCATCGGTGATGGTGAGGTGGATCACCGCGCGGTGCCCTTCAGGCAGAATTTCGTCCAGCCGCGCTGCCGCCCCATTGGTCAGCGCCATGGTCGGCTTGCCGCTGGCCAGGTTGACGACCCCCATGTCGCGCCAGAACACACCCTGCGCCATACCGGTGCCCAATGCCTTGGCGCAAGCTTCCTTGGCAGCGAAACGCTTGGCGTAGGAGGCCGCACGCGCCGCGCGGTTTTCGGACCGCGCCTGTTCGATCTCGGTGTAGATGCGCTGGATGAAGCGTTGGCCATGGCGTTCCAGCGACTTCTCGATGCGTCTGATGTCGATGAGGTCGCTGCCGATACCGATAATCATTCGGCAGGAACTTCCGGCCCGGTTTTTCCAGCCTTTGCCGCTCTTTCGGCCAGACGCTTGCGGCGCTGCTCGTGGAAAGTGACCATGCCCCAGCGGGTGATGCCGTAAAACAGCAGGCCGAAAACCAGGCCGAGCGGTATTGCGCCAATCGTCATCGGCTTCAGCACCGGTCCCCACAATTGCGCAAAGGAAAGATTATGCAGCATGTCGCCGAGATGCGCGGGCGGGCCATGCGCCGGCAGGTGTTCATGCAGGATCAGCTTGCCGACCTCCCAGGAGGCGGCCCATAGCAGTGGAAAGGTCAGGGGGTTGCCGAAGACCGTGCCGAGTGCTGCCGCGACCAGATTGCCGGCGATCAGCCAGCACAGGATGGCAGCAATGATGAAGTGAAAGCCAAGCGGGAAAAACGACGCGAATACGCCCGCCGCAACACCGGCGGCCACGGCATGCGGCGTGGCCCTAAGCCGCAGGATGCGTTTGGAGAAATACCGCAGCGAGCGCGAGAACGAGCGGCGCGGCCACAAATAAGTACGCACCCGCTCGAAAAAACCATCAGGCTTGCGCCGTCGAAAAAGCACTCTGTTCCTGTTCCTAGTTCCGTCGATGGCTTCACGCCGGCCTTTCCAGCCAGGCGCGACAGCCTATGCTGCGCTCTGCGGTCGCCGAAAAGCAACTACGACTTTGATATAGCGATGCGCTGGCCGAAGAACAACGAGGCCGAGGGCATCCGCTCGGTGGCCGGTCGCGCCAGCCTTGGGTATCGCCGTTCTGAACAGGGCATGATCGCGGCGAATTTAAGGAGCGTCACTTAGGATCGATATTCGCTGACCTCGACGAGGTTGCCGTCCGGATCGCGGAAATAGACCGACATCATCGCGCCCCGAGCGCCGACACGCTCGACCGGGCCGATCTCTATCACCACACCATTGGCGGCGAGGTTGGCACATATCTCGGCGAGCGGCCGGGCAGCAATCAAGCAGAAATCTCCGGAGCCCGGCGTCGGCGCCTTGGCCTTCGGCTCGAAGGTACGCCCGACCTGATGCACATTGATCTTCTGCATTCCAAACAGCAGCGCCGTTGGTCGGTCCGGCTCGTCGAGGCGCTTGAAGCCAAGCACGCGCTGATAGAAGGCGCAGGTATCGTCCACCGAACGAACTGTCAGCACGAAATGATCGATGCCGGCAATCACGGCAGCGCCTCTTGACTTGTTTTTATGCATGTCGTTGTCCCAAAACCGCCGCACACTTTTGGGCGACATGCATTAGATATTGCGGCTGCCCGGCTTGATCGCCGGTATGGCGGCGAGCTCGGGCGGCAGCCTGTCGGCCGGATAGGCCGGAACTTCATATTCGGCGAGCGCGATCAGCGGCACGCCGACATCAGTCTTGCCGGCCGAGCGGTCGATGATGCATGCGGCGGCAACGACTTCGGCGCCAAGGCCGCGCAGGCAGTCGATGGTCTCGCGGATCGACAGGCCGGTGGTGACGATGTCCTCGACAATGACAACGCGCGATCCCTTGGCGATCTCGAAACGGCGCAGTCTGAATTCGCCCCCTTCCCGCTCGACCCAGATCGCCGGCGCACCAAGATGGCGCGAGGTCTCATAGGCCGGGATCAGCCCGCCGATCGCCGGGCCGACGACGTAGTCGATCCTGCCGGGCACGCCAGTGCGGATCTTTTCGGCGAGCGCCTTGCACAAGCGCTCAGTCTTGTCGGCATGCATGAAAACACGCGCTTTCTGCAGAAAGACCGGGCTGCGCAGGCCCGACGTCAGGATGAAATGCCCTTCGAGCACGGCGCCGGCCTCGCGAAAAATACCCAGCACTTCATCGGTGTTCATCGTTCACTCCATGTCCATGGTGAATGGTGAATGGTGAATGGTAGTGAGAGCACCCTCTTCACTATTCACTATTCACTATTCACTATTCACTATTCACCCATTCACGCGCCTTGCGTCACTGACGCTCGAATTGTCCTTTAGCTGCGACAGCAGCCGGTTCAAGTGCTTGAGGTCCCACACTTCGAGATCGATCAGCATTTCGGTGAAATCGGGCGCGGTGCGCACCATCGACAGAGTGTGGATATTGGCGTCGTTGGATGCGACGACCTGTGCAATGTCGGCCAGCGAACCCGGCGCGTTGATGGCGGTGACCGAGACGCGCGCCGGGAACCGCTCCTTGGTACGCTCGTCAATATCCCAGCGCACGTCGATCCAGCGCTCGGGCTGGTCGTCAAAGGCCTGCAGCGCCGGCGACTGGATCGGATAGATGGTGATACCGGTTCCCGGCTGCACGATGCCGACGATGCGATCGCCTGGCACTGCCCCCTCCGGCGCGAAGCGCACCGGCAGATCGCCGCGCACACCGCGGATCGGCACCGCGTCGTCGCGCGGCTGGTTCTTGTCCTTGCGTGCGGCGCGGCCCGGAATCTGGAACAGCATGCCGGCGGCGTTGCGGATCTTCGACCAGCCCTCCTCGCGCTGCTTGGGCGCTACCAGCGTGACCCGCTCGTCCTTGTAGTCGGGAAACACCGCCTTCATGACATCGGTGGAGGCAACTTCGCCTCGGCCGACCGCGGCCAACACATCCTCGATGTCCTTGCGCGCCAGCCGGTGCAGCACCGGCTTCAGGCTTTCCTTGGTGAAGGTCTTGCCAGAGCGTTCGAAGGCGCGCTCCAGAATGCGGATACCGAGACCCGAATATTGCTTGCGAATGGCGTTCTTGGTGGCGCGGCGGATGGCCGAGCGTGCCTTGCCGGTAACGACCACCGATTCCCACGCCGCCGGCGGGACCTGCGCCTTCGAGCGGATGATCTCGACCTCGTCGCCGTTCTTCAGCTCCGTCATCAGCGGCATGATGCGGCCATTGACCTTGGCGCCGACGCAAGTGTCGCCGACGTCGGTGTGGACGGCATAGGCAAAGTCGATCGGCGTGGCGCCGCGCGGCAGCGCGATCAGCATGCCCTTCGGCGTGAAGCAGAATACCTGGTCCTGAAACAGTTCCAGCTTGGTGTTTTCGAGGAAGTCCTCGGGATTGTCGCCTTCGGCAAGCTGCTCGATGGTGCGCCGCAGCCAGGCATAGGCATTGGTTTCCTTCGAGATCGCATGGGCGGCACCATTCATCTTGCCACCGGTATCCTTATAGATCGAATGAGCAGCGACGCCGTATTCGGCGATCTTGTTCATTTGATAGGTGCGGATCTGCAATTCGACGCGCTGGCGCGACGGGCCGACGATGGTAGTGTGGATCGAGCGGTAGTCGTTCTGCTTCGGCGTGGAGATGTAGTCCTTGAAACGGCCGGGCACCATCGACCAGGTGGTGTGGATGGCGCCGAGCGCCCGGTAGCAGTCCTCGACGGTATCGACGACGACGCGAAAGCCGAAGATGTCGGACAGCTGCTCGAAGGACAACGCCTTGGCTTCCATCTTGCGGAACACCGACCACGGCTTCTTCTGCCGGCTCTTGACCTCGGCCTTGATCGAATATTTGTCGAACAGCGCGGAGAGCGCCTTCTCGATCTCCGACAGCACGCCCTTGTTGCGCTCGAAGATTTCGGCCAGCCGTGCGGTGACGGCGCGGTAGGCTTCCGGATTGATGAAGCGGAAGGCAATCTCTTCCAGCTCCTCGCGCATGCCTTGCATGCCCATGCGGCCGGCCAGCGGCGCATAGATGTCCATCGTCTCTTCGGCGATGCGCAGGCGCTTGGCTTCCGGCACATGGTCGAGCGTGCGCATATTGTGCAGGCGGTCGGCGAGCTTGACCAGAAGCACGCGCACGTCTTCCGAGATCGCCAGCAACAGCTTGCGCAGGTTCTCCGCCTGCTCGGCCTTCTTCGAGACGAGGTCGAGCTTCTTCAGCTTGGTCAGGCCCTCGACCAGCTTGCCCATTTCCGGGCCGAACAATTCGTCGATCTCGGCCCTGGTCGCCGTGGTGTCCTCGATCGTGTCGTGCAGCAAGGCAACGGCGATCGTCGCCTCGTCCATGTGCATTTCGGTGAGGATGGCGGCGACTTCGAGCGGATGCGAGAAATACGGGTCGCCGGAGGCGCGTTTCTGGTGGCCATGCTTCTGCATGGCGTAAACATAGGCCTTGTTGAGCAGCGCCTCGTTGACGTCAGGCTTGTAGCGCTGCACGCGCTCGACAAGCTCATACTGACGCATCATGGGCGGGATCTCGCAATGCTGAAATGAATCATGCGCCGCACTGGCGTACGGCGCATGTCATAGATAGCCACGAAACTGCCGACGCGAAAGTGTCGGCAGTTGTCGCTAAGATCAATAATCGTCGCTTTTTTCCGGCGGCACCAGGCCTTCGATGCCGGCCAACAGGTCTTCTTCGGTCATGCGATCGAAGGTGACGTTGTCCTCGGCGTCGTCGGCATCGGTGGCTGCAACGGCGCTGCCGGTCTGGTCGGCAATCGCCTCGCCGTCGGCTTCCGGCTCATCGACCTCGACATGCTTCTGCAGCGAATGGATGAGATCTTCCTTGAGGTCGTCCGGCGACAGCGTCTCTTCGGCGATTTCGCGGAGCGCAACGACCGGGTTCTTGTCGTTGTCGCGCGGTACGGTGATCTGCGCGCCCTGGCTGATCTGACGGGCGCGGTGGCCGGCCAAGAGCACCAGCTCGAAGCGGTTGTCGACCTTGTCGATGCAATCTTCAACGGTTACGCGGGCCATGAGTTGCCCCTTTCATGCCTGGATTTATGGAAAACAGGCGCGGTCCATAACCCGAACGCCGCCAAAATACAAGCTTTTATGGCGGTGCGCAGCTCTGACGCGGGCCGCCTGCGGCGACACAGCGCCGATCACAATTGCTTGCGGTGCGGCATGGTGCCTTGGATTGCCGTAAAACTGGCGTTATCTCGAACGATGGAGGCCAACAGGTCTACTATCAGACCGGCCGATAGTCGCCACGCATTTAGACGACCGCTTATTTCGAAAAAGGACATTTTCCATGTTCGATCCTCGTGAAAAAATCGCTCTCTTTATCGACGGTGCCAATCTCTACGCCACCTCGCGCGCGCTGGGCTTTGACATCGATTACCGCAAACTTCTGGCGAGCTTCCAGAAACGCGGCTATCTGCTGCGCGCTTATTACTACACCGCGCTGGTCGAGGATCAGGAATACTCCTCGATACGGCCGCTGATCGATTGGCTCGACTATAACGGCTTCAAGGTGGTGACCAAACCGGCCAAGGAATTCACCGACTCGACCGGCCGGCGCAAGATTAAGGGTAATATGGATATCGAGCTGACCGTCGATGCGCTCGAGCTTGCCGATGTCGTCGACCATTATGTCATCTTTTCGGGCGACGGCGATTTCCGCACGCTGGTCGAGGCGCTGCAGCGGCGCGGGCGCAAGGTGTCGATCGTCTCGACCATGGCTTCGCAGCCGCCGATGATCTCCGACGATCTGCGCCGCCAGGCCGATCATTTCATCGACTTGATGACGCTCAAGAATGAAGTCGGCCGCGATCCGTCGGAGCGGCCGGTGCGCCGGCCCGAACCGGCCGAAGTCGACGAGGAAGACTATTGACGGTCGTTACCTTGACCGCGCCCCTGGTCGTCTCCCCCGAACCCGATCGCGATTGCCCGCTCTGCCCGCGGTTGCACGATTTCATCGCCGAGTGGCGGCGGCGCGAGCCGTCCTGGTTCAACGCGCCGGTGCCGACCTTTTTGCCGCCGGAAGGCGAGGATGCGGTGCGTCTGCTGATCGTCGGGCTGGCGCCGGGCCTGCGCGGGGCAAACCGGACGGGGCGCCCCTTCACCGGCGATTTTGCCGGCGACCTGCTCTACAACACGCTGATCGCGCACGGCTTTGCGCGCGGCGAATTCAAAGCGCGACCGGATGACGGGCTGGAGCTTGTCGGTACGGCGATTACCAATGCGGTGCGCTGCGTGCCGCCGGACAACAAGCCGGTTGGCGCCGAGATAGCGACCTGCCGGACGTTCCTGGTGCCGACGATCGCGCGATTTCCAAATCTGCGCGCTGTGCTGGCGCTTGGCTCGATCGCGCACCAGTCGACCGTGCGGGCGCTCGGCCAACGCGTTGCCGCCTATCCGTTCCGGCATGGTGGGCAGCAGCAGGCCAATGGCATCACGCTGTTTTCCAGCTATCATTGCTCGCGCTACAACACCAATACCGGCGTGTTGACGGAAGCGATGTTCGTCAACGTCTTCAGTCAGATAGAAGCTTTTCTGAAGACATAGAGTCGGACGATGCCCGCCAGGGCACGAGCCCTAGATTCGGGCGATCGCGAACAACCAGGCCAGGAGATCCAGCAATCACAGAAACAGTGCAAGCTGCAGCGCGACGCGCAGGCGTTGGATGATCCGCCAATTGCTGGCCATGTCGGATTTGATGCGCAGCGCAAGCGCTCGGTGCATCCCGTCCAGGGTTGCGGGAGGGTGCTGATCGACGAAGTCCTGGAGCAGCTTCTCTGGATCGAAACGGAACGTATAGTTATAGTACGGCCACACCATAATCGCGACCAGCAGCCCGATAAGAAAAAGCAATATCAGCGCCAGCCAGTCCCAGGGCCCCACGCCATCCAGGAGCGCCCTGCCTCCGAGGAGAGAACTCGCGAACGCGGTTGCGAAGATCAGATTGCCGGCGCGCGTATTGAGACTTTCAACCACGCCCTGCTGGTGCTGGAGGCCACGCACCGCCTCCGCATAGACAAATGCCAGGCGGGGGTCGCCGCCGTCCGTCGCAGCAGGCGGGGCGTTGCTGTCATTGGTTGATGAAGGGCGCTCCGGCATCAAATGTACTTAGCACGGCGCCGCCTGCGATATGAATAGCCAGATGGGGAACGCCTCGTCGCTCTGTCCTCGTGCCATCGAGCGTGTTTTGGTGGACAGGAATAGCATCAATCCGACGCTGTCGCTTCAGGCGCTGCGGCAAACAATGCGGCCAGCGTCGCAGGTCCGCCCTGGAGAACATTCAGGTCGACGTCGCCGCTGATGCCGTCGACGCGGCCCCGGTTGTGATACTGCCAGTAGATCCAGTTGTCATGGCCCGGCCGCAGCGCCAGCGAACGCAGCCAGCGCGGGCGGCTGGCTAGCTGCCCGGCATAGGCTTGCGCCGCCTCGTCGGTCACATAGAGGATCGCCGTCTTGCCGAACGCCGCCTCGACCGGGCCGAGGAAGGCGGAGAGTTCGGCGCTCAGCTGTTCGGGAGTTGGCCGCTGCGGGCAATTGCCGCCGAACTCGATGTCTACCACCGGCGGCAGCAAAGGCTGATCGTGCGGCACCACCGAGATGAAGTTGCGTGCCTGATCCGCACCCGGTCTGCAGAAGGTGAAGAAATGATAGGCACCGACGGCAAGACCGGCGGCGCGGGCCCCGCGCAAATTGGCGGCGAAGGCATCGTCGACATGATCGCCGCCTTCCGTCGCCTTGATCACGGCGAAGGCGACATCGTCGGCGGCAACACGGCGCCAGTCGATCTGCCGCTGATGATGGGAGACGTCGATGCCCCTGACCGGATATTTGCCGCGGTCCGGAGAAAATGTCTGGAAGTAGGTATAGCCGCCGGCCAAAACGAGGCCCGCCACGAGCAGACCGGCCGCGCCCCACAAGACGATCCGGTTTTTCAAACGAGACCTATCCCTTTTGGTCCGCCCTGCCCGCCGCTATGGCTCCGGGCGTTCGTCGCTCGAAAAGCCAAATCGCTGGCTTTTCCTCCGCTTCGCGGACCGCTCCTCACCCTCGCTCCTTCAGCAGCCGGCCCTTCTCGCGCGACCAGTCGCGCTGCTTTTCGGTCTCGCGCTTGTCGTGCAGCTTCTTGCCGCGGCCAACGGCGAGCAGCAGCTTGGCACGGCCTTGGTCGTTGAAGTAGATCTTCAGCGGCACCAGCGTCATGCCTTCGCGGTCGACGCTTTGCGCCAGCTTGGCCATCTCGCGCTTGTTGAGCAGCAGTTTGCGGCGGCGGCGCGGCTCATGGTTGAAGCGGTTGGCCTGCAGATACTCCGGCAAATAGGAGTTGATCAGCCAGATCTCGCCGCCCTCGACCGAGGCGTAGCTGTCCTGGATATTGGCCTGGCCCTGGCGCAGCGATTTCACTTCCGTACCGGTCAGCACCAGGCCGGCCTCGATCGTGTCGAGCACCTCATAGGAAAACCGCGCCTTGCGGTTTTCCGCAACGGTCTTGTTGTTGGGATCGGCTTTTCTGACTTGATTCATGATGCGGAGAGGTGGCGCCTCATCCTTAGTTTATCAAGCCGGCGTGCTTCATCGCCGCGTCGATCTTCTCGGCGGTCGACGGCTCGACCGTCATTAGCGGCGAGCGCAGCACGTTCTCGACCTTGCCCAGCTTCGACAGCGCATATTTCGCGCCGGAAACGCCGGGCTCCATGAAAATCGCCTTGTGCAGCGGCAACAGACGGTCCTGCAGGTCGAGCGCCTTGGCGCTGTCGCCGGAAAGCGTTGCCTCCTGGAATTCAGCGCAAAGCCTGGGCGCGACATTTGCCGTCACCGAGATGCAACCGACGCCGCCATGCGCGTTGAAGCCGAGCGCCGAGGCGTCTTCGCCGGAGAGCTGGATGAAATCCTTGCCACAGGTGGCGCGCTGCTCCGAAACCCGCTCGACCTTTCCGGTGGCATCCTTGACGCCGACGATGTTCTTGAAGTCATGCACCAACTGGCCCATCGTCTCGGGGCTCATGTCGACCACCGAGCGCGGCGGAATGTTGTAGATGATGATCGGCAGGCTGGTTGCCTTGGCGACGGCGGCGAAATGCGCATAGAGGCCGCGCTGTGTCGGTCTGTTGTAATAGGGCGTGACGACAAGAGCCGCGTCGGCGCCCGCCTTCTCGGCATACTGGACTAGGCCGACCGCCTCTTCGGTGTTGTTGGAGCCGGCGCCGGCGACGACCGGAACCCGGCCCTTGGCGACCTCGATGCAAACCTTGACGACTTGGCGGTGCTCGTCATGCGACAGCGTCGGCGACTCGCCGGTGGTGCCGACCGGGACCACGCCCGTCGTGCCTTCGGCGATCTGCCAGGCGATGAACGCGCGAAAGGCTTTCTCGTCGAAACGGCCGCTCTTTTCGAACGGTGTGACGAGCGCGGTCAGCGAGCCTCTTAGCATGTCGTCCAACTCCTTGGGACTAGCGCATGACCCCGAAAATCGCAGTCGATTTCGGAAAGGGTTATGCGCCAAATTTAAATTGCTACAGCGTCCTTTGCGCGTCTGAGAAGACCCGCGGCGCTGTAGGTGTTTGTCGTGCGCGCCTTCTAGCGGAAAGCGAAGCGGCGCACCATAGTCTCGACATTGTTGCGCGGCAAGCATTGCGCCAGCAATTGCAATTCGAACGACCTCGATAAGGTTTTCTTTACGGGCCCTTCATCACAGACGAATAGGCTGCAGTTCATCTGTGCCAGTGGTAGCATCGAAGAATAGGAAATGACCAAATCCATGCCGACCAGGCGGCCTCATCTTTTCGCGCTTCTCGGCGCGATCGTTGTGCTGATCCCTGGCGCGGCGATCGGCGGCAGCGTCGATGGGCAGGTCACGTCGGCGATCCCGATGACGGAGCCGCAGAACGATGCACTGCAGCAGTCCCCTTCGCCATCCGCCAGCGTCGCGGCGCTGAAGAGCGCTCTCGATGCGCTTGCGGCAAACGACATTCAGCGCGCGCGCCAGGTGCGCGAAGCGCTGCCGGCCAAATCGCTCGATCGGCACATCCTTGCCTGGGCGATTGCGCTCTATGGCGGCGACCAGGTGCCGAGCGGCGAAATCGCCGATGCCGCGAAGATGCTGCCGAACTGGCCGGGCACGATCGCCTTGCGCAAGAACAGCGAGCGCGCGCTCTATCGCGAGAACCCCGCGCCACAGGTCGTGGTGCGGGCGTTCGACGGCAGCCAGCCGCTGACCTTCGAGGGCGTGGTGATCCTTGCGCGCTCCTATGTAGCGCTAGGCAATACCAAGGCGGCGCGCTCGGTGCTGTCGCCATTCTGGCGCACCGAAAAGCTCGAAGCCGGGGACGAGGCGGCGGTCATCCGCGAGTTCGGCGCGCTGATCCCGGCCGCCGACCATCGCTTCCGCATGGAGCGCATGTTTTATGCCGATCGGGTCGCTTCGGCGCTGCGCGTCGCCGGTCTCGCCGGCGCCCAGCAATTGGCCGATGCCTGGGCGGCAGTCACCAAAGGCGACAAGAACGCGGCCAAGCTGCTGAAGGCGGTGCCGGCAGCGCAGCGGGCGGCCGGCTATCTGTTTGCCGAAGCCGAATATCTGCGCAAGCAACAGAAATTTTCCGATGCCGCCGCGCTGGTGCTGAAGGCGCCGGGCGACCGCGACGCTCTGGTCGATCCGGACGCCTGGTGGGTCGAACGCCGGGTGCTGTCGCGCGAGCTGGTCGACCAGGGCGACCTGAAGACCGCCTACAGAATAGTCGCCGCGCATGCCGCCGAAAGTCCCGCCAATGCTGCCGAGGCGGAATTCCATGCAGGCTGGTACGCGTTGCGCGGCCTCAACGACCCGAGCACCGCCGCCAAGCATTTTGCGCAAATCGCGGAGCTCGCCCAAGGGCCGATGTCGCTGTCGCGCGCCTATTACTGGCTCGGCCGTGCCGCCGAAGTCGGCGGGCCCGGCAATGCCAAGGATTTTTTCAGCCGCGCCGCCAGCTACGGCACGACCTTTTACGGCCAGCTCGCCGGCGAGCGCGTCGGCCGGCAGACCCTCAACATCGTCTACCCCCAGCCAAGTGCCGCCGACCGCCGGAATTTTGCCACCCGCGAGGCGGTCAGCGCCATCGAACGGCTGCAGCAGGCAGGCTATGACCGCTATGCCGAAACCCTCTACCGCGACCTTGCCGGGCAGTTGAGCAGCCCCGGCGAACTGGCGCTGCTTGCGATGCTGGCGGAAAGACAAGGCAACCATTTCATGGCGCTGAAGGTCGGCAAGATCGCCGGCGCACGTGGCATCGACGTCGGCGCGCTGTCGCATCCGCTCGGCGTCATTCCCGACACCGCCAACATTTCCGGCTCGGGCAAGGCGCTGGCCTATGCGATTGCCCGCCAGGAAAGCGAGTTCAACATCGGCGCCGTCTCCAGCGCCGGCGCACGCGGACTGCTGCAGCTGATGCCAGGCACGGCCAAGCAATTGGCGAAGAAGGCCGGCATGACTTTCTCGCAGGCGCGGCTGACCACTGATGCCGGCTACAATGCAACGCTCGGCGCCGCCTTTCTCGGCGAGCAGCTCGGCCGCTTCGACGGCTCCTACGTGCTGACCTTCGCCGGCTATAATGCCGGCCCCGCCCGCGCCGCCCAGTGGGTGACGAAATACGGCGACCCGCGCGGCAAGGACGTCGACGCAGTCGTCGACTGGATCGAGCGGATTCCCTATACGGAAACAAGAAGTTACGTTCAGCGCGTGATGGAGAATTACGAGGTCTACAAGATGCGTATCTCCGGCAAGTACGATATTGTCGGAGATCTGGTGAACGGCCGGGGTTAGCCTTTCCTTCTCTCCTTGTGGGAGACGGTGGCCGAGCGAAGCTCGGTCGGATGAGGGGTGCTCCAGCTTGGTTCCGACAACGCTCCGTCCAACACCCCCAATCGTCTCGGCGCTAACGCGCCGATCCACCTTCTCCCACAAGCAGAGAAGGAGCCCCAATTTGACCGCCCCTGCCCTCGCCTGTAGCAGTCGCAACGATCTGACAGCAGCACGGAATCGAGTGTACATGCCAAACGACGAAGGCTTCTCCGATTTCTTCTACGCCGCGCCGGACGGGCTGTCCCTGCACGCCCGCATCTACGGCGAAGCGAATTCCGGCCGCTGGCCAGTCGTTTGCCTGCCCGGCCTGACCCGCAATTGCCGTGACTTTCACGAATTGGCGCTTTTCCTGTCGACGCGGGCGAAGCGCAACGTCGTCGCCTTCGACTATCGCGGGCGCGGGCAGTCTGCCTACGATGCCGATATCGGCCATTACAATATCGGCATCGAGGCGGGCGATATCCTTGCCGGGTTGGCGGCGCTGAGCATCGAGGAGGCAGCCTTCATTGGGACGTCGCGCGGCGGACTGATCATCCATGTGCTCGGGGCGATGCGGCCGCCCGTGCTGAAGGCCATCGTCTTCAACGACATCGGCCCGGTGATCGAGTCGCAAGGTCTCGCCCATATCCGCTTCTATCTCGATCCCGCGCCCAGGCCGAAGGCGTACGCAGAGGTGGTCCGCGGCCTGCGCAGTACCCATGGCGCGGATTTTGCGGCGCTGACCGATGCGGATTGGGAGCGGATGGCATCAGCCCTCTACCGCGAGACCGAGGAGGGATTTCTGCCCGATTTCGATCCGAACCTGGTCGAGACGCTGGCGGAGCTCGATCCCAGCCGGCCGCTGCCAGATCTGTGGCCACAGTTCGACGCGCTGGCGGCCATCCCGATGCTCGTCGTACGCGGCGCCAATTCGAAGCTGCTGTCCGCCGAAACGCTCGAGCAGATGCGGACGCGCCATACCGATATCGAGACGATCACCGCCGACGGCCAGGGGCATGCACCGTTTTTGGAGTCCGGGATCCTGCCGGGCAGGATCGCTGGTTTTCTTGACCGGGCCGAGCGGACGGGGCGGCTTGAAGTAAATCTCAGTAATTCACGCGCAGGTTTGCGTCGGTCAAAGCATTCCGACGGCCGTTGACAGTTCCGGAATTAGCGGTGAAATAATTTTATCAATGCCGGCACCGCCCCTCACCTGCCTGCCGGCATCCTTGTAACTTGTTTCTTGCCGACTCTGCTATGAAGGCAGGTGCGGTGGCGGACGGGAGACCGGAGCA
>NZ_JAMYPD010000011.1:0-163092 GCF_040320195.1 Mesorhizobium sp. M0768 | reverse complement strand
ATCGATCATCCAGGCCGGAGCGGTAATGACATGCCCGGGCGCGACGACGAGATGAATGATCCGGCCGTTGGCGCGCTCTTCGCTGTTCTCGCAGCGAAGCCGACGTCCGAAATACGGGTGCCAACGGTAATGGACCTCGACCTCCTGCCCAACATGGGCAGAATGACCCCGAGATGTCGAAGTCTCGCAGACAGTTCCTATTCGCGCTAAATGACACGAAGGATCTTCAGCCCGGATTGAGCCTCGCTCACCGGAGGCCGCAGTTCTAGCTGTTGACGAACGCCATCAGCAATTCCGGTTCGGGTACGGGCGCCCGTACTACATTCAATTGACCTCGGTACCGGCGTTCGCCGGCCCCGATTACAAAGCCGCTGGCGATCGGTACTTCGCCGTTGGCGTCGAGTTGGGCAAAAATGTCGGCGACAGGGAGATCCAGCGCCAGCTTGAGATCTAGTCGTGCATCATTGTTTGGTCCGATCGGCAACTGACGCTTGACGAATTGCTGGAAAGAAGCATTGAAAGTCAGGATCTTCTTCGATGACGCCAAGGCAAAAGCGGGCGAGGGGCAGGCAAGCAATATGGCATTGATCGTCCTGATCGATGCAAGCTTCCGCAGGGCCATGTTTTCATCCGCCAGCCCGTGTATGCAAGCCACCCGAATCGCCGATGTCAGGTTACCAGTCTTGGTCGGGCTATCGGCGATCTCCTCGATCAGCATGCCGATTGTGCATTTCCTACTTTCAGCCATCTGCTTCAGAGATATCCAGAAAGCCTTTTCCAGACGAATGCCGCGGCGTATGCCGCCACGCGCGACGACCCGGAATTCCAGCCCGAAATCCTCTTTTGTGATCGTTAGAAGCAGCCGATCACGATTGATGGGAGGAGAGGTGGCGCTAGCGCTCACTCATGGTCTCCTGACGCGCCTTGTTGATCGGCTTTAAAAGGTAACTCAGAATCGCCTTGCGTCTTGATGTCTACTGAGCACATTATGCCCGGGATGGTTGAATAAGTCTCGCCATCCCTCGCGAGCGCCGATTTGTCCGCCGCGACACGAACCTGGTAAAAGGCTCCCCCGTTTTTCTGATCGACCAAACTGTCGGCGATCATGCTAGAGACCTTGCCTTCGATGCCGCCGGAGATCGAGAGGTCGTAAGCGGTGACCTTTATCAGCGCCTCGCGGTGGTCGGGACGAATAGACGACATCGCGTAGCGAGACCCACACTTCGATCAGCAAGGTTTCGTGGGTTGGCACGATGTCAGCCACGAGCACCAGGCTGGACGAAGGCACCGTCGTCCACCCGACAAAAACGACGAAAAGCGCTCCCAGAACGAATATGGACGCCGACGCGCAAAGCGGCGGACGATCTTCTCTGGCAAGCATTCTCCACGCCCCCTTACCCCGCTTCTAATCGATCTTGCGGTAATAGACCTTGCCGTCAGGCTGCTCTATGCGCCGGTAGGAGGAGCTTGGGGCAGGGGGCACCGCTGCTGCGATCTTCCTTTTGGGCGGGCGTGGTGCTTCGACGATATTGCGTTCGGTCGCTTCTTCACCATCGAGATCGCTGACCGGCTCCGCCGTGGCGCTGGTCGTCTCAACAAAAGGCTCCGCCACGGTAGAAACGTCGTCGTTGACCAGCGGCAAGTTCTGTTCTATCCGAGCAATGCTGCCGTTGATCTGGATGAAGCTACCCTGCAGTTGATTGTCCAGTTTTTCAAACCGGCTTTGAAAGCCGTTATTGACCATGTCGAGCCGGGCCGCAATCCGTTGCTCGAACGATCCGAGCTGTTCCAGCCTCCCTTCGACAGAGCGCAGGTCGTTGATGCCGCGGAAGAGATAGACCGCGCCTATTAAATTTGCGGCTGTGATCAGCAAGGTGCCTGCAGCAACAACCCCGATCATCCTGGCATTGCTCGGTTTCCCAGCGACAACTTGCTCTATAGCTTGGGTCGCCGGCCCAATGTCGATCGCCGGCATGTCCGGGTCGCTAATCATCGTCATTGGACCACCACCTTTGCACCGACCGAGACGCGCCTGAAAAGATCGATCACATCGGTGTTGGTAAGACGAAAGCATCCCGATGTGCCGTCGAAGCCAACGCCTGAAGGGTCGTTGGTGCCGTGTATGCGATAAAGCGTGTCGTGCCCGTCTCGGGATAAGTAGAGCGCCCGTGCGCCGAGCGGATTGTAGGGACCGGCCGGCACCATCTCCGGCAGCTCCGGCTGGCGCGCGCGCATTTCTCTCGGTGGGCGCCATTCCGGCCATTCGGTCTTCGCCCCCACTTCCACGGTGCCGGTCCAGCCAAATCCGTCACGCCCGACGCTGATTTGATAGCGCAGCGCCTCACCCTCTCGGGTCACAAGATAGAGCGCCTTCTCCTGCTTGCGGATAATGATCGTGCCCGGCTGTTCCGCGGTTTGGAAAAAAACGAACTTGCGCAGGCTGGGGCCCATGGCTGGCAGCGGCGGCTGGTCCGATAGCCCGGATCGGGCATGGGCGCAGTCCCAGGACGATGCCGCCAATGCCAGGCCCATGATGCAGGCGCCCGCCAGCGTTGGAACGAAGCGATATCTACCGGGCAGTGTCATCGAGCCGCTCTTTGAACATCCGCTTCAGATCCTTGTTGAAGCGTGCCCGCCCGTCCACTTCGGAAGGCATGATGGCTCGGTTCAGCGCATCGGTCAGCAGCGCATTGTCCAAGGCAACCGATTTGATGTGCGGTGCCTTGAATATCTTTTCGAGTTCGCCGCGCGAAAAGTGATTGCCGAACCATTTGCTCTTGTGCTTGTTGGCGACCAGCGTGATGTTCACCGAATTGCCGCGCAAATCGCGGATCTTCTTGTAGAGCCGCTTGCCCTGCCGCAGCGAGGCGACGTTGAGCTCGAACACGATGAAGATCGCGTCGCTCGTGGAAAGCACAGGATTCTGCCAGGGAGTTTCGATGTTGGGCAGGTCGATGACGATGTCATCGAAGCGATAGGCGACGAGGTCCAGCAGCCGGAACACGAAATCTGCGCCCTGCGGCTCGAATGGCAGTTGCGGCCTTTCGAAGGCGTACAGCGTCAGGCCGGACGGGCGCGAGAGCTTGATGACATCCATCAGTTCGACATCGAGCCGTTCCGGCTGGCCGATGATGCCGGCAAGGTCGAACTGGTTGAACAGGTTGAGATAGGCGCCACAATTGGCGCTTTGGAAATCGAGGTCGACGAGGCAGGTCGAAGCTGCACGTTCGGTGGATTTCGAGGCCAGGAACTCCGCCGCTGATAAAGCGAGCGTCGTAGCGCCGGCGCCGCCGCTAGCGCCGATAAAGGTGATGATGCGGCTCTTGGTGCCCTGGTTGCCGGTGTCGTGGAAGGTGACCGCGTTCAGAAGCTCCTTGGCATCAAGTGGTTTGTGCAGCCAGTCCGAGGCGTTCATTCGCACCAGGATGCGCGTCTGTTCAGAGGTCAGTTCGTCGGAAACCGCAATCAGCGGCACGGCCGCCCACAGGGCGCGCCCTTCGATAATGCCAGGCTTGCCAAGCAGCTCGCCATTGGCAAGGTCGAGGATTACGATGCCCGGCCGCGTGTCGGGGGTCGGGCCTTTGAGAAAATCATCCGTTTCGGAAATCCGGACGTCATAGATCGCCAGCGCATCGAGCCGCGTCGCCACGTCATGCTTGAACTGCGAATCAGACGAGAACAGGGCGACCTGCTTTCGTTTGGTTGGGAGAACCTTCGTGTTGATGGCGTTCATGGTGATGTGCTCTTCAGGTCTTCGCCCGTAACCGTGCTTAGCATGGACGGCATGGTGAGGTTCGCAAAGCCCATCAGCCCTTGCAGAAAGAAGAACTGAAAGGTCACGTTTTGAAGACTTACGGTGATTGTTGGCACCGGTCCGCCCAGCCGGGTCTGATAGCTCAAGCCAGTGGCGCTGTAGGTGACCACCACGTTATCGCGGCGCAAGCGCGGAAAGAAATGGCACATCCCGGGCCGTTGATTTGCTGCGAGTGGGGGACAGGCATCATCGTTGGTGTTTGCCGTGTCCCCGCGGAAGATACGGCTGAAGTTGGCGGCATTGAATGTGCCGCCGTTGGTGCAAGCTCCTGTGCCAGCAGTATATCTGCAGACGAAGGGGCCATATGCCGCGGCAACGACTGGCGCACCCGGCGTCGTCGTCGGCGCCGCAGTTGCAAGGGCCGTCGCAATTGGGTCTGAAATCGAGGCCAGCCGGGCGCCGAGTTGGACCGCCTTGGTAGCAGCGTTCCATTGGTAGAAGGCGTGACCGAAATCGATGAAACCGAGGACAAGGGCAAACAGCAGCGTCGAAACGATGGTCATTTCGACCATCGCCGCGCCGTCGTCCGAATCCGCAAAACGCTTGAACATGGTCAGAACCGGATCAGCCGCTCCTCGTGAGAGCCGTTCAACGTGATCGGGCCGATGCCGATGATCGATAGCATGCCGACCCCGCCGTACGCCAAGGTACCCGCAGCCCTGACGATACAGACCTGCGCGGTGGTTGATCGATATTGCGCGACGCCGGCAACCACAGCGTCATGGCAGGAACCGGAGGCGGCGATTGTCACCGTCACATTCGATTTCTGCCAGCCGCTGACGCGTGCACTGCCTGTTCCCGCGGCATTGCCGAACACAGCGATGTTTGCAGCGATGTCGGCGCAGTTGATCGCCGCAAGCCCGGCTTGTGTATACAATTGGCTGTTGCAGCGCGCGGCGAAGCGGCTTGCATCTGAAAGTCCGGCCTCCATCAAGAGTTTTTCGTGAATCAGATTGCCGAACTCGAACACGCCACCCGCCAAAATCAGCATCAGCGGCGTGATCAGCGTCATTTCGATGAGCACTGCACCGCGTTGATCGCATCGAAATCTATCGAGATGACGCAATAGCATTCCAATCATCGCCATCACCGGTAAAGCTGAGCTTCGTCGCGGAGGAAATTGTCTAGCGTGCCCTGGCCGCCACCCCCAGTAACGTCTACCAATTCAACCATCACGGATGCGTCTTCCGATGGCGACGCAACCGGTTCAGTCAGTAAAAAGCTTCCAAAAGCTTCCACCGGCAGATCCGTGCTGTGGCCGGACAGATCGCTGCCGGCAGCTTGGAGTGCATTGCAGTTCAGGATCGCACCGTAAATCAACCGACGGTCAACCGTCGTGACAGGGGGTTGGCAAGCTGCCGACGGGGTTCCGATCTCTCCACCAGTCGACGCCATGCCTACCAACCCGGCCGATATCTCGTAACGGTAGACCTGATAGCGCGTCGGCTTGGTCGTATTCCATGAAGATGGGTAGGCAGCGGAACCAAAGTTGGTGCTCCAGTAACCAGAGAAATTCCAATTTCCATCGCCCATTCGGCCGCCGAGGTATGGAGTGGTCGCGTCGCGTGGAAGGCCCATTGTTCCAGCTTGGGTGAATGAAAGTTGATTCATGGAAGGACATTGGTTTGCGCTTCCTCGGGTCTTGATTGCCCCTTTGCGGACGTTCGCGGCTGGACCGTATTCAGCACTATTGAAATGGTTGCCGCTGGCTGCAATGCCGAAACGAACATTGAAGGCGTCTTGCACTGGGCCGGCGTTCTGGCCAGTTTTCGTGCTAACGTTGGCGGAACTGTAGCAACCAATCGGCCTTGATGTTGCAATCGTCTGAGCGAGGGCTTGAGCACCGTTCCCCACACCGGCCGGAGGTTCGAGGAAGCCGAAGTTACCAGGGCCAGCGGCAGCCCCATTTCCGACCTTCCTCAGTTCGATCAGTCGACGATGTACAGCCGGGTTGGAGACGGCCTGCTCAAGTGTGAATCCGCCCGCTGCATTCGTGCCGTTCACCGTCTCGTAAGGGTTGCACATAAAAACCGGCGTGAAATCGCACACGCCGGAAGTGAAGCCCGCCACAGCGACTGCGCCGACATTGAAATTGTTGCTGGCGCTGGATGACAAGAAGGAAGCCGGGAAGATTGCAGCAAACCCGACCGGGGCTACAGTGACTTCAACAAAACGGGCAAGTTTGGCGTCATTCAGCTCGTCGGTGATCACATTGGCCGGCACAATCGGGAGATTGTCGGTGGCCGGCAATGAGCGAAGATATCGGCGGGTCACTCCGGCGGAAGCGAGCGTTTGAGGAGGGCCGGCGGTCGAGAAGGTGTATCGATTGCTTACCAGCGTAGCGATCGCCCTATCAGCACGGCTGATAGAGCCCGACGTGCCGTCCAGCTCAGCCGCGCCTGCCAGGGCAAACGCATCAGCCCCCTTCTGCAGATCGTTATGCAGATTGTTGAGCCGGCTCATGTCGATCACCAGCAGAGAAAATCCGATGATCGCCGGCAGCATGACGCTGACCAGTATCAGCGCTATTCCCCTCTGATCGTGCCAGAACGCGCGAATAATACGCAGCATGGCCTTGCTCTTTTGCTCCTTGACGCCAGGATCCCTTGTTTACCTGACGCGCTGATCCTTCTGTTCAATCCGCCGTGTCTTGCGGCGTCCCGACATTGACCGTGATGGCCGGCGGCGGCGGTGGTGGCGGTGGAAACTTGTAACTCTGGGCAAGAGCAGCAGCGCGCGCGCCGTCCCCTTCAATGGCGGTCTTTTTCGACGCCGGATTGAGCGGATCGACCGTCTGCAGAAGCGAATTGTATTTCTGGGTGTCGCCTGCGGCCAGTGTCACCGTGTCGTAGCGGTTTAGATAGTCGGCGCAGCCCGCCAGCCCGCTGGCACACAAAAGCATGATCAACACCCTATTTCTTGACATAGATCATCTTGTCCTTGGATTTCAGGTCGAGCATGTGGCCATAGGGGCCGACGACGCCTTCGCCCAGTTCATATTTGCGCACCATGTCCTTGGTTACTTCCAGTTGGCCGAGCACGAAAAACTCCGGGTCGTTGGCCGGCCGTGTCTTGTCGAATGGGGTCGCCAGTTGCTCGCCGGGTTTCGCCGGGCGCACGATATGCGGGGTGACGATGACGACCAGTTCGGTCTCTTCCTTCTGATTGCTTGAATTGTGGAATAGCGCGCCGACGATCGGCACTTGGCCCAGCCATGGCACCTGCCTCTGGATTTTGGTATTCTTGCTGGACAAGAGCCCGCCGACTGCGAAACTCTGGCCGTCGCGCAACTCGACGACGGTCGCCAGCTTGCGGGTGGTGAAGATCGGGTCGCCAGCCGGCGTGAAGCCGTTCAGGTCGCTTACCTCCGGCGCTAGCTTGATATGGATCTTGTCGTCGTTGAGCACGATCGGCGTGAACTGCAGATTCACGCCGAACTGCTTGTACACAATGTTGATCTGGCCGTCGCTGTCGAGGCTGCGGATGGGTACTTCACCGCCGGCGTTGAAGCTGGCCGGCTCGCCGGAAAGCGTGGTGAGATTGGGCTCGGCCAACATGCGCACGACACCCTTTGCCTCAAGCGCCTCGATGATCAGATCGACCTTGATGTTGCTGTCGATGACGCGAGTGATCAGCGCCGCGAACGGATTGGTGTTCGAGAGCAGGCCAGTGAGCAGACCGCCCGGTCCGAGCACCACGTTATCTTCATCGACGGCGGCAATGCCCGTTCCAGTTCGGGTCGTTCCGCTGTTGTTCGTGCTCCTGATCGACACACCAAGGTCGCGACCGGCATTGCGCTTGGCCTCGAGCACGCGCACTTCCAGATTCACTTGCTGGCTGTCATCAACGGTAACGGCATTGATAATCGCGTCGGGACCGTATTGCTGGGCCACTTCCAGGATCGACGCCAGCGTCGCGCCGTCCTTCACATGCCCGCCGAGCCGGACCTTGCCATTGACCGAGCCGATATCGATCCGCGATCTGGGCGCTACCTGCCGAATTGCCTGCGCCATATCGTTGACGTCGACGCCGACCTCGATCTGGATTACGCCAAGCGAGCGCTTGTCTTCGGAAAAGAGATTGACGGTTGTGGTACCGGCGCCCTTGGCAATGACGTAGAGCGTCTTGTCGGTCATCGGCTGGGCATCTGCGATCTTCTCGTCGGCGACGACGATATCGCCAAGAGTGGCATTCACCTCAATCGTCAGCGATTGCGACATGGGCAGGAAGACACGATGGACCTTGGGGTTCGACACGTCGATACGGCGATCGGCTGCCGTAGCCTCAAGGCCGATCGGCAGTAATATCACCGAACAGGCCAGCGCGGCGGCTGCCAGTGTTTCCCGGACCGTTCGCATCTACATTCCCCCCTTTGGCGGCTCTTCGGACGCTCTTTATGCCAACATACCAGAGTTATCTTTGTCGCGGTACGTCATATTTTTCGAGCTTCACGCCCCGAAAAACGCCGATAGTCGCACGGGCTGACGGCTCCGGCTGCACATATTTGATCACTTCCTTAACGACCTCTTGCGCTTCGGGTGCCGAGGTCACGGCCGGAGCAGGCTTTGCTTTGCTCAAGTCGTCGAGCCGGCTTCCGACCTGTTCAACGGCCCGAGTCAGGCCATTGATCTTGTCGTCCGCGCGCTTGCGCTCGGCTGCCGCAGCAGCATCGGCCGTCGCCTGCCTGGCGAGTTCGGCCTGCCTGGCTGCGACGTCGGCCGGCGTTTCGCCGGTCAGGTCTGAAAGCGTGATGCGTTGGGTGATCTCGTCCTTGCCGGCGGCTGCCTGGCGAAGCGCCAGCGACAACTGGCCGGCGCCGGCGGCCAGCGTCAGCTTCTGGGCGTCCTTGATGCTAGCCTCGACGGTCACCGATTTCACCACCGTCGGGCTGTCCGTGCTTTCATCGGCGACCTGGTCGACGGCGAGTACCTTCATGCTCTGCAACAGCACGTCGACGAAACTCTGGTCCGCACCTCCAGGATTGTGCACGGTGCGCGTCAGGAGCACATCGACCCGATCCCCTGGGAAAACGAATCCTGCGACGCCGAGCACATCGTTGACTCTGATGGAAACAGCTTTCATGCCTTCGCCGAGCACCGCCGAAAGCGTGGCGCGCTGGCCGGGGCCGGTAATCTTGGTGGCGAGAACGGGTTCATTAGCGCCGATCGCCTGCAGCGCCTGCTTTGCGCCTTCGCCAGCGAGTAGATCTTTTGTCGTCTTGAAGGCACCGGCCGGAACCGCGCCCGCCGGCCATGTGATTTCACGCAGCTTGTCGGCCGACAGCGTGTCGCCGAATTTCAAAGATACCGCCGCCACCACGACGGTATCGCGCGGCACGTCCGTCTTCGCCATAGCGCTGCGTTGGCTGGTCAGCCAGATATTGGCGAGAACCACTGCGAGCACGCCGAATACGCCGGCGAGAACGATCATGATGACAGTGTTTGCACGCACTTTCTTTTCCCGCCAGACTCCGTTCACCCACCACCTGGATCGACGCCGGGGACCTTCCCGGCGTCAATGATAGGACTAAGCTATCACGGCAATAACGCGTAAAGCCCCGTCCATTGGGTGCTGACCCAGCCACCGACAAGAATAATCGTGGCGATCACCGCCACGGTGATGATGCCGAGTAGGATGGTATATTCGACCATGGCGGCGCCGTGTTCGTCGTCGCGGAACTGCCGGGTCATCGTCATGAGCTTTTTCATGCCAATTTCTCCCTTTGGAGGTTCAAACCCTGACGAGACGAGCCAAGGATGAAATCGCATACCTGAGCATCCTCCGTCGACCTAATCCTAGGGGCCGATAAAAAGCAGAGTCAAATATGTTAGTGGTTCTTTAACTTATTTATACCTGTGCTATGCCTGAAATGGTAATATCGTTTCGAGGTCTCTCTGCAGCAAGACGTTGATTCTGCCTGCTTTTCGCCCGTCTTTAACCATCCGTTCACAATTTCGCCGCGTCTGTGGCAGAAGCGAGGCGATATTAGCAGATAGGCATATGCCATTATATCCAAGGGCTTGCCAGAGCCCGTAAGGGCCATCGTGGCCAAAAAGACGCAGGGCGATGTTTTGGCAGACCCTTGTATATTTACGGTCGGACGCCTCGTTCGAATAGATGAGATGTTTTTTCGACCTGGATGTTAAATATGCAAGAAGTATTGAGTTCGGGAACGTGCTCGGTGCCTGCCGTCTTGCGGGGGTATTCCCCCCAAGGCGTGTCCAAAGGGGTAGCGCAAAATGCTGGGCCGATTCACGAAAGGGCCAAGCGAGCCGCGGGTCGAGCCGAAGCTTGATCCGATCGTGCCGGCAGTCCCCGTACTGTCCCGTTCTGCGGAATTCGAATCGCCGGGGGATGATTTCCTTACGCTCAAGGTCGAGCTCCACCGCCACTTGATTGATCGCTTCAACCTGACGGCCCTTGAAAGTGCGTCCAAGGAGGAAATCCTGAACGAGATCCGCCCCATAGTGCGGGAATTCGTTCGTGCTCGCAACGTGCCGCTTAACGCCCGCGAACTTGACCAATTGACCAGCGACACCGCTGACGAGATGCTCGGGCTGGGTCCGATCGAGCCTTTGCTCAAGGATGATTCGATTTCCGATATTCTGATCAACACCCACAAGCGAGTCTTCATCGAGCGGCGTGGAGTCATAGAGGAGACGGCGATCCGCTTTCGCGATGAAGCCCATCTGCTACGTGTCATCAACAAGATCGTCTCGGCTATCGGCCGGCGTGTCGATGAATCGGCGCCAATGGTCGATGCGCGGCTGGAAGATGGGTCGCGAGTCAATATAGCTGTGCGGCCGATCTCGGTGGATGGCCCGCTGGTCTCGATTCGCAAGTTCTCCAAGAACCCCTATTCGCTCGAACGTCTGATGGCGTTTAATTCGATCCGGCAACCGATGGTCGACCTGTTGCGCATTGCCGTGCAGGCCCGCAAGTCGATCCTGGTTTCGGGCGGCACAGGCAGCGGCAAGACGACCCTGCTCAATGCCCTGTCGAGCTACATCCCAGCCAGGGAGCGCCTGATCACCATTGAGGACGCAGCGGAACTGCAACTGCAGCAGCCGCATGTGGGCCGTCTCGAGACGCGTCCGCCCAATGTTGAGGGAAAGGGCGAAGTTCGCCAGCGCGAATTGCTAAAAAATGCGCTTCGCATGCGGCCGGATCGCATCATCGTCGGCGAGGTGCGCGGCGAGGAAGCCTTCGACATGCTGCAGGCTATGAACACCGGCCATGAAGGTTCAATGACCACCATTCATGCCAACACGCCCCGAGATGCGATATCGCGATTGGAACAGATGGTCGGTATGGCCGGCATGCCGATGAGCCACGATTCAATACGGGCTCAGATTGCCTCGGCCATCGACATCATTGTGCAGACGCAACGGCTTTCCGATGGTGGAAGGCGGGTTGTTTCCATATCAGAACTCACCGGTATGGAAGGCAATGTCGTACAGGTTCAGGAACTTTACCATTTCGTCCGCCGCGATGTGACTGCCGAGGGCCAGATCGTTGGTGAATTTCGGGCGACCGGCATTCGTCCGCGCTTTGCCCAGGAAGCGGCGACCCTTGGCCATCAGTTCGCCAAGGACGCGTTCAACCCACAGGTCCCGCTCTAATGTTGACCGGCCAGACATTGCTCTACTTCATCTATGTACTGGCGGCTGCGTCGCTCATCCTCGCGGCCGAGGCTCTGTATGTGACTTACTCCAAGCGGCGCTCAACGGTCAGCACGATCAACCGTCGACTGAAGCGGCTCGCCGACGACGCTCCGGCCGAACAGACCTTGCAGCGATTGCTGCAAGAACGTGGGCTTACCAGCTCGGGCGACTTTCTTTTCAATGCGGTTGGCCTGAACAGGCTGTACACGCAATCCGGCGTTACCGGAAATCCGCTGTCGTTCGTCGCGACATTTGCTCTCGGTGGACTGGCCCTGGCACTGGTATTTGCGTTCCTGCTGCACTTCTCCGCCGTGGCTTCGTTTATCATCTTTCTGCTCATCGTATTCCTCCTGCCGTTTCTGGTTCTCCGCCGCGCGCGCGCCAGGCGAATCCAGAAATTCGCCAAGCAATTGCCGGATGCCCTTGAGATGATCGTGCGTTCGCTGCGTGCCGGTCATCCGACTTCCGTGGCTATAAGCCTTGTCGCACGAGAAATGCCTGATCCGCTGGGCACCGAATTCGGCATTGTTTCCGACGAGATCACCTTTGGCCTCAGCCTTGAAAACGCGGTGCGAAAACTCTCGCAGCGCGTCGGTTTCGAAGGTCTGCATTTGCTGTCGGTGTCGCTGTCGATTCAGGCCAAGACCGGCGGCAACCTTACCGAAATTCTGTCGAATCTCTCAGTGGTGCTGCGCGAAAGGCAGAAACTCAGGTTGAAGATTAGGGCGCTCTCTGCCGAGGGGCGAATGTCCGCGTGGATCATTTCCCTATTTCCTCTTTTGATGCTCGCCATCCTCACGGGCCTAGCCCCCAGCTACTACGGTGATGTATGGGGCAGCCCGTTGATCATGCCGGTGTTCTTGGTTTTCGGGTTCTGGGCGCTGCTCGGCGACTTCATCATGTACCGTATGGTCAATTTCGATTTTTGAGCGATCGGAGCTATAGAAGTTGTGACCCAGGATCTGAGCCTTCTGGTGTCCATCGCCGTCTTCCTGGCGGCCGTAGCGCTGTTTCTGGTGGGCGCGCTCGTCGTCTTGCCGGCGCTGCAGACGAGGAAACTGGTTGCGCAAAGCCTGCTGGCAGAGGGCATTCCCAACCGCCGCTCGCTTTTGGGCCAGGAAGAACTGGCCAAGATTTCAGCACAGCGGCCGGTCGACGCCTATTTCAGATCGATCGAAAAAGAACGTGACGAGCCCAGCGCGCTGGACGCAAAACTCTTTCGCGCCGGCTTCTATCAGTCAAGCGCGCCATTGATCTATACTCTGTCACGCCTTGGCGCGGTCTGTCTTGGCTTTTCCGTGACGTATGCGCTCCTGTCGCGGATGTTGCCACCCGAACTTCCCGGTCTTGTCGCCTTTGCAGGCTCTGCCCTGCTTGGGCTGGGATGCATCGTGATTCCGAGCATCGCTCTCGATCGGTTCGAAAAGGGACAAAAACAGATATATCGTCGTGGCTTTCCGGATTTCATGGACATGATGATCACCTGTGCCGATGCCGGCATGAGCCTCGAAGCGGCTGTCGAGCGTGTCGGCAGCGAACTGGCTGGCACCCATAGATGGCTCGGCATCCAACTCGCAATCATGAATCTTCAGTTGCGCGCGGGCAAGCCGTTGCGCGAGGCCCTGCGCGAATTATCCGACCGCGTTGGACTGGAGGAGGCGCGCGCGCTGGCTGTGCTGTTCCGTCAATCGGAAGAGCTCGGTACCAGTTTGACGGACGCCTTGCGCGTCTACAGCGACGAAATGCGGGGACAAAGAATTCTCTTCGCCGAGGAACGCGCCAATGCTTTGCCTGTCAAGATGATGATACCGCTGGGGCTGTGCATCTTTCCTGTTGTGATGATGGTCGTGATGCTTCCGGTGATCATTCGAATGAAGGGCATTTTCTTCTAGACAGGGATGTGCTTTGGTCAGGGGACGGGATCGGCAAGATCCCTGGGGGATAAAATGAAAAGGCCAATGTGCCTCGTTGCCGCTGCCAGTTTGCTGGTTGTCGTGCTTTCCGGTTGTCAGTCGAATGCGACGGACCCAACGGGGGTCGTCCGCACTAACGAGCCGGCGAAAGTGGAGCTTACTGCCTTCGGCGATGCCTTCGACGGACTGAAGACGGTCAGCGACGTCGAATATTATGCCTCCGACCAAGCCGTTGCCGAAGCCAAGAACCAGTTTCGCTCGGAAAATTATGGCAATGCGGGCGCCCTGTTCTACAAGGCGACGCAACTCGCCCCCAACGACGGTGCCGCATGGCTGGGCCTCGCCGCCTGCAGCGACCGCATCCACCGCTTCGATCTCGCCGACAGGGCCTATGGCCAGGCCTTCCGGCTCATTGGGCCAACGCCCGAATATTACAACAATGTCGGCTATTCCTATCTGCTGCGCGGCAAGCTGCAGGACGCGCGCAGTAATTTCCTCAAAGCATACGAACTGGCTCCCAATGATCCGACCGTCGGCAACAATTTGCGACTCCTGTCGTCCAGCGTGAAGAATCTCGAACGGTAAGGCGCTAGCATGTTGCTTGCCGGAGCGCTGCTGATGAAGGGGCTAGCGGTTCCTTTGCTGGCAAGGATTGCATGGCTCGACTTCACGACCCAAAAAATATCTAACCGTGACGTGCTGCTGCTTTTGTGTCTTGGGCTGGGTTCGCTGCAGGTTATGTCGATCCTCAGCGGGTCGTGGTGGGACATGGGCCTGAGCGCGGTTGCCGGCCTACTGCTGTTCGTGGCGCTTTTCTTGTTGTGGGCCATGCGCAAGGTCGGCGCTGGCGATGTCAAACTGATGGCTGTGGTTTCGTTTCTGATCGGCGGCGGCGGGCTCCTGGTGTTTTCCGTGCTGTTGCTGGTCTTCGCCTTTGCGACCGCGTTAGTCGTGAAGAATCCCTTGATGCTGCCCGAAGGGGCCTTCCGCGTCTACGTTCAGCATCTGGACCGCAAAGGCGTCGTCCCCTTCGGCGTGCCGATCTCGATCGCTGCTATCTGCACGCTGGCGCTACAGATCTATGGCAACGCACGGTTCTAGTGGTTAAGATCTAACGATTGGTACCCGATCGTAAGCGCGGCCACATCGCGAGCGCCTCCGTCTTCCTATCGGAAGAAAGGTCTGACGCCATCTTGCCGCAAATGTTATAGCTAGCGATCCGTCCTCGATCGAAGAAGGATCGCATCAATGGACGATTGGAGAATCGGGAATATCTGGGTAACCAGAATTCTGGAGATGTGCGACCCTCTGCGGACGCCGTCGGAATGGTTCCCCGACTGCACCGACGAAGCACTCGAACCGCATCTTCATTGGCTCACGCCCCGATTGATATCGCCGGCAACCGGCCGGCTTATTCTTCCCATCCAGAGTTTTCTGGTTCGTACCGGCCACCACACCATTCTGGTCGACAGTTGCGTCGGCAACGACAAGACGTGCGCATACTTCCGGCATTGGCATCGCCGCAATGACGGCACCTTTTTGGCGCGCCTGGCGAATGCAGGTGTTGCTCGCGAGCAGATCGACTATGTGCTGTGCACCCATCTTCATATCGACCATTGCGGCTGGAACACACGATTGGTGGACGGGCGTTGGATACCGACATTCCCGAACGCCCGCTACATCATGGCGCGGCGCGAGTTCGAGGCCGCACAGGCCGCCTCCGGCGATGCCGACGAACGGACCTATGAGGACAATGTGCTGCCAATCGTCGAGGCTGGTCGGGCTGTGCTTGTCGATATGGATTATGAACTCGATGGCGAAGTGTGGCTGGAGCCGACGCCGGGCCACACCCCGGGGCACGTAGCCATCGGCCTGAGATCTCGAGGCGTAGGGGCAGTGTTTTCCGGCGATCTCATGCATTGGCCGATGCAATGCATATACCCCGACTGGAGCTTTCGGTACGACACGGACCCTGACCAGGCACGTCGGACGCGGTGGGCATTCCTGGAGGCTTGCTCGGACAATGGACGTATCGTCATGACATCGCATTTTCCCTTGCCGTCGGTGGGAACTATCTCGCGACGCCAGTCATCATTCTGGTTCGAGGATCATCAGCCGCCGTAATCGCCGAGGACGCCGACCACGCGCTCGGACCCGAGGTGGCCGAGCGCGTGGCGGCGCTGACGCTTGTCAATCTGCCAGGCGAGACGACGCACTGGACCGCCGACATGATGGCGCAAGCGGCTGGCATCAGCGCAAGCGCTGTGCGTCGCATCTGGAAGGCGCACGGGCTGCAGCCCAACCGCTGGCGCCAGTTCAAGCTCTCCAGCTAGCCCCAGTTCGTCAACAAGCTGCGCGACGTCGTCGGCCTCTATGTCGATCCGCCGGCTCACGCAATCATGCTGTCGGTCGACGAGAAGAGCCAGATCCAGGCGCTCGACGGCACCCAGCCCGGCCTGCCCATGAAGAAGGGAAGGCTCGGCACCATGACCGACGACTATAACCGGCATGGCACGACCACCCTGTTTGCCGCCCTCAACGTGCTCGACGGCACCGTTATCGGCAAGAACATGCAGCGGCATCGCCATCAGGAGTTCATCCGCTTCCTCGACGCCATCGAGGCGCAAATGCCGGCCAGCAAGGCCGTCCACGTCGTCGTCGACAACTACGCCGCCCACAAGCACCCCAAGGTGCGCGCTTGGCTCGACCGCCATCAGCGCTTCACCTTCCACTTCACGCCGACGTCGTGCTCGTGGCTCAACGCGGTCGAGGGTTTCTTCGCCAAGTTGTCGAAGCGTCGCCTCAAGCGCGGCGTCTTCCATTCCGTTGTCGACCTCCAAGCGGCAATCAACCGCTTCCTCGTAGAGCACAACCAGCAACCCAAACCCTTCTCTTGGATCGCCGACCCCGACAAGATCATTGCCGCCGTCAAACGCGGGCACCAAGCGTTAGATTCCATCCACTAGGCGGGCTCTCAGCCTGACGGTTTGGCGCGCAAATTACCTTTTCAACTAATCTCCGAGAACCATTAGCTTGCGCTCAAATTGGCGAAGTGCTTGGATTGCGTCTTGCCGGCGGGACGCCGTATGGACATTCTGAATATCAAAGCGCTCTTAATTGCGGTTCTGATCTTCGTTCCGATCGAATACCTGTTCGCTCTGCGCCCCCATCAAAAGATACTCAGGAAAGCCTTTTTCAACGATCTCATCTATGCGCTGTTTAATGGCATCCCGATAAGCCTTGGCCTGATCGCGGCTATCACGCTAGCAACGAGCACGGTGGGGCGGCTGGTGCCGGCCTATGTCGGCAGCGCAGTATCATCGCAACCTGTTTGGCTCCAGGTATCAGAGATCATTGTCATTGCGGATGTTGGCTTTTACCTGGCCCACCGCACCTTTCACGCCGTTCCGTTTTTGTGGCGCTTCCATTCGATTCATCATAGCATTGAAGAACTGGACTGGTTGGCGGCGCACAGGATTCATCCTGTTGACCAGGCTCTGACAAAGAGCGCGTCGCTCGTGCCTGTATATCTGCTGGGTTTCAGCAGTCCGGCGATCGCCCTGTTTGCAATAATTTTTCACGTCCACGGACTTTTGCTGCACGCCAACGTCAGGCTGAACATCGGCCCGCTTCGGTGGTTGATCGCGTCACCCCAGTTCCATCATTGGCATCACGCTCACGAGCGCGCGGCATACGACAAGAACTTCGCAGGTCAACTTTCATTGATCGATGCGCTCCTCGGAACCATGTACCTGCCCGGTAACGCTGTCCCGGAGCGCTATGGCGTCGATGATCCGATTCCATCAACTTACGTCGAGCAACTCGCCTATCCAGTGATCCCGAAGGGCAGAATCAATGAAGCTCCCTCCACCAGAGATACGTGATTTCGTCGGGCGTGCAACGATGACACTCTACTTCACGTTCTGCGCGACTTTGAAGGCCGAAACGTTCTTGGTAGCTCTTGCCGGCGCAGAATGGACAGTGGCGTGGATTATCGATCTCACCGCAGATGTCGCCGCTGGCGGCTTTCTCGTGCTCATCGTTGGAATGACAGTGGCGCGTCTTCCGCCCCTGGGAACAGCGCAGGGAATTGAACCGCGAATCTCCGCGCTCATCGGATGCTTTGCCACCGCAACTTTGATCGCGGTCCCTCGCACCCAGGCAGCTCCGCAGATCGAGTTTGTTGCGGACCTGACCACCATAGTTGGTTTCGCGCTTTGCATCTTGTGCCTGTGGTGGCTCGGCAGATCCTTCAGCATCACTGCGCAGGCCAGACGGCTCGTCACGGCAGGCCCTTACCAGATCGTGCGCCACCCGCTCTATGTCTGCGAAGCGATCGTCCTGCTCGGCATTCTTCTCGGCAATGCGACATGGGCAACCGTCGCAATCTGCGCCATTGCCCTCGCTTTCCAATATCGGCGGCTCGTGAACGAGGAGAGGGTCTTGCGAGCGGTGTTCCCCGAATACAACGCGTATGGGCAGACCACGCCAATGCTCATTCCATCTTTATCCTCATTGTACTGGTGGCAGTGACTGTGCCCCATGCTGATCCGCAGTCTACTCGAAACCACTTAGTAATTATTGCCTTGGTTACAGCTCTTTTCGGGTTGATTGACATTTTGTGGCTGCCACTTTCTACAGTCGATTTTTCACCGAGGAACTGGATTGACATAGGCAAGGTGGCCCTTGTCCTCAGTGCATCTTGGATGGCATCGGCAATTGCGCTCCATAGGGTGCGATCTGACACAAGCCCAATTGCGAGCGTAATCAAATATCTTTGTGGCTGCCTGAGAATTGTGGTCGTTTCCGCAGCAGCTTTCATTCCGCTCGCCATCACCACGACCGTGTTCATGTACCTGGCGTCGGCCACCTCAAGGCCTCTGGCGGACCCGGTTCTAGCTTCTATCGATTCCGCCCTCGGTTTCGACTGGCAGTGGTTCCTCGCCACGACCAACAAGCCAATTACAGCGTCCGTCCTGGTTTTTGCTTATCACGCGCTCGCGTTCCAAATGCCGTTCGTTCTGTTATTCCTCGCGGTGAGAAACCAACGTGAACGAGCACTGGAGTTTGTCGCTCTTCTAGCGGTTGCTTCGGTCTTCACGGGCGCGATGATGGCTTTGGCGCCAGCAGAAGGCGCTTATGCCTATTTCAAGCCGGCGCCGGGGCAATTTTCGAACTTCACCACTAATGCCGGAATGTGGCACCATCATGTGCTTATGGCGCTGCGATCAGGCGAGCCGTTTGATCTGATTATGACTAAAGGCACAGGGCTCGTAACGTTCCCGTCGTTCCACACGGCACTTGGATTGGCAGTGGTCTATGCCGCGCGGACCATCCGGCCACTCTTTGTCGTGTTGGCTATGGTGAATGCCGCCATGATCGTGGCCACTCTGCCTGAAGGCGGTCATCATTTAATAGATGTAATCGCCGGCGTAATCATCGGCATTCTCTCCATCATTGCAGTCAAGATGCCTAGCTATGCGCGCGGAAAGGTCGACCGCGTTGCGAGATCAGCCGTGGGATCGGACGCGGACTACTGAGTTGGCCACGGGCCGTTGCCCTCCGGCTGCCTGGCAATGACGTGGCGGCGGCGAGACACAAGGAGAAGGAGCGCCGCCCTGCGGCGGCATCTGCATGCACAGCAAGAAGATCAACATCTCCACCGTGCTCGCCGGCCAGAGGCTCGGAATCACGAAGTCGACGACGGCATTTGGCTCGTCTCCTTCATGCACTATGATCTCAGATATATCGACTTGGAACAGAGGACCTTGCAGACCTACGACAACCCCTTCGGCACGAGGGTGTCACCCATGTCTTAGGTACAACCGTTACCCATGTCTCCGGGCCGCACGGTTTGAAGATGGTAGCGGAAGGCCGCTACATCGCAAGACGCCCCCATTGAGAAGGCATTCTTTTGCTATCGGCCAAGCGGCCTGACAGCAAATCGAGATCGAGCACCACGAAACTCGGAAGCGAGTCGGGACGATGATGGACTGGGCGGAAACAAATAATTAGCGAGCGATGTGCACATGCCGTGCACACGGGTTTGCACCTTTTCTTTTGTTTCTGTTTCGTCGAAACACCGAAACACCGAGCCAAAGCGTGATGAGCACTCGATGATTGCCGCAGTAGGTGCCCCGTCACAGCCGCATGGCCAATTGACCACGCAGCACCACTTCATAGTGCGACGGCGAGTAAACTTGTCCGGGGGCGTGTGCAGAGAGGGCGCAACCAGCGGCGATTGGAGCATTCGCTAAATTGTAAGCCTCTCCTCGGCGCACCTGCATCTGGTGCGAACAGAAAGGAGAAAACATGTCACGATCAGACACCTTCCCCCTCGTCTGTTCAAGACGGAGGAGGCCGCCAAACTTGTCGGCCTTTCCCCCGGACGCTTGAAAAGCATGGCACGTACGGCACCGGACCTCCCTATCCAAAGTTGGGTGGTCGCGTGGTCTATGCCCGCAAATCCCCAAGAATGGGCCGACAGGGGGTTGAAGTCATCGGCCTCTGATCCGGGTGTCGGCCGCGTTTATCCGGCCAAGCCTACAGGTCGAGTGAAGTCCAGGAGGGGATAGCTTGTGCAACCTGCGGTGGAGCATGACACTGCACTCGCAGGCGCCAGCGCCCGACATCGAGGGCGAGAGCTGCCCTCCGAAGGCAGAGGTCACAGGTGATGCGCCTGCCCACAGTAGCGATGATCGCCACCAAGGATGGCGTCGGGAACGTCGCGCTCTCAATCCGAATTGTGTTACTCGGGCCGTTCGGCAATAAAGAGAGTATCGGGGAGAAGCCCAAGACGCTCGCGATCGGCGGCAGGTATACGGTCTGAATGTATTCGAGCGACCGTAAAACCCACGTCCTCGATACGCTCCTTGATATCGGGACCGTAGGCTCGCACGTGATCTGATCCGCCGAAGCGCTCGTCGCGCTCGCTCCGTGACATGGATGGCGGCGCTTCGAGCGTTTGACGATAGATAAGCGGTACTTGGATCCAGACCTGTCCTCGAGGCTTAAGGGATGACCAAATTTGCCGAAAAGCATGCCGATCGTCAGGTACGTGCTCCATGACATGACACAAGACGACAATATCGAGATCGCTGATGCCGTTCATGTTCATTAGGTCAACCTGCACGGTATCGGGGCCGTACCGTCCGGGCTCGATATCGCCTTTAATGAGGTTGCCCGCCTGAGATAGTCTCTTTGAAAGCCCATTCTCGCTCGGCGCAATCTGGAGAATTCTAAGCGGCCCCGCCGGAAGCCGGAGAAGCTTACGGTCTAGAGCACAAATCAAAAACCGCTCACGATCCAGAGCATGACAAAGCGGGCAAATAAGCGTGTATCGCCCGAAACGGTAAAAAGCCGCCACACCGCGATCGCAGGCATTGCAGTGATGAGCCTTCCTCGTCGGGAAGAGTGTCAGGGTGAGGGCTCTCAGCCAATCTCCGTACGAATCAAGTTTGCGTGTGACCCGCCGCGTTGTGATACGATCAGCATAGCTGCGAAAAAGAGATAGAAGTCGGCTTCCTCGAGCGTTGTTCCACGATGGTTTCAGCATGTCGGCCTTCTAAGGTTTTTGACCCGAGGACCGATAATTAGCGCCCCCTGATATAACGTCGAGTCAGCGGAGCAGCAGGAGATTCGCCCCGTCATGGCATCGACCCTGATATCGAGCAGACCGGCGATCTCAGCCAGCGGCTCGTCAAGCACATCCTTCAGGATAAAGACGCTGCGCTGGAGGATCGGGAGTTCCGTAAAGCGAGACACCGCAGTTTGGATCGCTGCATCAAAATCTTCACGGGGTCCGGAGCGGCGTCGACAACGACCGCAAGGGCCGCCTCGATAGGCTCTGCTGCGCGGATCGCACGGCTGCGCAGCAGGTCCAGCGCACGGGTATGGGCAATCCGGAAGAACCAGGGTCGCAGCTGCGGAATCTTGCACACCTGGTCGAGCGCAACGAGGGTTCGAGCAAAGATCCTGCACAACGTCTTCGCCGTCGATGACCGACCCCATGAGACGCGAGCAATAGCGGTGCAGTTCAGGCCCTAACGAGACGGCAAGGGTGAGGAACCCGGCGAGGAACTCCTCCCGACGGTCGCGGTCCATGGTAGATCCTGCATCGATCAAGGCGTCGCCACCCTGTGCCTCCGTCATCACCCAACCGAGTTGGTCGTGGTCTGCCGAGACCAGCCAGCCACACGCCCGTGATTCCAACCTGAGCCGATGTGCCAATCAGCAACCTTCGCCGGTCTTTTTCACCTGGCCCGGCGCGGCGGTGTTGGCTGCCGTGTTCTGCGCTGACTAGGCGCCGCCTGCTGCGCGCTGCCAGTCTGCTGGCCGGGCGCGCAGTCCCTGGCCGAGTTCGGATTTGTGGTGCCGCTGGTGGTCGTCTTGTCGGTGCCCTGATCGCCGGACATGTTGGTCCCGCTGTTCGTCGTGCCGGTGCCCTGATCCGTCGTGCTGGGCATGGTTGTCGTGGTCGAGCTTCCGCTCCTCGAGGTTCTTCGGTGCGCGAGGTCGATGAGGAAGTGAGACGGACGCGACCGCGTAGAAAGACGTCCACGTTTGCCCATAATCTACCGCGAACAGCTCCTTTGCCGGGGCGGCGGGCCCGATTGCGTGCTGGGCCTGCGCCGGTCTGCTATCTGCCAACAGGGGTCGGCCCGTCGTTTCCGCCGACTGCCGTGGTGCCTATGTTGGGAACCAGCGGCGCCTCCGCTTCTTCATCAAACGGCAAGATTTGAGTTCGTCGATCTGGTAATCGCGCTGCGAGATGCGGCCCCGGAGGTTAGTGATGCGCTCGGTCAAAAAAGTGCCGAGCCATTTAGTAGCGTGACCTGCCAGGTCGTTCACAACGGGGTCCGCGCTAGCCTACTGAACGGCTCTTTTGTGCAAGAGGTCAGTGGAGAAGTACCCAACTCCCGAGCTTGCGAATCTTGATTGGGCATACTCGTTCGATGTCGATATCACTGAGGGTACCGGCGCCTATTATAATCCGCGGTCCGCAATCAATGGCGCTCCGGGAGTTCTAACGGATGGGCCCTACACGGCTGTGTTGAGCGATTCGCATGTTCTGAAAATATTCAAGTGAAGGTGGCGTGCTGTGAACAATGAAACCATCGCGGGCGTTTGGGCCCCACTCGTTGTGCTTCCTGATCGCGGGCACTACGGCTGCCGAGGCGGAGTTGGCGTACAGTTTTGCGGTATTATGGCGCAACCGCCACAAGAATTGGCCCCGATCTTGGCCTACCTTTTGGCCATGGATCACAAACCAGCGCTCTAGGCGCTAATCCGCCTTCACGGTGAGATCGGCGCGAAAATCAGGCGCGACGAGAAGCAGGCCGCGAAGCTCATTGAAGAGATGAAGCATGTCGAGGCGGTCTTGCATCTGTTGGAACCTGGCTTCAATGCCCCGCGCCATCTCCGTCAAGCGTCGCAACAATCCAAACCCGCTGTTTCATGCGTGCCGCCGTCGACGTTCTGAGGACCGCCACGGCGCCAATGAGTGCTGAGGAGATAGCGCTGGTCCTACTCCGCGCAAAGGGCATCGAAGCGCCCACAAAAGCGGAAACGCATTTGATGTATGGTGCGGTGAGCGCATCGCTTAAGATCAACAAAGATGTGACCTTGCATGATGGGCGTCCGCGCGTTGGACCCCTGTCTAAACCCTGGATTTCCGCCATCCCGCTTTGCGCGCGGCTTCCTCCGAGCAAAACCAGCGCTCGCCTTTCAGCAGATTGATGCGCGTCTCCCAATAATATTCCTGTCCCGGAACGTGATAGATTTTCTCGCCAGTGTTGTAGCTGATGTTGCCCTTGATGCCGCAGCCTACAGCGGCGGAACCAAATTCAAAGGCAAGCAGGCCAGCCAGGATCGTGCCGCCAGTCGCGATCTTTGCCCATAACGGCGTGTCACGCGAACGATGGCGCCTGCCATACCTTCGGCGATTGTACTCATTGTCTTGATAGCGACGTTTGCCCACGCCCCTCTCCCCAAGGGGAGAATGCGACCGTAGCAAATTTAAGTCCAGCCATTTTGGCAGTCGTACCGGCGAGGAAACCGCCGCCTCAAGGAAAGCTACCCCGAAGGCGGCGGGCCGACAGGTTATGCGGTTGGACGCGGCAACCGGATGCCGGTTTTCTTGAACAATTCAAGTTGCGTCTTCGCGAACTTGTCTGCGTCTGGCCGACGTGGACCGCCACTTTTGTAACCAGGAAAGACTGACTGGAAATTCGTACTGTGCGACGAGTTCCTTCAGCTTTTCCAGAAGCCGCAGCATCGATACCTGCTTGCCTTGGATCGCCATGCCTTCGGCATAGAGCAGCCAAGCCTCTCCTATGAGTTCCATCTTGCGGAGTTCATCCGGGGAACAATAGTTCTTAGCAATCGTCACATCCGCAGCTGTCGGCTTGCGGTTGCCTAGGGCTGTCAGGCCCATGTTTTGGCTTGGTCGCGTCGGCTCTTGACATGATAATTTGGACAGCTGTCTGCTCAGAAGCCGCGAAATGAAAACTGTCCTGGCTGGTTGCGAAGAAAGTCCGCGCCGCCGGATCATCCTGATCGTAGTCTGTAGAGCACTCCGCGAATGTCTCGCGAACCTGGGTGTAAGGTTCGTTTCGGAAGTCCGGATGGCCCGGACCTCTCGGGCCAACTTCGCCCTCGGATCGCTATTCAGCCGCTTTCCGTTAAGCGCGTAACCGTCCTGAATGTAACCCTTGAGAACGGTGGCCGACCACTTTCGGAACTCCGCCGCCTTCTTGCTGTTGACCTTGTAGCCCACCGCAATGATGGCATTGAGATCATAGAGGCTCGTTAGATAGGCCTTCCCGTCTGCCGCAGTTATCCGGGATTTCCGGAGAACTGTTTCTTCGGACAACTCGCCCGACTTGAAGAGGTTCTGGAGGTGTTCGCTAATTGTCTTCAGCGAAACACCAAAAAGCTCAGCCATTTGCGCCTGAGAGGAAAGGACTTCCCAAATATCCGCCAAGTGATCACGACGCCCACCGCTAGGTGGTGAAATTAGGCCCGGATGTGCGCTAACACGTCCGGGCCGCCCAATGTCTACCGACGCTATTTCCGGTACAACTGGAGTAGGGTCTGGAGTAGGGTATGGTCTGCAATGGCGATCGATGATCCATCACGACCGTCATCACGCCGCTTATGTGAATGCAATCAACTCGTGCCGCTTTGGCCCGAGCTCGCCAGCACGCCGATGGACGCTATTCTGGCAGATCTGGGCAAGGTCGCCACAGCGGGCATGCTGTCCAGCATCTCGGTCAGTTCAGTGCTGATGCGACGTTCAATCATCCTTGCAATTATGGAGTATAGTTCCAGTTTTGCAAGGACACCCGCAGCCTAGCGGGCAAGACGCGCAGAGGCAAGGAGCTAAAAGCGCCGACGCCTGGGTGAGGCCGCTGTGGGCTATGGCCAGATCTCAGTATTGACTCAGGCTGAGCAATCCAACCCTCCTTACAAGAGCAATACTGAAAACACCGTGCATGGCCGCACTCGTTTCGGAATGGTTGGCCGCAAGGCCAACCGTTCCCGAAACGAGTGCTGCTGTGTCTACTCCAGTATTGGAGGCTCCAATTGGTGGGGGAATCTTGTCCGTATCTTTGCATGATGTGCTTGCCAATGGCACTACCAAGATTTGGCGAGTGACAGCACGGGTCAGTCGCACGCATCATCGCCCAGTGCCATGCTGAGGAGATGATGCGGTGACACAGACAAGCACACCGAGATCCGGCCAGCAGACACATTCGAGCAACATCAAAAACGAGACTGTCGCATGGCCTCTGGTGGTAGGAGTCGGTCGGGCACACGCCCACCACGGGGAATTCCTCCAAGGCGTCTTTGAAGCGGACAAGGGACGGCTTTGTCGCGGACTCGTCACGCTTCCGCTGACGTCGCAAGGGTCGCTAGCGACCTTCTGGCCGGATGAACAAGATGGCATTCGGCCGCGACCCGCAAACCGGATCAAAGCGGCGCGCGCGGCGGCCCTCACGCTCGAGCATGTCGGGGTAGCTGGAAGAGGGGGAGAATTGACGATCGAAAGCTCTATCCCGGTAGGGCACGGCTACGGTTCCTCCACGGCAGACGTCATTGCCTCGATCCGCGCGGTCGCGGCTTCGGCGCGCGTCACGCTGCGCCAGTCAACTGTTGCGCGACTGGCCGTTGCCGCGGAAAGCGCAAGCGACGCCATCGCTTACTGCGATCAAGCTCTCCTCTTCGCTCACCGGGAAGGCCGTACAATCGAACATTTCGGAGGCGAGTTCCCGCCCTTTCTCGTGGTGGGTTTCAGGGATAGCAATGCCCGGCCAATCGACACGCTAGGCATGCGACGAGCACGCTACGATAGTGAGGAAATCGGGCTGTTCCGTGTTCTGCGCGGATTGGCGTATCGCTCAATCCGGCAACAAGATCCCCGCTTGCTTGGACGTGTCGCGACCATCAGCGCCAGTATCAGTCAGAAGCACCTGCCGAAGGCATCCTTCAACACCGTTTTGGATATAGCGCGGGCGCATGACGCGTGCGGTGTGCAGGTGGCCCACAGTGGCACGTTGATCGGCATCCTTCTGGATGCGACTGCGCCCAGGGCGGCCATGCGCGCTGCTGAGCTCGCAAGGCAGGTGAGCGGCACAGGTCTCCAAGGCGTCCATACGTTTGCCCTTAATGCCGAAACGAGGCTAATCCAGTGAGCGCGGCGCAAGACTATTTACGCGCCTACGAGACGCCGCGTTTTGCCCAACTCGCACCTAACCTCAACGCCGCCTGCTTTTCCCTTATGAAGCTGATGCCCGCCCGATTCATGGTCGATCAGGCGGAAGCGTCAGGGCGCCTCAGGCGGGAAGGTCACATCATCGAAACGACGTCGGGCACGTTCGGCCTGGCCATCGCCATGCTGGCTGCCGCCCGTGGCTATGGGCTTACGCTCGTCACGGCCTCCAGCCTCATCGACCTGAAACTCAGGCGACGACTGGAACAGCTTGGTGCCAAAGTCATGGCCATCGACGATCCTCAAGGAGACGGCAATCAGCGCGGTCGGCTCCAGTATCTTCAGCAGACGCTGCAAGATAGCCCGGGCACGTATTGGCCTCGGCAATACGACAGTCCGGAAAACCGCCTGGCATACGCGCGCCTGGCCGACCTCGTTGTTCGATCATTCGGCCGTATCGATTGCCTCGTCGGCTGCGTGGGCACTGGGGGATCGCTTTGTGGAACCGGAGGCTTCCTTCGTGAGCTCTTTCCTGATCTCAGGATGATTGCAGTCGATACCCACAGAAGCATGCTCTTTGGCCAGCCTGTCGGACGTCGCATGTTGCGCGGGCTGGGCAACAGTGTTTTGCCGGAAAATGTTCGTCATGAGATGATCGACGATATTCATTGGGTGGGCGCATTGCCGGCCTACGCAATGGCGCATGGGCTGTTTCGCGATCACGGGCTGTTCATGGGGCCGACCAGCGGCGCCGCAGCCTTGGTCGGCGCCTGGTTCGCCAGGCACAATCCGGAAGCCTCCACCGTCGTGATAATGCCACATGAAGGGCATCGTCATTCAGATACAGTCTACAACCCCGACTGGCTCGCCGGTTTGAAGGATTGGCCAATTTCAATTCCACTTGACCCAACGGTTCTCAAGCGAATTCATCCGGCCGAGGAGACGGCCTGGACCAGATTTCCTTGGGACCGTAGAACTCTAAGCGGCGTTCTCGCAGAGTTTGAGGGCCCGTCCCCTGCGGAGCGACAGGTCTGAATTCGGAGCCTTGACGCGACAAGGCAGCGCTGGCCAACACTCAGACGGGGTGCATAACCCGATGAAGAAAGTCCTTAGTGCGTTCGTGTC
The DNA here is from genome assembly GCF_040320195.1 of Mesorhizobium sp. M0768. Lineage (NCBI taxonomy): Bacteria > Pseudomonadati > Pseudomonadota > Alphaproteobacteria > Hyphomicrobiales > Phyllobacteriaceae > Mesorhizobium > Mesorhizobium sp. M0768. Next base: position 135,864 of record NZ_JAMYPD010000011.1, on the reverse strand, counting down.
TCGGATTTCGAAGCAGTTCCTTGGCCGGACCTTGCTCAACGATCCGGCCGCCGTCGAGAAAGAGGACGCTGTCGGAAACCTCGCGGGCGAACTGAATTTCGTGCGTAACCACGAGCATGGTCATGTTCTCGTCTGCGAGCGCGCGCATGACCTGCAGGACCTCGCCGACCGTTTCCGGGTCAAGTGCGGAGGTGGGCTCGTCGAAAAGAATGGCCTGTGGGCGCATCGCCAGGGCGCGGGCGATGGCCACGCGCTGCTGTTGGCCGCCCGACAATGACGCGGGATAGGCATTCGTCTTATCGGCCAAGCCGACGCGATTGAGCAATGCCGTGGCCCGCTCCCGGACCTGGTTCCTATTTTCCTTCAGCACGTAGAGCGGCCCTTCCATGACATTTTCCAGGGCTGTGCGGTGCGGAAACAGCTTGAAACGTTGGAAAACCATGGAAACGCGGGTGCAGATGGCGTGAACCTGGGGCGAGGCGGCATCGACCACGGTGCCGTCGATGCTGATGCGACCGCGCTGATAGGTCTCAAGCCCGTTGACACATCGCAGAAGCGTCGATTTGCCGGAACCCGAGGGTCCAATCAGACATACGACCTGTCCTTTGGCGATCTCGGCGTTGATCCCCTTGAGGACTTCGTGGGAGCCGAAGGACTTGTGCACGTTTTCAAAGGTGATCATCCCGCCGCCCCAAGATAGCTTTCGATTCTACGCATAAACAGGTTCAGCGGAACCGTCAGGCACAGGTAAAGCAGTGCCACCAAGGTAAAAACTGTCATGTTGTCGAATGTGGACGACGCGAGCATCTTGCCCTGCATGGTCAACTCCTGAACCGAAATCACCGAGACAAGCGAGGAGTCCTTCAGCAGCATGACCATATTGTTGGCGTAAGGCGGCAGGATGATCTTGAATGCCTGCGGCAGCACGACGCGGCGCATCATCAACGGACGCTTCATCCCGATCGATTTTGCCGCTTCGACCTGACCCTTATCGACCGCCTCGATGCCAGCCCGGAAGGTTTCCCCGAGATAGCAGGAGTGAGCCAGTGCCAGCCCGATCGTGCCAGCCTGGAGCGCAGTCAGGTTGATGCCGATCTCGGGCGCGACAAAGTAGATATAAAAGAGAACCACCAACAATGGTATGCCGCGCACGAAGTCGACAAGGAGCCGCGTCGGCACGGCGAGACAGCGTATCCCCGATGTCCTGAACAGCGCCCAGACAAGGCCGAGCGCCGTTGCAAGACACAGCGCAAGAAGGGTTATCATGACGGTCAGCCAAACGCCGTTAAGAAGAAGCGGCAAATATTCCGTTGCATGCGCGATGAATTTGGTCATGGCCGGCTTCCTCTTGGCACGTACCCCGGCCGTCAAAGCCGGTCATTCCGATGCGATCCTTTGGTCCTGCCAGCCGGCGCTTCTGTCGAGGTCAGTGCGGGTCGGCCTCAAAGGCCATATTTGGCAAATATTCGGCTTAATTCGCCGCTTTCCTTCAGCTTGGCGATGGAGGCATTCACCTTTTCGAGAAGCAGTGGATTTTCCTTGGCAACCGCCAACGCGACCTCGCCTTTTTTCATCGGCTGATAGCCGTCGACGAGGCGAACACCCAGGCCGGGATTCTTTGAAAGCTGATATGCGACGATCGGGGCGTCACCGAAACCGGCCTTGATGCGGCCCAGAACCACATCGCGCATCATGTCAGCGATTGAGTCGTAGAGCTTGACTTGACCGAAGACGCCAAGCGCTTCCAGAGCATCAGCATAGGTCGAGCCGATCTGCGCCCCGACGGTCGCACCTCTGAGTTCCTCGATCGTGTAGTTTTTGCTATCGCCGGCAGCAACAAACATCGCCTCGCCATAGGCGTAAACCGGCGTGCTGAAATCGATCACCTGCTTTCGTTTGTCCGTTATGAACATGCTGGCGGAAATCAGATTGATTTTGTCGGTCGTCAATGCCGGGATCAGGGCTGGAAAAGCGTTTATTTGAAAATCGGCGGTCGTGCCAAGGCTCGCGGCAATCGCACTTGCCAGATCGACCATCGCGCCTGTCGGCTTTTGGGTTGCGGTGTCGACAAACGTGAACGGCACTCCGGTTGGCGTGACGCCGACTCTGAGCGTTTCCTCAGCCATCGTCTGAGTTGCCATTGCGACACTGAGGGCTGCGACCCAGCCGATGAGCGTTTTCCGAAGCATGAACATTCCCCTTACATCATGTTTGAATCGAGATTCCGCTCGCTAAGCGAGTTGAATTTGCCTCTCCTGGATAGCTTTTAGGAAGTCGCAATACCGTCCAATGGTGGACGAGATCATCAATCGATCAGAAAAAATCGCATCCGTTCATGATCGCCTCTATCTTCTCTTCAGGACATCTTGGTCGCGCGCCGTTCAAGTGAGGGCGTGAAATAGTCACGGCCCTCGGCAACGTATTCCCACGCTTCGGCAACCGACTGAAACGATGGTTGTGCTTTGTTGGGACCGGTCGAACGATCCAAATCCTTGAGGCCGCTCGCTGTCACGATGGCAACGACGCTGTCCGACCGCGCGATGGTGCCTTCTCGCCTCAAGGATTCGATAGCTGCAAATGGCGTCACCGAGGCAAGCTCGGCAAAAACACCCTCGGTGGCCGCAAGCTGCTGCTGCATCGCTATCAAGCCGATATTGCCGACCGGCATTGCCGTGCCGCCAGATTCACGCAGGGCGTTGAGCGCCTGAAACGTGCTTCGTGTGGTGCCGATCGAGATGGCAAGCGTGTCGAAGCTTGCGGGGACTTCGGCAACCAGATCTCCCTTGCCGGCAAGGGCTCTGGCCAAAGATCCATGCACTTCCGCCGCCACGAGTCTCGGCAACCGCTCGATCTTGCCTTGGCTGAGAAGATCCTTGAATCCGGCCCACAGGCCGGCAAGCGCGTCCCCGTAGCAAACAGGCAAGGCGCACCAGTCCGGCACTGCACCGTGCATTTGTTCGACGATTTCGTAAGCCAGGGTCTTGTAGCCCTCGATCCCGACAGGATGACTGCCCACCACGGGGCTGTGAAACGGTGACGTTGCAAACCATCCGAGGCGCTCGGTACCAGCGGCAAGCAGTGGCCAGCGATGGGACTTGTCGGCCAGGGATACGACGCTTGCGCCGTATTTGCGGATCTGCGCCAACATTGCGCCGGCGGTGCCTGAGAATGTGACAACGACGCATTTCAGGCCCGCCCGTGCAGCATAGGCGGCAAGTGAGGCCCCGGCGTTCCCCGACGAAGCAGTCGCCACCACGCGTGCGCCACTCAAACGTGCCATCGACACCGCCACCGTCGAGAAGCGGTCCTTGTGGGACCAGGTAGGGTTTGCGCCCTCGTCCTTGATAAGCAGCTTGGGGACGCCGAGCTGCTTTCCCAGCTTCTCGGCGCTCAGCAACGGCGTCAGGCCCTCGCCCAAGGAGATTGCATCGCTGAGTCCACAAGGAAGCATGTCGGCATAGCGCCAGAGCGAGGGCAGGGCGGCACCCGCTGCGGAAGCGGCCGATGTAGCTCCGGACGGATCGTAGACGACCTTAAGATTGGCCGGTGCTTCGGCACAGCATTTCGGGCAGCCGCGTGAGTCGATTTTGGTATCGATCCGGAACAAGGCGCCGCATCGAATACAGGAAAACCCTGCCGCGCGGCTCATAACGGCACCCGCGTGATTGCATCGTGCGTCTGCGTCAGCCGCTCCACTCCGCGCTCGCGAACAACCACCATGTCCTCCACCTGGAGTCCCCAGCGGCCGATTTCGTAGTAGGGGGTCTCCACGCACAGCACCATTCCTTCTTCAAGGATGTCTGTACTGCGCGCCGAGAGCGTCGGCGCATCATAACCATCAAGGCCGATGCCATGTCCGACGTGATCGCGCTCGTAGCGGGCAATTCCTTCGCGCCTCACCACACGCACGACCGTCTCGAAGAGCTGTGCTGCTGCCATGCCCGGACGGATAATGTCGCAGGCATGCTGAACGCCGCGCAGCAGCGCTTGCTGAAGTCGATGCGCCTGCGGCGGCGGCTCGCCCAGCGTGGCGATGCGGGCAATGTCGGCGCGGTAGTGCCGGAACCGGCCACCGACGTCGAAGCGGATGATTTCTCCAGCGCGCAACCTGCGGTCAGACGGCTGGACGTTCATGAGCGCGCTGCGCTCGCCAAAGCCGATGCATCCCAGTACGGGCAGGGCGCCTTCCTCGACCGTCCTGACATGAAAAGCGCGCGCCAGATCTGCTTCGGTGGCGCCTTCCTGAGCAACGCCGAGTGCTGCTTGAATGGAGCGTTCGGCAATCTGGGCAACTTGGCCGAGCCGTTCGATTTCATCTGCCGTTTTTACGGCACGAACCTCGCGAAGCAATGCGGTGGCTGGTAGGAACGACGCATTGGGAAAATGGGCTCTGAGGGCTTCCTGGTATCCTGGTGCGAGCCCGGCCTCGTCTATGCCGATCCGCCCACGGCCGAGCTGAGCTTCTTCCAATGCGGCGACCAAAGCCGCGATGGCATTGCCATGCCTCGGCAGGTCTCGAAGCTGGAGGTGCCGTTCATTGGCGAGGTCCACGGTCGTCGAGGAACCGACATCGGCGTAAAAGTCGCCGTAGCGCCGAACCTTGCTTACCCACAGTTCCTGATCGGCTACGAGGTCGAGCGTGCTGGGGCTGGCGATGATTTCAGGCGTGCCCTTGTCAGGAGCCGGCCACACCACATAAGCCTGCGGGCCGCGACGGATCCATTGCGGCAGAGCCCAGAAGCCGCTCATATAGGTCACGTTTTCCGGGGCAGTCGCTATTATTGCGTCAAGCCCGGCCGCCGTCATGCATTGTTTCAGGCGCGCTTCGTTAAGCAGCATGATGGGAATCCCGAGCCTGTTTTGCTTCCAGAAAGCCGAGGCCGGTGGAAATGCGCGCCGCAGCCGCCATTACTGCCTCTCCAATCTCAGCGATCTCCACATGCGGTCCCACTGACCGGGGGTAGGCCGCACTTATAGCCGCGATGATTGTGCCTGATGCATCGCGAAGCGGTGCGCCGACCGCAATCAGCCCGGTAAAGTTCTCGTCCAGGGATGTTGTATAACCAATGGGCTCGGACGCTCTGATTTGAGCAACGAGCTTGTGCGGATCGGTGACTGTGCGTACGGCAACCTGCTCCAGTGGACCTCGTCCAAGAATCGCAATGACCGCCTCGCCGCTCAGCTCCATCAGGAGCGCCTTGCCCAACGCGGTGGAATGCAAGGGGAAGGTCTCGCCAGGTGAAGAACGAATGACGACCGGACTCTTGCTTTGCACGGTCAGGAGATAAATTCCGCAGCTGCCCCGCCTGATACCGAGGAATGCGTTGAAGCACCCTTCGGCGGCCAGCGCCTGCAGTTCGATTTCAGCCAAACCAACCAGGCGATCTCTGCCCAGGACCTTCCGCGCCAGCGCCAGCACGGAGTGACCCAGCCGGTAGCGCCGCGAGTCTGGCGACTGCTCGACATAGCCCTGCTCTGCCAGGGTATTCAGAATTCGCTGCACGGCGGGAGCACTCTGCTCAAGCCGGCGGGCGAGTTCGCGCACCCCGACAGCTTCGTCCGCTTCCTTGAGGACATTGAGAACCGCAAGCCCACGTTCCAACGAAAGATTTCCTGTCACTGGCGTTCCTTATTTCGGAATGGCGTTCCTTAATATGATGAGAAAAGCAGCAATGGCCGCGCCTGTCAATGACGAATGTTCATTATAGTGTGTCGTCCTAAAGTGTGCCCAGCGACGACCATGCCGTCATGGACCTACGGTTGGTTGTCGGCCTCAACGTACAGAGGATTCGGCGCGCACAGGCCCTCTCTCAAGAGGAACTGTCGTTCCGTTCAGGATTCACGCGCGCCTATCTGAGTGGTCTCGAGGCCGGCCGTCGCAATCCCACACTCCTGTCGCTCGCAAAGCTTGCCACCGCATTGAGCGTCGACATCGAGGAGCTGACGAAACGGCCCGGCAAAAACGCCCGAGCCCCAGCTGGTAATTGTGCTGTGGCGCCGCGTGAGCGGCGCAAGGGAAAATCCTGATGCTCTCGGCGGCCTGCTGACCGGTGCATCACGGCGAGTTTCGACGGATGAGCTGCTCCACGTCAACTTGCAATGCCAACGCCAGTACCTCCAGGGTGTCGACGGTCGGTGAGTTTTCCTCCCGCTCGAGCTTGCCGACATAGTTGCGGTCGAGGCCGGCAAGGTCCGCGAGCTGCTCCTGCGACAAGCCGATGCCCTGGCGAAGCAACCTCAGATTGCGAGCAAAAACAGACCTCAGCCTCATGCGGCGAGGCAGTCAGAACGCGCCCTTTAGTGCCACCTACTATAGTAGTCAAAAGTCATGCCGGACGTTGCGGTCGGACCTAAGTTATTTATTTTGTTTTCTTTGTCTCAGTACATTGAAAGGGCCTACAATGGCGGCGGTTCACGGGGGCGTCTTACAGGACCAGCTAATACAAATCTTTGAAGCAACCGCGCAGATTGACCGTGCAACCAGCGCCGCCGAGATCATTCGGCAACTGCGCAAGAGCATCGAATGTCACGGCTACGCAGCCTGTCTCGTCACCGAATTGCCACGCCAGGACACCGGATCACTGGATGGACACATCCTTGTCAACGGTTGGCCGCAGGAATGGTACGACCGCTATATGGCTGCCGGACACTATCGCCATGACCCTTGTGTTGCTGTGTGCCGTGGTGCGATTGGGCCTTTCCTCTGGCGGGACGTCCATCATGGCTTGACGGACGGAAATGCCAGGAGGGTGATGGATGAAGCGAAAGAGTTTGGGCTTTGCGACGGGATCTGCATCCCGATCCAGCCTGCGTTTGGCGATCCGGCCTGTGTAACGGTTGCCGGAAATGAAATTGATTTGGCGCCGACGGTGCGCTGCACCATTCATGCCCTTGCGCGCCATGCCTATTCGGCTGCCGAACGCCTCGTTGGCAACTCGCGCAGGCGGCCGAGACAAAAGCTTTCCCAACGAGAGCGTGAAATCCTGCAGTGGGTCGCGGGAGGAAAGACCGCATGGGAGGTTTCCCGCATACTTGGCATCTCAGAAAACACTGTGACGACCCACCTGCGCAACATCAAGCAGAAGCTCTGCACCGCCAACGTTGTGCACGCGATCGTGGAGGCTTTTCGCAGGCACGAAATCGAACTTTGATCCATCCCCAGATCTGGGTATTTCCCGGGCAAACGTCGCGTGGTCGGATGGGGTTCCATCTCGAGGAACCGCAATGATTCAGGTCCACGTCGTCGACGCGTCAAACAGCTTTGCCTATCGAGGGGATCTCGACAGCTACTTCCGCCTGCGGCATGAAATCTATGTCGATGAACGTGGATGGCAGGACCTGAGACGCCCCGACGGTCGCGAGATCGACGCGTTTGATACTCCAGAAGCGATTCATCTGCTCGGCATCGAGCCAGGAAGAGGCGTCGTTGCCGGATCCCGTTTCGTGCCGAGCCTTCGGCCTCATCTGATGAGCGAAACCTTTCCGCAACTCGCCGAGGGCGGCGTTCCGCGCCGACCCAATATCTTTGAATGGACCAGGTTCTTCGTGGCGCGGGATCTTCGTGAGCCCGGCCGACCTTGCCAGGCAGCCGGCGTGATCTACTGCGGAATTTTGGAATTCTGTATCCAGCGACATATCAGCAATCTGACAATCGTGTGCGAGGAGTACTGGTTCGACCGCCTCGCATCGATTGGCTGGAATCCGAAGCAGCTTGGGCCTGCGCTCGCGCATGGTGATATGACGATCATCGGTCTGATGGTTGATGTCAGCCCGTCAGCCTTGATCGCGACGCGACAGTTCTACCGCATAACCGAGCCTGTGCTTTGGGCCGAAACGCCATTCAAGCGGCTGGCCTGACCGCGGGCCGTCCGCTTTTGGGCGTCACGCCTCGAACGAACATGCTGCCTGGCACTCGCAGAGGGCGGCGATGTACTATCGCGTGCAAATCGGCTGTCTGCCTCGCGCCATAACAGCCATTCAAAGGCGAAGGTGTCCAAAGACGGGCGCGTGCTCAGGCGGGGCAAGCGGTACCAGCCTTGGCATCGAAATCGAAGAAGAAGGTCTGGGAAAAGGACACACCGGATCTTGGAGAGTACGACTTCTGCTTCGATCCAATTTCTTTTTTTGGGCAGTTCACGCCCGAGAGCCTGGTGAAGGCGACGGACACAATTCTTGAGGGCCTGGCCAAATTTCCCGATGCGTCGCTGTTATCGTGCGGACTGGCTTGGGACCCACTGGCCGCATCCTCGCAGGCCTCCACGTGACCGCCAAGGGTCGCGGTGCGGCAGTGCTCGATCGCTATGATGGACAACACAGACATCAAGGCAGGTGAAGCCCAGATCGGCGAGCTGAAGGGCAACATGGACGCGATCAACGCAGCCCGACGAAAGGGCGGCTGTGTTGCCGGCACTCTGTAAGCCGCTCCAACGTTAAAATTGTCGGCCTGCTTCCCGCCCTCGCGACTGCGGAGTGGTCGTTCCATCGATTGACTCGCGTAATGCACAGGCAGTTAATCTCCCAGCAAGGGCAAAAGAGGGGCTATGAAACTGGGAGAAAACGATGACTGTCCAAAAAGAAGACTATCGAACCAACAGAGCCGACTTCGCCATAGCTGCCATGCATAGCCGAGCGACCCCTGAGGGCGATCGTGACGATTTGGTGGCGAGGAAAAAGTCCCTGTGGGTAACAGATCGGCGATCTGCAAAATTGGCTGCAAACCCGTCCGAAAGCTCGCCAGAACCCAAGGCAAAAGCGCGCGGTAAGTGAATCGTGCCAGTCAATTTCTTACCGCCGAGTACTTCGTTCACATTGTTCGATTACATTACATTTATCTAATGTACTAACCAGCCAGTCGGGCATTCCCGAAGGCTCGCTGGTCAGGCTCAGCGGCCCCCTAACCCAAGCTGCTGGGCCGCCCGCTAAGGAAGTGCGTGTATCGCTGATACGGTCGTCGGTGACCCCCCTCCGTACCGCGGCCGGGATCGCAACCACGTCACCGACCGGACTGGGCGCTCAGCCGCGACGGTTTTTTTGGCGCTGGCCGCCCGGGGTGCGCTGCTGCGGCAGGAAGGTCTTGCCGCCAACCATCTCGCCTGCCTGCATCTCGGTGCGAAAAACATTCGGCGCGAGCGGCGGCGGGCGCGCAATCGGTCCGACCGGTTGCTGGCCTTGCTCGATGCCATTCACGACGCCGCGCTCGTGGGGCTGAAGGAGCACGACCGGCTGGTGATGGCGAAAAGCCAAATGGAGCGAAACTCCGCGATCGCCGCGCCAGCTCCAAACTGTCCGACGTGGTCGAACTCGTGCTGTCGCGGCCACTTGTCTCGGGAGGCATGATCCAGGAGCGGCTAAAGGTGACAAAAACAGGGGGCGCTCAATGTGGTCGGCGAGCTTGGGCAGCGCGAGATCATAGGGAGGGGGAAGGTTCCGGGCATGGGGCGTCGTGTGATGTAGCTGGCTGACACGACTATACGAACTTTACGGAATTACCGAACTTGACGAACTGCGCTCTGTAGGCATATTGGTGACAGCAACAGGTTGTCATCATGGCCGCTCCAAAACGCAACAATCATAGCGGGAAGCATCGCATACGGGAGTCGCCGCCCTGAGCTTCACCACGAAGCTGCCGGCACAGGCCGACTTCAAGAAGGTATTGCTCGAACGCTATCAGGAAGCGATCGCACGCAGCCGCAAGATCGGCCACCGCGTATCGTTCCGGGTAGAGGTCGATCCGGCGGCTGATGCGCAGACGATCACGCCGGTCGAAGAGCAACCGATCGCTTCGGATGTGTTTCCCGTCGAGGACACGGGCATGCCCGATGCCGAACTCGAGGCGGCTCTTGCCAGAGCGCGCGCGCGTGGCCATAAGCGTGTCGCCGAAATTGTCGCCGGCGAGGAGATGCTGAGCGCGGAAGCCTTTGCCAGACTGCTCGGCACGTCGCGCGTGACCGTCAACGCCAGGCGGCAGAGTGGGCAGGTGCTCGGCATCGATGGTGCCAAACGCGGTTTCCGCTTTCCTGTCTGGCAACTCGACAAGGACGGTCGTCCCTTCAAAGCATTGCCGGGGCTGCATGCCATGTTGGGCAACAGTGCCTGGGCCGTCTATCGATTTCTGGTGTCGCGCCATGGCGCCCTCGATGGCCGGACCGGCCTTCGAGCCCTTCAACAAGGCGATGACGCCTCGGTTTTGGCCGCGGCGGAAGGCATGGCCAGGGGCGATTTCGACTGAATGCCCGGCGTTCCACCTCCACCCGATTTCGCGCGCGCAAAGCTCGAAATCGAGACCGTACCGCCGGACGGCCATTCGGCCGGATCTACTGGAGCACCTATCCTGATCCATTGGGGTACGGGAAGTCGCCGAGCCAGTTCAGCGATCCTCGACGCCGTCTTGATGCCAACCGGTTTGGCGTTCTGTACCTCGGTGACTCTCTGAAGGTGTGCTTCCTCGAGACCGTGCTCCGCGACCGCCGCGAAGGAATCCTTGCCGATCTTCCAATAGAGGAGGTGGAGTTGACGCGACGGCGCTATGCGGAGATCGCGACCACAGCGGACCTACGCCTGGTCCACCTCACAGGCGACAATGCCCATTCGGATGGGTGTGCCGACCGATGTCGTTCGGGCACAGCGCCAGAACCTGGCACGCCGGTGGTCACTGGCGTTTCACGAGCACCCATCTGAGCCCGACGGGATCATTTATCCCTCGCGCCTCAACGAGGCGACCAATCTTGCCATTTACGATCGCGCGGTACCGAAACTTCAGGCGAAGCGTGTTATGACCCTTCTCGGCGCGCCAGGACTGGCTCAGGTTCTGGAGGATTCAGGGTGGGGTTGGTGTGAAGATGCAGCACGTATCCGTATCGCTTGGCGAAGATGGCTGTAGCGCCAGAAGCGTCCACTAAGCCGGAGCAACGGAACGACCGGCCGGGAGCCGTCGGTCTGCTTCGGATCAGCGGCTGGCCAAAGCCGAAGTAGCTCGTCGGAAGCTCGCGAGCAAATGCCGGCTTCCTGATTTCCACGCCCGGAAGCGAACCGTCACAAATCCGCCATCTCAGGCATCACCTTGCAGACGGCCGGTTCGCCTTTTCGACGGCATAGGGTGTATGGAGCACCCGACGCCTCCGCCCCTACCTCTGGAAATGCCCCAACCCGTTCTCATTGAGATAGTCCACCGTCATCACCCGCGCGCGAATGCCGCCGGGGGAACCAACGAACTTCACCGATGACAGCGAGCCGGTCGGCGCGTTCTCTCCGCGGGGCGTGAGGGCGTAGGTGTCGCCGTCCCAGTGCTCGAGCGTGAACTGCATGGGCTTCGGGCCGAGTTCGAGCATCAGCTTGTCGCCATCGGCCCACACGGTGGCGGTGTCGAAATAGTTGCTCGTATATTGGCCCTCGTAGAAGGATGGACTGCGCGCCTTGGCGGGGTTCGTCGGCTTGTCCTTGCCGGCGAGGTCGCCCACCGGCTTGTAGTAGGCCATGAACCGCGGCTTGATGTAGGGATACCAGTCGCGGGTGACCTGGCCATATTGCACGATGTCCATAAAGCTGGCGGCGACCGCCTCGGCGGCGCCGACGGGGGAGCCGTTGGTGAGCACGACGATGCCGATATCGGCCGAGGGCAAGATCTGGAAGGTGGTGCCGGCGCCGAGCAGGAAGGCGCCGGAATGGCCCATGGTGGTGCGCCCATTGGCGTTCACCCCCACATTGAAGCCATAGCCATAGGAGCTGGCCCGCGTATCGGGCGTCTCGCCGCGGTAGGTCACGCTCTGCGGTGTGATGGCGGGCTGCAGGATCTTCGGGTCGATCATGGGCTGGCCGCTATAGGTACCGTCGCCAAGCAGCAGGATCATCCACTTGGCAAGATCCTGGGCGCTGGAGGAGACGCCGCCCGCCGGCGCCTGCTGGTCGGGGTCGCGGTCAAAGAGCGGCTCGAACACATTCTCCGCCACGCGCGCATGCAGCAGGGCGCGGTTCTTGCCGGCGGCAATGAAGTCCTCGTGCCGATAGCTGCTCGAGCGCATGCCGAGCGGATCGAACAACAGGCTCTTGGCCAGCGGCTCCCAAGGCTGTTTCTCGGCGTGGGCCACTGCCTCGGCGCCGATCGTCGTGCCGAAATTGGCGTAGTGATAGGAGATGCGGAAGGGATCGAGGGGCACCATCCACAGGCTCCCGACGATCTGCTTGCGCTGGAAGCCGAGATCCTCGAGTTCGTCGCCCGCCGCCATCGGCAGGCCCGAGCGATGGGCGAAGAAATCGCCGATGGTGGCGTTGCCCGAGACATAGTCGAGATTGAGGCGAAAGCCGTCCCAGACCTTGCCGACCGGGGTATCCCAGTCGAAGCTATGGTCCTTCGTCATGGCGATCGCGGCCACCGTGGCCGAGATCGACTTCGACACCGAGGCGACCTGGAAAATGGTGGTGCTGCTGACCTTAGAAGTGTCGTCCCGGTTGTCGCGAAGGCCATAGCCCTCGTCAAAGATCATTTTGCCGCCATGCACCACCGCCACGGCGAAGCCGGGAACGTCGGATGCTTCCTTGACTTTCTTGACGATGTCCGGCAGCGCGGCCAGGGCCTTGTCGACACCGCCGGGATACAGCTGCATAGCATCCTGCGGCGGCGATGGCCCAAGCTCCGGCACGTAGGACTGCGCGGCTGCCATGGCGGGCAGCATGGCTACGAGGGAAAGCACGACGAGAGCAGCGGCGTTCTTCATTGCATGTCCTCAAACTTGCACCGGCAGATGATCGGACCATACGCGGCAAGATGAAAGATGGTTGCGGTATTTTCCAATGATATGTTTAACCTCCGTGCTGGGCGGCTTCAGGGCGACATGCGAAAGCACCTGTGGGATCACTGTCAGGGTCGATGGAATATATCCTCATTACCTTGTTATGGACCGGCCCCACCAGGAACTCTTTGGATAAGTGGCCGTTTCCTCGACATACGGAAAAGCCTATCGGAGGTTCACATGTTTATACGAATAGTAAGCGCGTCGGCGCTCGTCCTTGCTTTCGCGTCGCCGGGCTTTGCCGACTGCGGCCAAGAGTTGAAAGTGCTTGAGCCGAACGTCATCACCGCCGAAACGGGCGCGAGCCCAAATAAATCAGGCATCCCGGCGACGAAGCACCAAGAGGAGGTCATGGCCGGCAAGCAGCAGGGGGGTAATCCTGAAATCACCGGATCAACGGCGGGAAATGTGAAGCCAACCACACCTCATCAGGAGCAAGTGACTGGCAACCGTAGCGCCCAGAATGCCGAACATCCTAGCCAGCTGATGGCGGAAGCTCACAAGATGTCCCAAGCTGGCGACGAGCAAGGCTGCATGAAAAAATTGGCAGAACTCAAGGACGCCCTTGGCGTCAAGTGAACGCCAGATTGCCGGATGTTTCGAAGGCAGACACCGCCAGGATCGCTAGCTTAAAAGCCTGATGGAGTCGACACCGCGGAGCAAGCGCCATCCGCCACCCTTCGATTTGAAACTGCTCGCATTTCTACGGCGGCAGCTGCCGTCTTCTGGTCACTGCATCGACCAGTTCGCGAGCGCGATTTAGACGATTTTGCGAGTATCAACTTCGCGACGCCTTTCGCCAAAAGACGCCGCGCGGTGACCGCCTCGTGGAAGGCAAGGTCAGGTCGGCGTAACGGATTTCCACGGTTCCGGTCCGAACGGGCACGGCTGGGCGAGACATTTGAGTTTCGGGTGCACGGACGGGTGTTCGAGGTGCGGGTGGATGGCGAAACCTGCGCAACAAGCGAGGCCAGCGCCAACGCCCCGGCTGCGGTGTTCACGATGACTGCGGAAGGCGTTGTGTTGGGCCAGCGCTACCTGACGGCGTCGTAATCCCTCGACCAGATCGACCTGCGGCGGCAGACTTTTTGACGGATCTTTGAACCATTTCTGAAGCCGCGCGAGTGCTTGTGCGAGGGTGCCGTGAATAAGGGGGCCGACGCTCGGTGTCGTAGCTGTCAGGCAAGGCAGAGCCCGGTTCTCGACGGATGACCACGGCAAGCTTCCACGCGAGATTTTGAGCATCATGAATGCCTGAATTGCCGCCGAACGCCCCGTCGGAGGCGTCAGATACGCCGCGTCGCGCCATGTAAGTTCCCTCGTTGGGCTGGGCTGACTGGAACGCTGACAGGAACCTCTCCTCGTCGCTGGTGCGCCTTGCCGCTGTCGGGACGAACTTTCTTCCATCCGGCTTGGCGCTGCCGGTGCCTGCGCACGCACTGCTCAGTGATCAGGGAGAGTGTTCTCGGGCATTCCGCTATCGCGACCTCGTTTCGAACGTTTTAACACGCCCCCTCAAGCTTGATCTCGCCGAGCGCTGCACTAGCCCTTCCGATCTTGGCTATTGCCAATGCGTATTCGACCAGGCTTGCGCAGACGAACGCTTCAACTCTCAAAGTCACGACGCCGCAATGTTTGCATCACTCGTCGTAGCAATTTCTGGAAATGCGCAACTCGACAACCGCCTGCTACAGTCAGGCGTGTTCGTCGTCCAGCCTTCACGAAGGGGACGCGCTGGCGGACGAATCCCCATCACCCAGTTCACGATGACTGCGTCCCACCCGCTCACCGCTTGGCGCTGTCACTGTCGGCTTCGGCCCGAACAAGGAACTGCTCGGTCGTGGAGGGAAGACGGGATTTCAGCCAATCCGCCATCGCGACTTCCTCTTGCAGATTCTCTTCGCAAGCCCGAAGAACCTCGGTTTCGCCGAGCGATCGAGCGGCGGCAATCAGGATCGTGTAGGAGGCGATTTCCATGTGCTCGAACGTGTAGCTCGCGAGCGATCCTTTCATCACCTCGTCTCCAGCGAAGACGCCGCTCAGCGATTGCGCCATCGCCGTCAGCTTACCGCCAGCATCCTTCATCATGGATGAACCCTCGTCCATCTGATCGAGACAAGTCTTCAGCCGGGCAGCCTGCTGCTTGGTCTCGTCGAGGTGCTGTCGGATCCGGTCGCTCAGTTCGGGATAATTCTCGATACGGCTCAACTGCCCGTTCAACATCGTTTCTGCCTGCTCTTCCATGGCATGAGCGTCTCTAAGCCATTGGACAAACCATTCCCGGCTTTCTGACATTTCGAATCTCCTTTGCTATTTAAGGAAAAACTTTCAGAAGAAGACATTGTTCCGGAGCAAAGCCGCGGGACAGGCTTGATCCTGCCAGAGGATCCGCGCCGTCGGCGGATCTCAATTCACCTCACGAAATCCTCAGCAATGCGGGTGAGGGCCAAGATCGCGGAAGATCGGCGCCAGGAAAACGGGCCATGGACGCGAGACGCGCCGATCAACCACACGTGCTCCCCGCTGCGCGTTCCATTACAAAGTCCAACTGGCACTGTGAGGGCGAAGGATCTAGCCTGTCAGTTTAGTGAAGTCGTGGCGCCGCGCGCGAACATGTGCCAGCAAATTCGTTTCGTTTACGACCCCTGATTGAAAGAGATTCAGCGTGGTCGAGGCCAGAATCTGACCGTCTATCGGGGTGCTGTACCATTTGGCGTCGGCGGTTACCTGGTCGACAACCCGCTGGCAGATCGCCCGATCTTTAGGTCTAAGGAACTGATTTTTCAGTGCTCGTAGCATCTCGACGCCTTGAAACCGAGAGTCACCTGTCTCCCGCGCGATACCCATGCGTGGTCTCCGAGCATGGACCCTAAACGCATTCAGACAGAAAATTGCCATTCGTTTGAGTGGTACCGATGTCGCGTGGATAAGCGGCGGTCCGCGAGCTAATCCACCATGTCGCGCAGCGGCTTCTTGCGCTTTGGCGTCCTGTACTTCTCGACCAGCCTGACCTTGTCGATGTCGATCGTCACCAGCGGTCCCAGATCGACAGTCACCCTGCCGCCTTCCTCGTCTACGCGCGTGATCTCTCCGGTAAGCTCGATCTGCTGCCCCTTCTTCACCTTGGTATGATCGATGATCGAATGCGGAAAGCTATAGCTCGGAAGCTCGGAATCGAGACGTTTACGCAGTGCTGAGTGACCCGTTTGCGAAGGCGGCCGGGATCGCCACCTCGTCACGAATGGAAATTCCGCGCGCCGTTCCATTAGTCTGGTGCGCTCGGCGCCTTACTCAAAATATTGCTAATTATGGATGAGCCCGCTTCCTCCAATCGATGGATGAAGCCGATCGTGGGCCGGTGCTACTTTGATGCATCGCGCGACTTACCCGACAAGAACTGGCTCCAGGGGCAAAATATGAGCAAGACGACTCTCATTGCTATCGCAATCCTCGCGATCAGTGTCGGCTGTGCCGAAGCCAAGGACCGTAAGGTCGAAACCGCGACCCTCGGCACGCACGCCAATTCGAAGAACCTGCCGGTTTGTACCGCGGCAAGCTCACTCTTCGAAGCCCTCGGTGATAAATGTTTTCTCGTCACAGGTTCGATGATCTATGGCGACATCGCCGAACTCTCCCGGACAATCACTTTGAGTTGGTAGCCGAAGCAACAACCTCCCAGCGCGCCCTCCATTCTCCGGTATGAAGTTGCGTCGCACGGGCTGCCTTCGCCCAGATATCGACCCAGTCTTCGCGCGTCGCCAATACCGGCGCAATCCCCAGTCACCACGGGCCTCTCCAAAATTCTTATGCCGTCCGCACCTGCGGTCGAGCCTGTCGCGCCAACAGCAGCGCCTCTGCATCGTTTGGGCAACCCAACGCATAGCTTCCGGTCCGGAAACTCGCTTACGCGTTTCATCGTCCATTCGGCAGTGGAAAATTAGGCCGATTTGGCAGTGCTCAGAATCGCGTAGCTGTCCTGCGATCCGCTCGGAGAGGATGGCGAGTGGTTGCGGCAACTGCGCCTCAAGCTGGCTGGCGACCGCCGTCTGCAGCCCGCTGCTGCGGAGCAGCGCTGACGCTGCGTTCGTCCGGACCGTCGCAAAACCGCTTGATTGTATCCGGCCTGGAGACAGACAAACGCCGGCGCAACCTCACCCTGAAACCAAAAGATAATATCGATGACCTCCAACAGCTATGCTCCCAAGGTTCAAGCGCCTGCAAACATTCACCATGCCAATTTCGCCATCGCCGCTTCGATAATGACGGCCTCATCAATTTCATGGAGCAAGCTTTGCTGCCAAGGGGTTCTGCCTGATGGCGGCGATCAGGCTCGTGCATACCTCGATCACCATCACCAAGACCCTGCGAGACGCAGAAGAGGCGAGCCGCATGAAGCGGCTAGAAGCCCCAAACCCAAAAGCCGCTGATCGATTTGAGCCGCAGTAACGAAGTGTAACCGGGTTCCCACTACAAGAAGCTCAAACCGCGCAAGACCGCTGATCGATACGGCCACGATCTTCAACGGTCTTGCCCAATGGAAGCCGCCCCAATGGAAATCGCCACGAACGGCCTTACGACTAGCCATCTGATGACGTCACGGCGCTTTGCGCCTCTCTTCTGGACGCAGTTCCTTTCCGCCTTCAACGACAATTTCCTCAAGAACACGCTGGTGTTCCTTATTCTGTTCACCCTGGCGGCGGACAAGGCTGCATCACTGGTTACGCTGGCGGGTGCCGTCTTCATGGCTCCTTTCCTGCTCCTGTCCGCCGTTGGTGGCGAGATCGCCGACCGGTTCGACAAGGCGCTCATCGCCCGTCGGCTGAAATTCACCGAGATCGCCGCTGCGGCTGTCGCTGTCGTTGGAATCACCCTGTCGTCGATCCCGGTGCTGATGATCGCGTTGCTCATGTTCGGCATCATCTCGGCGCTGTTCGGACCGATCAAGTACGGCATCCTGCCGGATCATCTCGAGCGCAAGGAATTGCCCCGCGCCAATGCCTGGATCGAATCGGCAACCTTCGCCGCCATCCTCGGCGGCACTATCGCCGGAGGCGTCGTCTCGGCCGATGGCATTGGTGTCTCGGTGTTCGGACCGATCATGATGATCCTTGCCGTGGCCTGTTGGTTTGTCAGCCGCTACATCCCGTCCACCGGTTCTGCGGCTCCCGACCTAGTCATCGACAAAAACATCTTTCGCTCGACCTGGCGACAGGTGAACGGTTTGCGTGCCGACAAGCGGATCTGGCGCGCCGGACTGATGACGTCGTGGTTCTGGCTGATCGGGGCCATTGTCCTTTCGATCCTGCCTACACTGGTCAAGGATTCGCTCGGTGGCGGAGAAATTGCCGTCACCGCCTATCTCGCGGTGTTCGCCGTGTCGATCGCCATTGGCTCTGCCGTAGCCGCATGGATGTCGCAGGGCCGCATCGTGCTCTTGCCAGCACCGGTTGGCACTGCGTTGATGGCACTGTTCGGCTTGGACCTGGCCTGGACAATCTGGAGGATGCAGCCTTCGATCGGGGCCGAAACGCTCGCAATATTCTTCGCCGGGCCAAACACGGTCCATGTTGTGATCGACCTTGCCGGCATGGCTATTGCCAGCGCCTTTCTTGTCGTACCAACCTTCGCCGCCGTACAAGCCTGGGCGCCCGAAGCCAGCCGCGCTCGCGTCGTCGCCGCGGTGAGCATCGTCAATGCAGGCTTTATGACGGTGGGCGGCATACTTGTCGCCGCGATTCAAGCAGTGGGCGTCTCCACTGGAGGTATCCTGTTCGGCCTCGCCGCACTCAACGTGGTCGCCGCCTGGCTGATGCTGAGATATCTGCCAACCAACGCCTTCCGCGACTTCGTTTCCATTCTGTTCCGAGCCTTCCATCGTCTGGAGGTGGAGGGGCTGGAAAACCTTAAGGCGGCCGGCCCGGCACCCATCCTGGCGCTCAACCATGTCAGTTTCCTCGACGGCCCATTGGCTTTGACGCTGACGGATGAGGAGCCGGTGTTTGCCATCGACTACACCATCGCCCAAGCCTGGTGGATGAAGCCGTTCATGAAACTTGCGCGCGCCCTGCCGCTCAATCCGGCCAAGCCGATGTCGACCCGCACGCTTATCAAGGCCGTGCAAGGCGGCAATCCGCTTGTCATCTTCCCCGAAGGCCGGATCACCGTGACCGGCGGCCTAATGAAGGTCTATGACGGTGGCGCCATGGTGGCCGACAAGACCGGCTCGATGATCGTGCCAGTGCGCATCGACGGCCTGGAGAAGAGCTATTTTTCGCGGCTGAGTTCGCTCCATGTGCGCCGCCAGCTGTTCCCAAAGGTCAAGGTGACGATACTAGAACCGGCCAAACTTGAAGTACCGCCGGATCTCAAGGGCCGGAAGCGCCGCGCAGCGGCGGGTGCTGCCCTCTACCAGGTCATGTCGGATCTCGTCTTCCGCACCCAGGACATCGACAAGACTGTGCTGGAGAAGATCATCCAGACGGCGAGCGAACGCGGCATGAAGCAACTGGCCGTGCAGGACCCCGTCACCGGTTCGCTGAGCTACGGCAAGCTGCTGACAGCCGCCGCTGTGCTTGGAGAGAAATTCAAGAACCTCTATGCCGGCCAGCAGACGCTCGGCATCATGCTGCCCAATGCCAACGGCGCCTGTGCGACGCTGCTCGGCGTCATGTCCGCCGGCAAGGTTCCGGCGATGATGAACTTCACTGCCGGTGCGGCCAACATCCTCTCCGCTTGCAAGGCCGCCGAGGTGCGCACCGTGCTGACTTCACGCGCCTTTGTCGAACAAGCGAAACTTGGCGCCGTGGTCGAGGAACTCGGCCGCTCGGTCGATATTGTGTGGCTTGATGATCTGAGGGCCACCATTGGCCTCAAGGACAAGCTGCTCGGCCTATTGCGCAAAAATACACCCCGGGTCGCCCGCAAGCCCGGCCAACCGGCGGTGATCCTGTTCACCTCAGGTTCTGAAGGCACGCCTAAGGGCGTGGTGCTCACCCATCGCAACATCCTGGCTAATGCCGCCCAGGCCGCCTCGCGTATCGACTTCCATTCGGGCGACAAGGTCTTCAACGTGCTGCCGATCTTCCACTCGTTCGGCATGACAGCAGGTACGGTGCTGCCGCTGATATCGGGCGTGCCGGTCTATTTCTATCCCTCCCCGCTGCACTATCGCATGGTGCCGGAGTTGGTCTACGCATCGAACGCGACGATCATCTTCGGCACCGATACGTTCCTCAGCGGCTATGCGCGTACGGCACACCCTTACGACTTCCGCTCAGTGCGCTATTGCTTTGCCGGCGCGGAACCGGTCAAGGCTTCTACGCGCGCGACCTACCTGGAAAAGTTCGGCCTGCGCATCCTTGAAGGCTATGGCGTGACCGAAACCGCGCCCGTGATCTCCATCAACACGCCGATGTACAACCGCTCCGGCAGTGTCGGCAAAATCATGCCGGGTATGGAGTACCGCCTGGACCCGGTGCCTGGCGTCGAGGATGGCGGACGGCTTTTCGTGCGCGGGCCCAATGTCATGGCGGGCTATCTGCGCACCGAGAAGCCGGGCGTGCTCGAGCCGCTCGAAGACGGCTGGCATGACACCGGTGACGTGGTCGCCGTCGACGACGTCGGCTTCATCACCATTCGAGGCCGCGCGAAGCGCTTTGCCAAGATCGGTGGCGAGATGGTTTCGCTGGCCGCCGTCGAGGCACTGGCGGGCGAATTGTGGAAAGGCTCGCTCTCGGCAGTCGCTGCCGTGCCAGATGCACGCAAGGGCGAAAAGCTGGTCCTCATTACCGAGGCTGTCAACGCCACGCGTGCCGAATTCCTGGCCTTCGCCAGGGCCAACGGCGCCATGGACCTGATGGTGCCGGCCGAAGTGCGCGTCGTTGCGAAAGTGCCTGTCCTCGGCTCAGGCAAGCTCGATTTCTCCGCTGTGATCAAAATGGTGAGCGGCGAAGACATGAAAACCCAAGCGGCTTGAACGACTCGCTTTTACGGGTAACTTTTGTGTATCTCGGTTGAGAACACGGGACCGCCGCGAAAGTTCGGTGCACGCAGCGCCATGCGAACGAGCTGCAGCTGGCGAAAACGATGGTGCAGGGTCGATGCGCTCATTTGCACATGCCGCGAGCTCGTCGATGCTGAACTGTCGAGGCGGCGGTCATAGAACTGGCAAGCGAGGACCATTGGCTTGTCCGACTATCGTTGCGCCTTCAGCAGACGCTCGAGCGTTGAAAAGTCACTCATGTCGCGGTAGGGCGTCAGGTCAAGATCCTTGGGGATCTTCTTGAGCTTCTCTTCGGAGATCGGTTTTTCGTTCTTTTTGTTGAAGGCCTGGTAAGCGGACCAGCCAACACCCGCCGCCTTCACTGCATCGCGTTCGGCTCGAAGAGCGATTTGATGCGCGTGCAGATAATGAAGCCCGAGTTCGTCTAGGAGCGCCTTTTCAACGATTTCGTGCGTTAGCAGAAATGGGGCAAGCCGGACCTTGGCCGATTTCCAATCCATAGTGCGAGGCATATGGCGATCGATATAAATCGTTCTGCCATCTTTGCTGTATCCAGCAATGTAGGGGATATCGAAATCATGAACGATCTTCACCCGACGATGCAGCGCCCGCACAGCGTCACTCAGTACATCATCGTCCAAGTCTTCGGAAACGTGGCGGACTTCATCTTCAAGCTTCATTTTTTCCACACTGACACCAGCGGCGCTTTGCTCCCATAGACCCGATCCTTGCGTTGACGGCCAACGTGGGAATCGTTCGTAATGCCCGCTCATGTTCCTGGGCTCTCGTGCATTCGTCATAAGCGTCGGATGCGGGAAAAGCGCCGACCACCAGGAAACCAGCAGACTCGGAGAAACATTGGTGACCGGTGCCGGCCGGAAGAACTGCCATATCGCCGGCCTTCCAGGACAATGTACGGCCCCTGTTGCCCCCGAACCGAACCTTGCCGGTGCCGCCCGCAACCCCAAGCACTTCATTTTTGCGGGAATGGTAATGGACGTAGTGGTAGATGCCGTCCCGCCAGCCGCTACTCCAGCCATTGGCCTCGAAAAGCTCTTCCAGCACGGCTGCGGAATCAAATTGTTCCACCGACCTTACGGCGCCGCGACAGACGACAAACGGCCAGAAGGGGTGGTTCGGCACGAGGCCGTCATCCTTGAACCGAAATTCGAGTGGCTTCTTCATCTTCACGAATTCGGCGAGTTCTTGCTTTCTCGGTCGCGCGATACCCGTCGCCTGCTCGGTAGCTTTCTTCAGGCTCTCGAGAATGCCCACGGCGAATCCTTGCGCTGGATGAGACAGCGGCGAAAGCCTCCGCTCTGGTCTCAACAAATCTCAACCAGCGACACCGCACTTTGTTCCTTTTGTCGAATGGCCGCTATTAAACTGCGGCCCGCGAGGAGAACTGAAACTCAGAGAAGCGCCCGCATGTCGGCCGCTCAGTTGGTGCCTGCCGGAGTTGAACGAGAATTGTCTTGGCGGTACTGCGCCAGAAGGCATTCGCGTCCTCCAGGTTTTTGGATTCCAGGACCCGGGCGATACCTTCGACCTAATTTCCGCCGCCGATTCAGCGGAAACGCGCTTGTGTTGAATGATCGATCACCTCACCCGGATCGCCCAAGCTTCGAAGGCCGCAACCTGTTGCTGATCGCTTTCCTGATTATCACCGTGCAAGGCAGCGACGTGCTGCAATTTATCTTCGGCAAGCTGTTCGGCCGGCATCTCCTGGCGCGGTGGCGGAAGCGAAACTCACCGCCGTGCCGTACTTTACCTGGGACAATCGCGACCCCGGCGAGATGCTGGTCTGGCTCAGAAGCGCGGGGTAGCTCTATCGCCATCTGAGCCGCGTTGCATGCCTTGAATTCGCCTGGGCGCGCGTCATCTAGCTTTGAGTGGCGCCAGTCACTTGAACGGGTGGAGGCAGATTGTGGCGCTCGAAGCTGTCGCGCGTCCGAACGCCGGTGGCCGCTTTATTGCGGTCGTGGTGGTGCCGCTGCTATTCGTCGTCGGTGGACTGGCCATTCGCTATGCGGCATTTGCCTCGATCTCGGCGGAACCAGGCTTCGCAGCCTATGCCCAGGCGCTCTGCCGGTGGGATTGCGCGTGGTATGTCGACATTTCCGAACACGGTTATGAGCGCTTTCCCATTCCAAACCAGAGCAATGTCGGACGCTGGGGCTTCTTTCCACTCTATCCGATGCTGGTGGCGGCAATCCGGTCTGTTTTCCCTTTGCCGACGATACTGCTCGCGTCGATCACATCGGTTGCGTGCAGCTACGCGGCCTGTCTGGTGGCGTGGCCGCTGCTCGAGAAGAACATGCGCGCTTATGTGCTATATTGCGCCTTTCTGCTCAGCGGCCCGTTCTCCTTTCACTTCACGACTTTCCTGACCGAACCTCTTTTCGTGCTCCTGACGTCGTGCGTTTTTCTGGCACTCAAACGCTCTAGCTATCTGACCGCGGGGCTGTCATCGGCTCTGCTGTCGGCAACCAGGCTCGTCGGAGTGCTTGTTGTATTTGCGACCGTCATTCAGATGTTCAGGGATTACCGCGCAAAGGGCGGATCGGCGCTTTCGTTCCCACGTTGGGTGCTTGGCCGACCGGATCTGCTCGTTGCAATTCTCATCTCGCCTGCCGGCTTGTTCGCCTACATCCTGTTCCTCTATCTGACGGTCGGGGACGGCTTTGCCTTCCTGCACGTCCAGCGTGCGTTTGGACGTGTGGCGGGCAATCCGCTCGCCTTCATATGGGATGGACTCTCGGCCGTTCCGACGACTGGGTGGCTGCCTACGGCGCCGCAATGGAGCGCGCTCGCCGCACTCATAGGACTGGCGCTATCGGCGGTTCTGGCGGTTCGCAGGCAATATGGCGCCGCGTTGTTCTGCGCCTGCTGCATCATCCTGCCGCTGATCACGAACCTGGCCTCGATGGTCAGATACGTCATTGGGCTTGCGCCTCTGACAATGTTGCTGACCACGTTGTTGTCGGCGTCGAAGCTGACTTTTCTTGCGGCTCTGGGTCTCTTCCTGGGCGCCTGCTATTTCATGACCGTCGCATGGATCGGGGGTTATCTTGCCCTGGTCTGACATTTCGGGCCGGTATTGGGGCGCGGCCAGATTTGGTGGCTACGCGCTGGCGGCGGTTCTGGCCGGGACAGAAATCATCATGCTTGCGCTTGCTCTCAATCCAGACGTCAATGCCGACTATCGCGCCTATTACATCGACCGGACGACGACCTGCCTCAATCGCGATGCGGTCGGCAGCTACACACTTGGCGAGACGGTGTCGTTCCGGTCCGACGGAGCCAAAAAGGCAACCGGCATGATGGTCTGTGGCTGGTCGGGGCCGGTAGCCGACGGCACCCATTCGCTGGGCGAGACCTCGCGGCTTCGCCTGGACATACTGCCGCTTCGCGACGGCCTGACTGCCACGCTGCAAATGGCCGCCGTCATTCGTCCGCCACAGATCACGCAAAGGGTTGTGATCTCGGTGAACGGCGTTCGGGTGCATGCGGTGACGCTGTCCGGCAAAGAGCCACGCACCGTCTCGTTCGTCATTCCACCGGCGGCTCTCGGCGAGGCCAAGACACTCGACATTGCCTTCGACTACCTCGACGGCATTCCGCAAACTCCTGCCGCCAGCAACATCTATAAGCGCTCCATCAAATTGTTGTCGCTCCGGCTCGATCCCATTGACGCGGATTAGGGCGGGCGATCGCGCTGCTGGCCGCGTCTTCGCTGCGCAAAAACCCAGCGGTCGAGCATGAGGAGATTGACCGCTGGAACAAGCAAGCATGTAACCAGGATGGCAATGATCGGCGGCAGACTGAGTTTCGCAGTCAAAAGCGCCGGCGCCGCGTAAGCCACCGCGAAGCCGGTTGCCGTCAGCAAGAGAAAACGCGGAGCCTCCGATCGATGCGATCCGCTCGACGCGAAGGTCACGAACTTATGCGCGAGATAAGAAAACAGGGCGGCAGCGGTATAAGCTGCGAGCGAGGCACCGACCGGCGAGAGGCCGAACCGTTGCCATTCGACCAAAGCGGTGGCCATCACTGCATATAGGATCGTTGCAGCGATGCCGACCGACCCGAAACGCACCAGCAGTTTCAGGCCGGCGTCGCTGGTCGAGGGGCCCTCAGACTTGCGCACTGCAGGCATACTGCGCTCCAAGCGGCAGCGACGCGAGCGCGCGCTCGACTCTTCTGGCGAAAGGCCTTGCCGAGGGTAGCAGCAGAAAATGCTCGGAGCGGATGTCGCTGAAGCCTGTTTCCTGAAAGAGGGACCTTGCTCTGGCGGCTTTGAGCAGGACTGCGTCGTGATCGAAGGGACACCGGAACACCGCAAGGCGCGTCAGCGGATTATAGGGATTGTGCTCGATGATGCAGGCGACCCCGCCTGGACGCACGACGCGCCGCATTTTCAGGAAGAAATCGAGCCAGGAGGAGGGCGGAACGTGATGGACGACGCAACTGGCGAAAGCCAGATCGAACGTGCCGTCCTCATAAGGCAGCCCCTGCGTGCTGCAGGTCCTGTAGGCCACACGCGGATTGTGTTGGCTGGCGCGCAAAATCGAGTCTTGCGAGACGTCGCAGCCATCGAGGCTGTCGAAAGCGCCGTCGAGATAGCGGTGGAGCGAACCGACGCCGCAGCCGACATCCAGCGCCCTTACAGCCGAGCCATCCTGCCGAAGCTTTCGCTCGACCACCAGACGCCGCAGCAGGTCCGCCTTGGCGACAAGGAAGAAGTCGTGCCTGAGTCCGGAAAACCGGATGGACCCTTCGACCGCCTCGCCATAGTTGGAATTATAGCTGTCGAAGAGTTCGGCCATTGGCGGGGACTCCACTCCTGGGCTTGTGAAACGATAGGCGGCGCTCACCAGAGACGGTACGCATCGCCTCGTCGAAGCCGGTGAGCCGATTAATCACATAAAGCGGGCGGCGTTTCACCTCGGCGTGGATGCTGCCAACGTAGAGCCCGACCACACCGGTCATGAAAAGATTGATGCCGCACAGGAGCGACACGATCACCACCATGGATGTCCACCCGGCAATGATGCCGGTTTCAAAAAACGAGGCAAAGATGGCATAGGCGCCAAAGACCACCGCAAGCGCGGAAATGGCCAATCCGCCCCAGAGCGCCAGGCGTAAGGGCTTCTCGGAGAAACTGACGATGCCGTGAACCGCAAGGTGCACCATCTTCCAGAATGGGTATTTGGTCTGGCCCAGGGTTCGCGCGTGGCGCTCAAATGGCACGGTCGTTTGCTTGAAGCCCATCCAGCCGAACATGCCCCTGACGAAGCGGTCATGTTCGGGCATACGCTTGAAGGTTTCCAGCGGCTTGCGGCCGACCAGGCGGAAGTCGCCGACGTCGCGCGGAATATCGACCGACGTCATTTTCTCCAGCAGGCGATAGAAAAGACTTGCCGTAAAGCGCTTGAACCAGGATTCGCCCTCGCGCTTGACCCGGCGGGCATAGACGATCTCGAAGCCTTCCTTCCACTTGGCCACCAGATCGAGAACGACTTCCGGCGGATCCTGCAGGTCGGCATCCATGACGATGACGGCATCGCCCGCAGCGGCGTCCATACCGGCGGTAATCGCCACTTGGTGGCCGAAATTGCGGGAAAATTCGATCAGCCGAAAGCGCGGCTCGGCGGCAACCACTTTTTGGAGGTATTCGACGCTTCCATCGAGGCTTCCATCATCGACGAAGATGGTCTCGGTTTCGCCGTCCAGCCGGTCGATAAGCGAACTGATCCGCTCGATCAGCCGAGGCAGCACCTGTTCTTCATTGTATATGGGCAGGACGAGCGAGTAGCGAGGCGGTGATCTGTTCACCGTCATTCCAGGGCCGTGGACCACAGAGTCTCGCATGCGGTTGAAAATGTAACGAAAGCTACAAAGTTCCAAAGGTGTGCAAGAAACTGCTAATTTAGCTAGTTCTTGATTAAATGCCGGTTCTCAGTGAGAGATGAGCGTCCGCGCCGAGGCGCGAACTCGATAGGTCGCCAGCGAGGTTCGTCTGGTGATACGCCAGCACAAAGCTGTTTGACCGCCCTGAAGATCGCTGCACGCCCTCCTTCGCGCGCTCCACGTAGGCGCCATCGGCAGTCATCACCACGACGCGGGTGCCGGCGCTGATGTATAGCGGTACCAGCGCGCGCACGCCGTTGGACAGCGTTGCCGGTTTCGCGACGAACCTCTGCCGCTGTTGCGGCCGCTGCTTGCCGTAAGAAGAAGACTTTGCCCGAGATCCACCAGCCTGTTGTTGCGCTCAGGCCCATGACGGCCGGCCGCGACGTTGTCGAGGATTATGGCCATGTCGGGCTGACCTTGCGCAGCCATCCGGCGTCGTTTCTGCGTGCCGATCTTCGCCGGCGCAGCATCGTGACCTGTCAGGAGGCCATGCAGGCGCGAGACAGAAGCTGGCTCGAGGCTGCCGGCCTGGTTTTGGTCCGGCAACGGCCAGGCTCGGCCAAAGGCGTCATGTTCCTCACCGTGGAGGATGAGACGGGCGCCGCCAACGTCGTCGTCTGGGTCAAGGTATTCGAGAAGTTCCGTCGCGTGCTTCTTTCGTCGGCCATGCTCGGCGTGCGCGGCCGCATCCAGCGGGAAGGGGAGGTGGTGCATCTCGTCTCCCATCAGTTGATCGAACTGCCGGCCGAGCTGGCCAGTCTGGGAAACCGCGAGACGCCGTTTCCCGTGCCGCATGGCCGCGGTGACGAAGCCCATTACGGCGCGCCGGGTGTCGATCCGCGGAGCCTGCCGAAGGGCCGAAACATCGTCGATCCATACGAGCACATCGACGGCATCTAGGTGAAGACGCGGGATTTCCGATAGAAGCTGCAGCGGATATATCGTCATCATGTGGTAGTCTGGCCCGCATGACGCACGAAAACGGCGAGCATCTCGACCGAGATGCCGACATCGCGCTCCATGAGCGGCATGCGGCGATCGAGCTGGTCGAGGCGCTTGGTCGTCGCGGCCTGTTGTCGCTCGGCGGCGTCCGGCGACAGGAAGGATGCGATGGCCGCCTCTGCAATCAGCGTGCGCGATTGGTCACGTCGTGCCGCGTGGGCCGCGAGCGCCTTCATCACCTCGGGTTCGAGACAGACCGACAGGCGCTGCTTCTTCGACGGATTGGCCACGGGCGCCTCGCAGCTCCATGGCGTCGTTCGGATCGAGCGAGACCTGGCGGGCCATGCCCTGCATAATCTGGTTGCCGCGGCTGATCCGCGCAGTGTCGTCATCGACCTCGTCATCGAAGCCGCCGTCGAAATCGTTCTCGATCGGCGCCCTCTTCTCCACCGGCGCGGCGCGGTTCAGCTCGGGCTGTTGACGCCGTTCCGATCCCGTTGGATCTTCGTCGCCGATGTCTGCGGCGCCGGCTGCGTCGGCCGACACGATGCTCGCCGGCCTGGCCCGAAGCGGCAGCCGGGCTCCAGTCGTCCGGGCCCGGCTGTGCCGGCCTGGTAAGCACCGGCGGCGCCATGATCCGGTCCTTGAAACGGCGATCCTCGTAGCGCGCCTTCTTCGCGCGGATCGGCGGCGTAGCCGCCACCATGACGATCTCGTCGGCGGGCGGGAGCTGCATGATCTCGCCCGGATCAGCAACGGTCTGGCGGTCTCGGAGCGCGACACCATCAGATGGCCAAGCCAGGGCGAGAGCCGATGGCCCGCATAGTTGCGCATGGCGCGCATCTCGGGAGCACCTCGGCGCGGTTCCGCTCGCGCGATAGAAGCAGCGGTTGGCGATTGAGCAGCATGGAATCGCCGAATTCATGCGCGCGGTATCGATACGCGATGAAGGCTGCGGAGGCCTTGGCGAGCAGAGCATCGTCGGCAAAGGCGCGCAGGAGCTCGAAATGGCTTTCGCCGGGCTGGTGGACGCCCGTGAGAACCGCATCGACCACGCGAAGCCGCGTGCCCCGCGCGATGCGCCCTGTCGCAATGCCATTTCCGGCACGCGCATTGCCGCCGGGATTGGCGGCTGCCTCAAGTGCGCGCACTACGCTCGTGCCGATCGCAATGATCCGGCTGCCGCGCAGCTTCGCCCACGCGACCTGCGCCGCGGTGTGCCCAGGGATGCGGTATGGCTCGTCGAAGGGAAGGCGCGAGTCGAGCGCGGGATCGCCGGTAGAAGAGACGCCCGCAGCATGCGTGAGTGTTGCAAAGCCAACGTCGTGCCGACGCCAGGCTTGGAGCGTGCGCCAGTCGAGCGCGAAGCCTGCCGATGGCGCCTCGAACGCGACCGGCCCGGCGGCAATCTTCGTCCAAACATCCCACAGTGCCAACGGCTCGGGAACATGCGCGTATTGGATCGGCCGGCCGTGCTGCGCCAGTCCTGCAAGCACCGCTGCGCGATTGCCTGGGAAGTGCAACTCGAGAAGGCGTGGATGGTCGAGAAGGCGCTCGACGACGGCGTCAAGCGAGCCGAGCCGGAGGCGATCGCCTGGTGACAGCGGAGGTGGAGGCAGCCGGTCTTCCGTGCGCGTGCGGTGATCGCCCGAGCCGAAGGCAATCGCCACGAATCGGGTTGGATCGGGAAATGATAGCCAGCCCGCCAGGCGGATCTCGATCGCCTCACCGCTTGGGACATGCGTGCCGTGCAAGCTGGCAGGCAAGGTCGCGGCGTCATTGGCGACGACCAGATCGCCGGGGTTGAACAGCGTCGCGAGTCCAGCTCGCGGCAGGTCGCGCATCGTGCCGTCCGCCTGGACGACGAACAGCCTGGCGGAGCGCCGATCGGGACGATCGGCGGCAATCATCCATGTGCTCCGGCCAGAAGCGTAGAGCGGACAGGCAACGCGTCGAGCATCTTTTCGATGATCTCGGCAGCTGCCTTCTCGGGGCGCTTCAAGGTCGCCGGATCAGCATCAGGGATCGCGAGCGCGTGCAGTGGGGTGTCCATATCGCCGGGGTCAAGCGCGAGGAGCCGGATGCCGTCTGCCTTCGCCTCCTCGTCCCAAATCGCCGTCAGATGGGCAAGAGCGGCCTTGCTCGCGCCGTATGCTCCCCAGCCGGGATAGGCGTTCACCGCGGCGTCGCTGGAAAGGTTGATCACCAGCGCGCCACGGCCGCCGCGCGCGGACGCCGCAAGCGCACCGAAAAGAGCCTTCGTCAGCCGGAACGCGCCGACCAGGTTGACCGCGAGCGCCGTTTCCAGCTCCTCGCACTCAGTATCGGCGAGGAGCGCCAGAGGGACAGGGCCGAGGCTCGAGGCATTGTTGATCAGGACGTCGAGCCCGCCGAGGCTCGCGGTTACCTGTAGCGCGATCGAGTAAGTGTCCTCTTTCTTGCCGACGTCGCCGACAATGCCGTGCGCGCCCGTCTCGTCAGCGATGCGTGCGACGTTCGCGGCGGTGCGGGCGACGAAGGCGACCCACGCACCCTGTGCGGCAAGCTGCCGCACAAGCGCCAGTCCGAGGCCGGACGTGCCGCCCGTGACCGCCACGCGAAGTCCCTGAAGTTCGATATTCGTCTGCATTGCCAGTGCTCCCTTAATCCGTATGCCTCTTGCTACAAGTTCAAGTTAACTTGAAGTCAAGCGGGAATTGTGCTTTCGTTCATGCATGGATTCCATGTTGACCATCACCGACGTGTCACGGCGCAGCGGCGTCGCCTCATCGGCCCTGCGCTTCTACGAGGAGCGCGGGCTGATCGCGTCCGAGCGGGCCGGCTCGGGACACAGACGCTACCCGCGATCCGTGCTGCGCCGAATCGCCTTCATCGTCTTCGCGCAGCGAATTGGGCTGACGCTTGAGGAGATCGGCGCCGAGCTTGCCAAGTTGCCAGCCGATCGCATGCCGTCGCGTCGGGATTGGTCGCGGTTGTCGGGCCAGTGGACCAAGCGCATAGACCAGCGCATCGCCGAGTTGCAGCGCCTGAGGTCGGGGCTTACCGAGTGCATCGGTTGCGGCTGCCTGTCGATGGACCGGTGTAGCCTTGCGAACCCTGCCGATATGGCAGGACGCAAGGGGCCGGGGCCGAGGTATTGGCTGGGGTGATTTGGCAGCGTGCCTGTCCCTATTGCAGAACTCGGCAGCGCAAGACTTCGCCAAGTGCGAGACGCTGCCAGGTAAGGGCGCGGCGGCCCTGATGTTAATTCAGGAATCGCGCTGAACCGGACAGCTCCTGCTGTCTCAAAATCGCGGTCAACAAGGGGTCAGAACAAGAGCTGCTCCAAATCGACGCGATGGAACGCTCCCGCTCCGCGGGGTTGCATCGTTAGGATGGACAACCGGGAGCGCAAGACTCCTGCGGCGGATTTGATTCGTGATCGTCGCGCAGCCGTACCAGCAGTGCCGCCCGCAGGCCCGCTGCATCTCTTCCGGCGATGCGATCGCCTGTCGCGAGCGACTCAGGTGCTCTTCAGGGTTCCGTTCATCCCTTCCGGATAGAAGCCGCCCTTGCTTACGCCGTCCTTATCGGTGAGATAGACGATCCGCAGCACTTCCTGCGGCGTCCTGGTGAACGCGATCGCGTCGGGCGTCGAGGGAACGAAATTGGCCTTGCCATTCACCTGGATGCCCTGGTCCTTGTCTTCCGGCCCGTCGATCTTGTCTCGTGCGTCCGAGACGGCGTTGGCGGCCTTCCAGGCTTTCTCTCCCTTCCGGTACAGTGTGGAGCGCGCCATTCCCATGTGGTAGGCCTCGACCGCCAATATGCCGGCGGCGGCGGCGAGAAACTCCTTGTTCTTCAGAACCGTCGCGGCACCGGCATAGGCGGTGACGCCGACATCCTCGAACAGCATGCCGCCGAGAACGAAGTTCGTTTCGTTGCCGAAGGGGTCGAAGTCCCGCCCGAGGCCCGCTGCCTCCGCAACCGCCTTGAACCCCGCATCGAAATCGATGGCCGGCCTGTCGACTGCGTTCTTTGCAAGCGTCTTGCGGTAGAACCGGACATGCGCGAGTTCGTTTTCAGCAACCTCTTGCATGAATTCGCCGATGGCGGGTGTCTCGAAGGACACTTTCTTTCCGCCGACGACATCGCCGGGTTTGGAACCGGCATCGGCAGCGTCGATGCCTTTTCCGGTGGTGCCGCGAAGATAATATTCGGCCTCCATGTATTCCAGGTTGAGCGCAAAGCGGAAGATGTCTTCGTCCTGCACTTCCTCCTTGGCATAGGCGCGAGAAACCGGCGCCAGGCCCGTTGTGGCGGCGAGGCTGGCTCCCAGCCCAAATTGCAATGCGCGGCGACGGGAAAGGTGGAGTGAAGGGATGGCACGTATCATGGCTTCCTCCCAAAAGCCCGCCGGCATCATCTGTTGGCGTCCGATCTCCGATCGCGGGCCACGCGCCCAACTCCGCCATAGGCGAAATGTTCCTTTAAAGGTCGGACTTTGCAGGGGTCGTGCTCCGGATCAATGGCTTTTTGGGCGCGTAACGTCGGAGTTGGCATCGACTATTTGTGACCAAGCCTCGACTCTAGACATTGAGGTGACACATTATGAGCCGGATAGTGCCCGCGTCAGCACGGTCGACCAAGAACTCGAAACGCAAGTCGGCAAGCTAAGGGCCGGAGGGAAACGAGCGGGCCGTGATAACCCAGGACAGCAAGGATGACTGGAGGAGCTTCAGGCCGGAAAGGAAAATTCCTGTCGACTTGTGAGACGAGTGGGCCGTCCGAGAGAAGTTGGTATTCTGGTCGATCCATCCGGGCCTTGCGATTTCTCGCTTTTGCTGCGTCTATTTATCAACCGGTCTGGCCTCTTCGTCGATCAAACACGCTGGGAAGTCACAAGGAGTATATGCACATGGCAACTGGAACCGTGAAGTGGTTCAACAGCACTAAAGGGTTTGGGTTTATCCAACCCGACGATGGCGGTCAGGACGTTTTTGTTCACATCTCCGCCGTCGAGCGCGCTGGTTTGTCGAACCTCGTTGAGGGCCAAAAGATCAACTACGACATCGAGCAGGACCGACGTACCGGCAAGTCTTCTGCTGGCAATCTCCGCAAAGCAGGTTGATTTCTCTCGCGCGCCGTGGCGAAAGCCGCAGGAGCGCGGCAAGTCACGAATGTACTGACCCCGCCGTGTAAAAAGCGCGCGAGCTTGGTGTGATGGAGAGACCTGGGCAGTAGATTGCTGCAACGCATCAGAAACGATCGTGTGAACCAGCTTGTCGGGCAACGGAAGGCGGGAAGCCTCCTGCGTTTTTCGCGTTTGCGTCCTCCAGCGTAAGAGTGGGCCACGTGGCGTTGCCCCGCAGAGCACTTTAGCTTGTTGCATCCCACAGCAATGTGATTGGGGATAGCCTGAGTTGGCCCAATGGACATCGCATCGGATTCTCCTGCCATTCGTCCGGCGCGTTCCGCTTTGGAGGTTTAAGCTGCCTTCATACTTGGGCCGGGCTCAACAGTCCGGCCTTTTGCTTTTTGTCGGTGGGCTGCGGTACATGGTTATGATGCGCATTCGCACTGAACCGCTCGACAAGCATTATGACCAGTCAGGATCATCAAATGGCAAATCCTCCACGCCGACCCACAAATCCGATGTCGGCCGCTGAAGCCGCCTTCAAGCCGATCAAAAAGCCGGCGGCGCCGGTTCGCGAACCGTCGGCTCCAAACATCAGAGAGCTTGTTTCGATCAGGATCGATAGGGCCGTGCTGGACCACTTCCAGGAAGATGGACCGGGCTGGCAGGATCGGATCAACGACACCTTGCGGCGCGCTATCTCCAAAGAACCGACCAATGCCGATGACAAACGATCGGACGACTACTGATCGGCAGGGTGCATAGCTGCGACGCAGATGGAGTTGAACGGAAGCATAAGGTTAAGCGGTTGCGAATCTTTTGGACAACCGACAACGCATATCCTGGAATTTTTTCATCGAGCCGCGACCGAACCCCTCAATGCTATTTGCATTGCGAGCATTTAGCCAGCTTGGGAGGACCGGGCGATCTTCTCCTCACTGCAGAGTTGGTCCAAAACGCGTTGGCAAAGGTCCTGATTGGATGGGTATAGACCGGCCCGTTTGAAAGGCATTTAACCCCCCAAGCTTCAGAAGACCGTCGCTGTAGGAGCCGATGGATCAAGTGTAGTGCCCGTCAGGATGCACGAGTCAACGGTGTGTAAAAAGCGAACATGAGGCCGGATATGCAATCCCCAACTCTTGGTTGGAGTGCGGCGGGTTTTTCAATGGTGATCCCGCAGCTTTTCACTGCCTTGGTGAGGGTCTGGCGGTCGTTGCCGATCTTTTTAATCACTTGCTGGTTTGACTTGGTGAAATGCAATTTTCCCGCGCGAAACGTTCCACCTCAAAAACGCATCGATCGAAAGGGGGGCCCGGTCGACGTCGGCTTGGTTGTCTCGTTCTATTTAATTTCCGTCTTCCTGCTCACTCAGCAGCTGCAAATGAGAATCCGCCCGCCACTCCTCGATTTGGCGGGCGGATCCCACCAGCACAGGAAGGGGCCCTAGCTGCGCAGATACAATTTCTGGGACTGTTTGAGCGTCATTTCTGGCTAGGCCATCAGCTCGCGACTATTCCAATCACCAGTTGTGTGCGTCAAGTTCTGCAAAATGGCGTGGCATTGCGGTGACGTCGGCGTGTCCGCCGCGCAGCCCCCGTGTTTAGCGGAGCGGCGGACACATGACGGTGCTCAGGCGGCCAAGGCCCTCAGGCTCTCCTTCTTGTGCTCGCGCAGATGATCCATGTTGAGATAGCGGGTCGCCTCGAGCCAGTTCTCGTGGATCTCCACCGCCAGCGCCCGAACCAGCCGCAGACAACTCCGCGGGTTGGGGAAGATGCGAACGACCAGGGTGCGCCGCTTGATCTCCTGGTTCAGCCGCTCCAGCATGTTCGTCGACTTCATGTGCTTGTGGTGAGCTAGCGGCAGCCGATAGAAGCTCAGCGTCTCCTCGATGTTATCTTCCACCCAGTTGACCAGCTTCGGGTATTTGGCCTGCCATTTGGCGATCCACTGCGCCAGGTCGCGTTTGACCTCGGCAAGGTCGCGCCGGTCGTAGAACCATCTGAGCTCCATCAGGCAATCGTCGTCGACCTTGCGCGGCACGTAGTCGAGCGCGTTTCTGAGGAAGTGCACGTAGCAGCGCTGCCAGACCGCTTCGGGCAGCACTTCGCGGATTGCCGCCCTGAGCCCGCTTGAGCTCTGTCACGAACTCGCGCCGCTGTAGAGCGGGATTGAGATAATTGCTTTCGGTTATCCCGGTAAGCCTCATGGGAGCCGGTCTAGGGCCTCCGCAACTTTTACTCTCAGTTGTGCTTCGTCAACATAGAATCTAGGATTCTCTCTAATCAAGCTGATATCGGAAGTGTATGAGTCAATGTCAGCAAAGATCTCATCTATCACCTTAAACTCCTGCTCTGGGATGGCTCGCGTCTCATCCTTAAATTTCTTTAAGTAAATTTCTACCAACTTAGGAGCATCTATTTCCCTTGCGAGAAAGGTTTCAACCAACGCACGATATTCGCCAGATACGCTGCTCATAGTCCGCCTCCCAGTTTTTTCCGGTCGTCAAGACATATTCTAACTGCTTGGGACTGAGCTTCCATCCAGACAGGAGATTTCCTGAACTATCGCGAATGACATTCAAGCCGGTTTGCGGGTCGACGAAGTGCGTTACTGATTGCCCTTGATAAGCTCCTTGGATGGCCTGCGTCATCTCGGCCTCCAAAGCCTCCTGCACCACAATCTGCAAGACCTTGCGAAAGCCGTCCTCATCCGACGACAGCAACGCTTTCAACTCGCCCTCTGCTCAGTCTAATTTCTCGATTGGTCATGGCACTCCCCTTCCACGGGAATAGGTAGTCGCAACGTCACCACCGTGCCATGGCCGCTCGCCCCTCAGAGCAAGCCCCGTTCTCTCTCCAAAACTTTTTGCAGAACCTTCAGCACATCTGTGGACGCCCCCGTGAGCGCAAGAAGAATCTTCGAAAGGCAGTATAGCGGCGCGTAGTCGGGTGCTGACATCTGTCCGGCCTCTGATGCGGCCTTCCATTTGCCGCCGGCCCGTATGGGAGTTCGCCGATCGGATCCATATCACTACCGCGCGCTCGAAGCGCTCTGTGCTGAACTGGTTTTTCCGATCCGTCTCTCATCGACTGTCGCGCCATACCTCTCCGTGTGACCTTCCTACACCTGCGACGACCTCAGACCGAGCTGCTATGCTGCCACGGCCGGAGCCCTGTAGGTCCCACCTCTTGCCATGAGCGCCCAGACGATGCGGGCCATCTTGTTGGCAAGAGCGACGACCACAAGCATTGGCGGCTTGCGGGCGAGCATGCGCCCAAGCCACGATCCTTCCCGAATGCCTCGCCGACGAGCATGACGCACGACAGCGCTCGCTCCGATGATAAGCAGGCGACGCAAAGTACGCTCGCCCATCTTCGATGTTGCACCGAGCTTCTGTTTACCGCCGGTTGAGCGTTGCAGCGGCGTCAGGCCCAGCCAAGCGGCGAAGTCGCGCCCCTTTCGGAAGATTGCGGCGCAAGGCGCCAGTGCAACCAGAGCCGTTGCCGTTATCGGACCAACGCCGGGGATTGTTGCCAACCGCCGCACGTCTTCATCCTCTCGGGCACGCCGTGCAATCTCGGCATCGAGCTGCTTGATCCTTTCCTCCAGCGATCTCAGCGTATCGACCAGCACGGTGAGGGCCAGGCGGGCTGCTTCTGGCAGATCGCCCTCAGGATCCTCTACCTTTTCCATCAGCTTGGCAGTATGTGAAGGGCCCTGGGCAACGACCAGTCCATATTCTGCAAGATGGCCGCGCAAGGCGTTGATCGTCTGGGTGCGCTGCCGCACCAGCAGATCACGAGCCCGGAATACGGCCGCACTCGC
Source organism: Mesorhizobium sp. M0768 (assembly GCF_040320195.1). Lineage (NCBI taxonomy): Bacteria > Pseudomonadati > Pseudomonadota > Alphaproteobacteria > Hyphomicrobiales > Phyllobacteriaceae > Mesorhizobium > Mesorhizobium sp. M0768. The sequence continues at coordinate 99,278 of NZ_JAMYPD010000011.1, read as the reverse complement.
CTGCTCCTCCTCACTCTTCACGGCGACAAAGCGCATGGTCGGCCGCTGCGCGGCCTCGCAGATCGCCTCGGCATCGGCGGCGTCGTTCTTCTGCCGCTTCACGAAAGGCTTCACACAGGATGGCGGGATCAGACGAACGGTGTGCCCGAGCTTGCCGATCTCGCGCGCCCAGTGATGCGCCCCAGAACAGGCCTCCATGGCGACCAAGCAGGCCGGCTGCCCAGCGAGAAACGCAAGCACCTTGTCGCGTCGCAGTTGCTTGCGGAAAACAATGGCGCCCGCCGCATCGGCTCCATGCGCCTGAAACACATTCTTCGCTAGGTCCAATCCGATCGTGTTAACTTCCATTGTGGACGCTCCCTCTCTTACGGTGGCTGTCAAACACCACCATTCTGGCACATCGATGCCGTCGAGGGGGCGTCCACCCCATCACTATCGCGACAGTGCCCCCGAGATCCGCATCGAGGGTGTCCGCGATCAAGCCTGCGGCGGCACCTGCGGCGCAGTGGTAGAAACACGAAACTATATGGTCAGGTTTCGAATATACAGGAGGTAAAATAGAAAAACTGCTAGCAAATCGAAATAACCGTCCAAATAGTAAACCAAATTATTCTCGCAATACGACTCTTTCGACGCTGTATTCATCGAGCGAACTTTACCATCAAGTAATCTAGGATGACGTCCAAATGTCGCCTCCAACGGCCATTCGCTTCGGATTTTGGCCTTCGCCCGACTAATTCTAATAAGTCAATTGGGGGCCAAGCCCATTCACTTCAACAATATTCCTATCTCTATATCGTGGCGGGACAGCACCCCCTCTGGCGGAGCAACGGAGCAGTCTCACTGCCTTGCAACGGTCAACGCTATTCTCCCCCTCCCGCATCGACCACGAATCCGCCTATAGTGCCCCATGCCGATCCGCCAGCTTTCCGAAACGATGATCAACCAGATCGCCGCCGGCGAAGTCATCGAGCGTCCGGCAAGCGTGGTCAAGGAACTGGTCGAGAACGCGCTCGATGCCGGTGCTGCGAGAGTCGAGATCGTCACCGCCGGCGGCGGGCTGAACCTGATCCGCGTCAGCGACGACGGCTCGGGCATTCCGGAAAAGGAACTGGCGCTGGCGATTGCGCGCCATTGCACCTCCAAGCTCGCCGACGACATTCACGACATCCGCTCGCTCGGCTTTCGCGGCGAGGCTTTGCCGTCGATCGGCTCGGTGGCGCGGCTGTCGATCCGCTCGCGCACCGCGTCCAGTGAAAACGCCGCCGAGATCGGCATCGACGGCGGCCGCGTCTCCGCGGTCAGGCCGGCGGCGGCCAATCGCGGAACCACGGTCGAGGTGCGCGACCTGTTCTTCGCCACGCCCGCAAGGCTCAAATTCATGAAGGGCGAGCGCGCCGAAAGCACGGCCATCGGCGACGTGGTCAAGCGCATCGCCATCGCCTTTCCCGCCGTGCGCTTCACCCTGGCCGGCCCGGACCGCTCGACGCTGGAACTGCCGGCGACCGACGACAGCCCGGAAGGCCGGCTGCGCCGGGTGGCGCAGGTGATGGGCGCCGACTTTCCGGACAATGCGATCGCCATCGACGCGATGCGGGACGGCGTGCATCTCGCCGGCCATGTCTCGGTCCCCTCCTTCACCCGCGCCAACGCGCTGCAGCAATACGCCTATGTCAACGGCCGTCCGGTGCGTGACAAACTGATCGCCGGCGCCATTCGTGGCGCCTTCGCCGACGTGCTGCCGCGCGACCGCCATGCCGTCACCGTGCTGTTCCTGACGCTCGATCCGGCGATCGTCGACGTCAACGTCCATCCGGCCAAGGCAGACGTGCGCTTCCGCGACCCGGGGCTGGTGCGCGGGCTGATCGTCGGCGCCATTCGCGAAGCGCTGGCCAATGCCGGCATCCGCCCCGCCACCACAGGGGCCGCCGGCATGATGGCGGCGTTCCGGCCAGGCGCGGCATCCTATGCGCATGGCGGGCCGGCCAACGGTCACCGCAGCTACGAGGCCGCTTACCGGGCCTCAGGCTTTGCCGGGTTCGATCCTGGCCGTTCGCCACAGCGGCCGCTCGAGATGGGCGACGGGTTCGGCGAGGACGAGCAGGCGGCCTTCGACGCCGGGCCGCTGCACAGCGCCGATGCGCGCGCCGGGCAAAACGAAGCGGCGGAAACGCTGCTCGGCACGGCGCTGGGCGCGGCGCGCGCGCAAGTGCACGAGAATTATATCGTCGCCCAGACCAGGGATTCTCTTGTCATCGTCGACCAGCATGCGGCGCATGAGCGGCTGGTCTACGAGGCCTTGAAGAACGCCCTCCACTCACGCGCGGTGCCGTCGCAGATGCTGCTGTTGCCCGAGATTGTCGATCTGTCGGAAGAGGATGCCGAGCGGCTTGCCAGGCATTCCGAGACGCTGGCCCGCTTCGGCCTCGGCATCGAGCGCTTCGGCCCCGGTGCCGTCGCGGTGCGCGAGACGCCGTCGATGCTCGGCGAGACCAACGTCCAGCAGCTGGTGCGCGACCTCGCCGACGAGATCGCCGACAACGATACGGTCGACACGCTGAAGGAGCGGCTGGACAGGATAGCCGCGACCATGGCCTGCCACGGCTCGGTGCGTTCCGGCCGCCTGCTCAAACCGGAAGAGATGAATGCGCTGCTGCGGCAGATGGAGGCGACGCCGGGCTCCGGCACCTGCAACCATGGCCGCCCGACCTACATCGAGCTCAAACTGGCGGATATCGAGCGGTTGTTCGGGCGGCGATAAGAAACTCGCAGGGCGCAGCCCCCACCTGGACCTTCGGTCCGACCTCCCCACAAGGGGGAGGTAGGGAGCCCAGCCGCCGACGCCTCGCGAGGAGCTTACCCTCCCCCTTATGGGGAGGGTCGCTGCGAAGCAGCGGGGTGGGGGTACGAAAAGAGCCGCTGTACAGCGGCTCTTTTCGAGTCAGGCACAGCCCCAAACCCTTTGCTCACCTCTTCAAATTCACCACGATGACGCCGCCCAGCGCCAGCGCGCCGCCGAAGATGCCAAGCAGCGTCGGCACCTCGCCCAGCCAGAAGAAGCCGATCAGCGTCGCCATCGGCGACACCAGATAGAGGAAGTTCGAGGCACGCGCCGCGGGCAGGCGGGAAAGCGCTGTTGCCCAGGCAGCGTAGGCGATCAGGCTGGGTACGATGCCGAGAAAGATGACGGCGCCGAGCCCGGCGGTGTCGGCGACCGCCGCCTGCGCCAGACCGCTCGGCAGGAACGGCGACAGGCAGAGCGCGCCAAGCACCATGTTCGAGGCCGAGATCGTCAGCGGGTGATGGTGGGCAAACAGCGGCTTCTGGACGATGGTGTTGACGGCCGAGCACAGCGCCGAGCCGAGGACAAGCAGCGCACCATTGTTGAAATGCAGCCCTTGCCCCTCGCCCATGGCGATGATCCCGATACCGGCGAAGGACAGGAATGTGCCGGCCCAGGCGAGGCCCGAGAAGCGTTCGCCGAGCAGCGCCATGGCCATGATGGCGGTGAAGATCGGGCTGACATTGATGATGAAGCCGGCCGCACCGGCCGAAACGGTCAGCTCGCCGAAATTGAGCATCACCGTGTAGAGCGCGACGAAGACGGCACCACCGAAGACAAAGCGCCAGAGTTCATCGAGCCTGGGCAGCGCCGGCCGCTTGACCGCGAGGAAGATCGCCGCCGGAACCGCGGCGATGGCAAAGCGCAGCGCGCCAAGTTCCAGCGGCCCGAAAGCGGCAAGGCCGGCGCGGATCGCCGGAAAGGCGGAGGCCCAGCCGACCACCGTCAGCGCCACCGCGATGGCAGCCGTGGCATCCATGCGCTGTGTCGTATTCAACGTGCCGGTGTAAGCGCTCATCTGGGTGTCCTCGCGATCCAATGCCATGAAGTAGAGAAACGCCATTGCGGGTCGGTTGACAAACGAACAAATCGAGGATCACCTGTGACTATGGATCACAGCTTAGACCCGATGCTGCCGCTCGAAACGCTGCGCGCCTTCGACGCCGCGGCTCGGACCGGCAGCTTTTCGGCGGCGGCCGAGAAGCTCAACATCACCCACGGCGCCGTCAGTCGGCAGATCGCCAAGCTCGAGGGCTGGCTTGGGCTGAAAGTCTTCGATCGCGGCGCGCGCGGCGTCTCGCTGACCATCGAGGGCAACCGCCTGCATCTGCGCACCACCGAAGCCTTTGCCCTGATCGCCAGCAATTCGGATCGCTGGGTCGAGCCGCGCGGCACGGCGGTGGTGCGGCTGACCTCGATCCCCTCGGTCAGCGGGCTGTGGCTGATGCCGCGCATGGCGGCGCTGGAGAACCACCCGTCCAAGCTGCGTATCGTGCTCGACGTCGACATCCGCCAAGGCGATCTTGCCGACGAGGGCATCGACCTGTCGATCCGCTGCGGGCGCGGTCGCATTCCGGGCCGGATCTCGGTGCAGCTTTTCGAAGAATATGTGTTCCCGGTCGCCTCGCCGGGACTGGCCAGGGAGATCGGTCGCGGAGATCCCGCCCGACTGCTCGAATTTCCGCTGATCAATGATTCCGACGCTTCAGCCTGGCGCGCCTGGTTTGCGGCGCAGGAGATGGACTATCGGCCGCGGCCGCACGACCGCCGTTTCGAGGACTACAACCTCGTGCTCGACGCCGCCGCGCACGGGCTCGGTATTGCGCTGGCACGTCCGCCGTTGACGGTGGACCAATTGAAATCGGGCCGCATCGTCGCCGTAGACGAGCGCAGTGCGCTAAGCCCGATATCTTACTGGCTCGACCGGCCGCTGGGGCGCCCGCGCGCCGCCGCCGCCGAACTCGCCCGGCGCATCGCGGTCCAGGCCGGGCTGCCAGCGAAGAAGATCGAGCAGTTTATCACCGCCGAGGAATGAGAAGCGCGTCGCGTTCGACCGGCCTCATGCGACGCGCTTCAGGTTCTTGTGTTTATGCATGTCGCGCAAAACCGCTGCACACTTTTGCGCGACATGCATTGGCATCCGCTTTGCCGGCTTGTTCGAGCAAGTGTCACCAGAAACAGAACCAGGCGAGGCCAACCGAGCTTGACCTCGCCGCAATTTGTGGCGATGACATCGTCATGAATTTCGGCACCACCCCATGATGAACCGTTTCGAAGGACCCGGCGGCAAGGAAGCCCGCATCCGCTATCTCGACGGCGACTTCCAGGTGACCAGCCCCGGCGCCTTCGTACGCTGCGCGGTGACCGGCGAGAGCATCCCGCTCGACGAGCTTAAATATTGGAGTGTCGCCAGGCAGGAACCCTATGTGAACGCCGCTGCCTCGCTGCGCCGCGAGATCGAAGCGCATCCGGAACTGCGCCGCCGACGCTAGTCCAGCGCAAATGGAAGCCGCCCCGTTGCGATCCTGCGCCCTCTGCCGCGATGTCAGGCCGGCAACACCGAAACCTTAGAGGCTATCTTGAAGTAAAAAACCCGCCTCGAGGGCGGGTCACCGGCGAATCATCACTATACCCAAATTACTAGCATAGCTGCCGGCACAAAGCAAGAACAAAATACGTTCGACCGGCGGAAAGCTGCAAATTCCAGTCCCGCATTGCCTCGGTGCTCAAGCTTCTGGTCAGCCTTTAAGCCGGCGCTGCCGCCAGGCGTCCAGCGTCTCGTCGATGATGCGTTGCGGCACATGGTCGAGCTCGAAGACGGTGTCGATCTCCAGCACATCGAGCCCGTCGAGGAATTCCGGCGGCGCCGCGCCGTGACGCAGGCGGGCAGCGTCCTTGGCGGTGGTAATGAGGCCAAGCCCGGCTTTACGCGCCGTCGCCGCCAATTCGGCAAGTTCGTCCTCCCCATAGAAATGATGGTCAGGAAACGATTTGGTCAGCGCAAGCTCGCCGCCGGCCTCGCGGACAGTGTCGAAAAACCTGTCGGGATGGCCAATGCCGGCGAACGCCAGGAAACGCCTGCCGGCCAGCGTCACCTTGCTGCTCGGGGCAGTGTGCGCCTCGAAGATCGGCCTGCCGGCGCGCGCTGCCTGGCGCACGACCGTGTCGGCCGCGGTGCCCTCGCCCATCTTCAGCAAGGCGCTGGTGAAGACCAATTGGTCGACGATCTTTGCCCGCAGCGGCCCGCCGGGGATGACGCGGCCATTGCCGATGCCATGTCGCGCGTCGACGACGACGAGCGCATAGTCGATGTGGATGCGCGCGCTCTGAAAACCGTCATCCATGATCAGGAAATCGCAGCCGAGCTTCTCCAGCAGAAGCCTGGCGCCGGCGGCCCGGTTCGGCGTCACCGCGACCGGGGCGTGTTCGGCCAGAAGCAGCGGCTCGTCGCCGACATGCTTGGCGGCATCGTGGTGCGGATCGACGATATGCGGCTGCGCGAAGGAGCCGCCATGGCCGCGCGACAGGAAACCCGGATTAAGCTGCATGCGCCTGGCCTGCTCGGCCAGCGCGATCGCCACCGGCGTCTTGCCGGTGCCGCCGACGGTGAAGTTGCCGACGCAGAGCACCGGCGCCTCGACCTTTTCACGCGGCGCGTGCCGCATGCGGCGACCGGCGACAAGCGCATAGACGGCGGAGAGCGGCGACAGCGCCGTGACCCGCCAGTCCGGCTCTTCCCACCAGAAGGGCGGCGCTTCCGAGGTCACGTCAGCGCCCGTTCGCGCCCTTCAGGCGCGACTTGACGACCAGCGGCTGGATATAGGGCTCGAGTGACCTGAGCGTATGCGCCAGCGCACCGCGCATCTCGTCGACCGTCGCCGCACCCGCCGCCATCATCTCATGGCGGGCCGCCTCGTTGGTCAAAAGGAAATTAACGGCGCCGGCCAGCATATCGCGGTCGCGCACCAGCTTGGCGCCGCCGCTATCGAGCAGGCGCTGATAGGCCTCGCGAAAATTCTGGACGTTGCGGCCGGCAAGCACCGCCGTCTCCAGCATGGCTGGTTCCAGCGGGTTCTGGCCGCCCTCGGAAGTCAGCGAACGGCCGACAAAGGCAATTTCCGTCAGCCTCAGATAAAGCCCCATCTCGCCGATCGTGTCGCCGAGCAGAATATCGGTGTCGGCGGTGATCCTGTCGCCCTTGCTGCGCTGCGCCAGCTTCAGGCCCATGCCGGAAATCTGGGCGGCCAGCTGCCCGGCGCGATCGGGATGGCGCGGCACGATGATCGTTAAAAGCCCGTGGTGGCGCTTGTGCAGCATGGCGTGAACTTCGGCGGCGACCGCCTCTTCGCCGTCATGGGTCGAGATCGCCGCCCAGGTCGGGCGGCCGCCGATCTGGCGTTTCAGCGCCGCCAGTGCCCGCTCGTCGGCCGGCGGCGGCGCGGTGTCGACCTTGAGATTACCGGATACAGTGACCGGCCGGGCGCCGAGCGAAAGGAAGCGCTCGCCATCGAGGTCCGACTGGGCGACGACATGGGCGAGATTGTCGAACAATGCTTCGGCAATGTTGGCGCGCTTCTTCCAGGACTTGAAGGAGCGGTCGGACAGCCTGCCGTTGACCAGAACCTGCGGCACGCGGCGGGCGCCGAGTTCCAGGATGGTCATCGGCCAGATCTCCGATTCGGCGATGATCGCCAGGTCCGGCTGCCAATGGTCGAGGAAGCGGCTGACCGCCGGCTTGAGGTCGAGCGGCACATATTGGTGGATGATGCGGTCGCCCAGCCGTTCTTCGGCGACCTGCGCCGAGGTGACCGTGCCCGTCGTCAGCACGATGTTGACGCCGTAATCGAGAATGCTCTCGACCAGCGGCACGACGGCGATGGTCTCGCCGACGCTGGCTGCATGGATCCAGATCACCGGGCCTTCGGGGCGCTCGCGTCCGGCGACGCCGTAGCGTTCGCGCCGGCGAATGCGATCCTCCTTGCCTCTGGAAGTGCGCCAGGCGACATAAGGCCCGGCCAACGGGTAGGCGGCCGCCCCCGCGAAACGGTATGCGGTCAGGAAGGCGCGCGCCCAGCGCACACTCATTTCGAACCGTCCACAAGGCGATAGGCCTCGGCGGTCGCGGCATTGAGCGAGGCCGTAACCTCCTGGCGCTTGCGTTCCATTTCCACGGCGTCGGCGTTGGCCGGCACGAAGACAGGCGTGCCGACGACGATCGAGGAGCGGCCGAAGGGCAGGTTGATCGTCGTCTTGTCCCAGCTGCCCTCGATCACCTTGCGGCGGCTGGTGGCTATCGCGGCAGGCAGGATCGGCCGGCCGGACAGCCGCGCCAGAAGGACGACGCCGAGCCCGGCATCGCGCGGCGTGCCGTGGGGAATATCAGCAATCATGGCGACATTCTTGCCGGTGGCGAGCGACTTTTTGAGGGCGATGAGCGCCTTGGCCCCACCCTTGTCGAGATGCCTTGCGCTTTCGCGCCCGCCAGAGCCGCGCACCGCCTCGATGCCGAATTTCTCGACCATCAGCGCGTTGAGCTCGGCATCGGCGCTGCGCGATACCATGGCAACCAGCGGCCGTCCCTTGGGATAGTAGGCCGGGGTCAGCAGGTGCTGGCCGTGCCAGAGCGCGATGATGCCAGGCTCGAGCTGCGCATAGGCGCCGCCGGAAAACCTGGCCGATCCGTCGACCATGCGGTTGGTCAAGCGGACAAGGCGGACGAAATACGCAAACAGCGCGGCAAGCGCATTCTTGACGAATCGCGACTGCGCCAGCGGTTCGCGGATCTTGCGCCAGAACGTCTTCGGCTTGCGACGTCTGACCGCCGACCGCGGGGCTGATCGCTTGACCGCTTCATGGTTCATCGATGTCAACCGACAGCCTTGTTTTCGGGGTCGAGGAGGCGGTGCAGGTGAACGACGAAATAGCGCATATGGGCATTGTCGACGCTAGCTTGCGCCTTGGCCTTCCAGACGGCGTGCGCCGATTGGTAGTCCGGATAGATGCCGACAATATCGAGCGCGTCGAGATCGCGGAATTCGGTGCCGCCCAGCTTCTTGAGTTCGCCGCCGAACACCAGGTGCAAAAGCTGCTTCTTTCCGTCTTCAGCGGCCATGTCGATCCTTCACATATCGTGAGTTTGGGACAGGTCTAGACCAAAGCCGCCGACTTTGGAACTATTGATAGTGGTCAATTGTCCAGCCCGGCGATGACGCCGGCGAGCACGGCGAGGAGTTCGCCGCTGCCGGCGGCGAGCGGTCCGTGACGGATCACTTCGCCGGCATAGATCGGCGCGCGGCCATGCCGATCGAGCAAGGCGCCGCCTGCCTCGCGCAGGATGAGATCGGCCGCGGCGATGTCCCAGTCATGTGCGTTGGCCTTGACGAAGGTGGCATCGAGCTGGCCGCCGGCGATCATCGCCAGCCGGTAGGCCAGCGAAGGAATATAGGGCACGCGCTTCAGCCGTTTGTGCCATTTCGCCGGCAGCAGGTCGATCATCGCCTTCGGTCCGGCGATTTCGGCCGTTTCCGCCGGCGGACGCACGCTGATGCGCCTGCCGTTCAGGAACGCGCCCTCGCCCGGCAGCGCCCAATAGATTTCGCCCTTCGCCGGGCAGTCGAGTACGCCGGCAAGCGTTCGGCCGTTCTCGACCACAGCGACGCTGACGCACCATGTGGGCAGGCCCTCGAGGAAGCCGCGCGTGCCGTCGATCGGATCGACGACGAAGGTGCGGCGCGCGACAAGCCTTACCGGGTCGTCGACGGTTTCCTCCGACAGCCAGCCATAATCCGGCCGGGCCGCCAGCAAGGTCTCGCGCAGATATTTGTCGGCGGCGTGATCGGCTTCGCTGACCGGCGAGGTGCCGCCCTTCATCCACACTTGCGGATTGTTGTTGAAGTATTGCATGGCGATGAGCCCCGCCTCGCGGGCGGCATCGCGCAACAGCTGCAGGTCTTCAGTAGCGCCGGCCGAGACGGCCGGGTCAAGCTCCGGCAAGGGTCATTCCTTCGATCAAAAGCGTGGGCGCGGCGGTGCCGAAATTGCGGTCGAGATCGCTCGCCGGAACCATGTTGAGGAACATCGTCTTCAGATTGGAGGCGATGGTCACCTCGGCGACGGGATAGGCCAGCTCGCCATTTTCGATCCAGAAGCCGGAAGCGCCGCGGCTATATTCGCCGGTCACCATGTCGACGCCCTGGCCGAACACTTCGGTGACGTAGAAGCCGGTCTTGAGCGACTTGATCAGCTCTTCCGGCGTATTTTCCCCGGGCTCGATGGCGAGATTGGTCGACGACGGCGAGACCGACGAGCCGCTGCGCGAGCCGCGCCCATTGGTGACGAGGCCGAGTTCCCGAGCCGCCGAAGTCGACAGGAACCAGTGGTTGAGCACGCCCTTGTCGACCATGAACAGTTTTTCGCCCTCGACGCCTTCGCCGTCGAACGGGCGCGAGGCCTGTCCACGGCGCCGGAGCGGCTCGTCGGTGACGGTGATTGCGGCCGAAGCCACCTTCTTGCCCATCATGTCGCGGAGAAAGCTGGTCTTGCGCGCCACCGCGGCGCCATTGATGGCACCGGCAAGGTGGCCGGCAATGCCGCGCGCCACACGCGGATCGAACACCACGTCGACAGGCCCGGTCGCCGCCTTGCGCGCGCCAATGCGGCGTACAGCGCGCTCACCGGCCTTGCGGCCGATGTCTTCCGGCGCGTCGAGATCGGAAAAATGCTGGCGCGAGGAGAATTCGTAGTCGCGCTCCATGCCGGTGCCCTCGCCGGCGATCACGCTGGTCGAGCGCGAAAAACGCGAGGCGACGTAGTGGCCGACGAAGCCGTGCGAGGTGGCGAGCACCAGGCCGCCAAGCCCGGCACTGGCGCCACTGCCGGCCGAATTGGTGACGCCCTTGACGGCAAGCGCCGCCGCTTCGGCGGCAAGCGCTGCTTCCTTCAACTGGTCCGCCGACACCTCGGTGGCGTCGAACAGATCGAGGTCGCGCGGTTTCTTGACCAGCAAGGCCGGGTCGGCGAGGCCCTGATAGGGATCCTCGGGGGACACCTTGGCCATGGCGACCGCGCGCTCGGCCAGCATATTGGGGTCGGATGCCGCTGTTGCCGAAACGCTGGCTACCCGCTTGCCGACGAAGACGCGCAGCGAGACGTCCTCGCTCTCGGACGCCTCTGTGCCTTCGACCTTGCCAAGCCGCACCGACACGCCGGTCGAGCGGCCGCGTACCGCAACGGCATCGGCGGCATCGGCGCCGGCCCGTTTGGCAGCCTCGACCAGGGCCGCGACGCGATCGGTCAGTTTCGCTGCGTCGAGCGTATCGGTCATGCGCATGATCCTGTTATTTCCGGCCGGCTGAAGGGCAGCCGCTGCTGCACCATCTATTGTCCCGATGCCGCTTCTGCAATGGGAGAAGCGGACAATCAGGAGGCATCTAGCCCCAGGTCAGCGCGACCGATCCAGAGATGGTGCGTCCTTCCAGACGCACAAAGGACGGCTTAGATCCGAGGTGGCCGTGACCGAAAGCCGCGACGGCGGCACCGCTGCCGGCGACGAGTCGAAGATGCGGCGCGTGCGACCGTCAGCCTGTAGAGTTGGGATCGGCTGGATCCACCCACGGGCGGCCCAACCGTGTCACCATCGCCGCGTACCCGACGGCACCTGCCGCCCAAAGGAAGATGCCAAGCTCTTTGACAGCGTCTTCCGCGATGTCGACCGCCGAACCCGGGCTAGGAAACAGCTCTCCCAGCTGGTCGATCGCTGCTGACATCGCGAGTAAGAAGCCTGCGGCCACAAATACGATCGAGCCGTCGAATGTCTTCCGTCGCAGCCGAAAGAACCAGAACAACCCGGCGACGGCGTAGGCAATCATCGTAACAATCTCTGGTATCGCGACAAACGGCAGCACGTCCTCATGGATCAACAACAGGTCATCGAGGCCCATGACCAAGGTAAGGCCGCCGAGAAACGTGCAATCCCATCGGTGCGTGAGCAGACCGGCAAACAGGGTCGCCGCGCCGGTGCCGATCCACAGTGAAGCACCTAGGGACGAAATCCACCCCGTATAGAAGCCGACATCCGCGGCTGCAGATGGATCTCGATAGAAGATTGTAGCGTCCAGACCAAGAGTTTGCGCGACGAACAGCGCGGCCAAGAGCATCACAACATTAATCGCCACGGCCGCAAGTATGACCAGGCGCCAGGACATTGTCCATTCGCTGCTATGTTTTGCGTTCAGCGCGTTTTTGTCTGGCATTGTGCCGAAGGCCATTCTGAGTACGACGGCCGATAGCTCCGCGGCGCCGAGAACCCCGCCAGCACTATGCCGGCCCACCATGATCGTGGCAACACACGGAACGGTTGCAGCGTCTCGCACATGACGAGGTCGTCGCGGTGCAGTTCCTGGCCAGCGCCAACCAACGCACCATGCCGCTCGAAATGTTCATCGGCTTGCGCGAAAAGCTCTCCCCGGCAATAGCGCCGCCGCCACGCTGATGATGGAGCTGTCGATAATCCTCCTGGTCGTCGCCAATCTTCTGGCTCGACGGAGCCGGCGGCGGCCTGGACCGACCATCTGATCCTGGCTTTCAAGCCCGGCGAGATCGGCTTGCACAACCTTCCTCAGGGACCAGCCACCGGCGTCCAGATCACGTCGTCGATCCTGAGCGCGCCGGTGGCGAGCATCACCAGCCGGTCGAAGCCGAGCGCCGCGCCGCTCGCCTGCGGCATGATGGCGAGCGCGGCGAGGAAATCCTCGTCGATCGGGTAGCGTTCGCCATAGACGCGCTGCTTCTCATCCATTTCGGCGGCAAAGCGCCGGCGCTGCTCGGCCGGATCGGTCAATTCGCCAAAGGCGTTGGCGAGCTCGACGCCGCAGCAATAGAGCTCGAAGCGCTCGGCGGTGCGTGGATCGTCGGCGCTCGGCCTGGCCAGTGCCGCCTCGGAGATCGGATATCCGAAAAGAATGGTAGCGCGCCCCTGCCCCAGCGCTGGCTCGATTTTTTCGACCATCACCCGGCTGAACAGGTCGGCCCAATTGTCGTCGGGCGCGGTCCGCAATCCGGCCTGGACCAGGGCGGCATGCAACCCCGCGCGGTCGGTGCTGCCATCGGCGGCAACCGTCGCCAGCAGATCGATGCCGGCATGGCGCATGAAGGCTTCGGCGACGCTCAACCGTTCCGGCCCGGCGAACGGATCGGCCTCGCGGCCGCGGAAGCTAAAACGCTTCGCTCCGGCCCGTTCGGCCGCCAGCGCTACGAGCTCGGCGCAATCGCGCATCAGGCTCTCATAGGTCTCGCCGACGCGGTACCATTCGAGCATGGTGAACTCAGGATGGTGCAAGGGGCCGCGCTCGCGGTTGCGCCAGACAGCCCCGAGGCTGAAGATGCGCTCCTCGCCGGCGGCAAGCAGCTTCTTGCAGGCGAATTCCGGCGACGTGTGGAGGTAGAGCGGCTGGCGCTGCCCGTCCGGCCCGATCGCCTCGGTGGCAAAGGCCGACAGGTGCGCTTCATTGCCGGGCGAGACCTGCAGGGCCGATGTATCCACCTCGACGAAGTCGCGGCGGGCGAACCAGTCGCGCATCCCGGCGGCAATGGCATTGCGCAGGATCAGCCGCGGCCGGCGGTCGGCGTGGACATGCGGCGTCCACCACGGCGAGGCGGCGGTCATCGGCTTCAGGGGAATTGCACAGAGGGCTGGCGATTGCGGCCAAGATGCGCTAGGCCGCACGCAACGGCCTCTCCAGCCGATTTGCGCCAACAAATTTTATCAGGATGGAAACCCGTGAAGGTCATCGCCAGCTCCTTACGCAAAGGCAACGTCGTCGAAAAGGACGGCAAGCTTTATGTGATCCTCTTTGCCGAAAACATTCATCCTGGCAAGGGTACGCCGGTCACCCAGCTCGACATGCGGCGTATCTCCGACGGGGTAAAGGTTTCCGAGCGTTACCGCACCACCGAGCAGGTCGAGCGCGCCTATGTCGAGGAGCGCGAGCACACGTTCCTCTACCGTGACGGCGAAGGATTTCACTTCATGAATCCGGAGACTTACGACCAGGTCGCGGTGCCGGAAAGCGTGGTCGGCGACATGGCGCCCTATCTGGTGGAAGGCATGCCGGTGCAGATCTCGCAATACAACAACATCGCCATCTCGCTGGTACTGCCGCAGCGCGCCACTTTCGAGGTGGTCGAGACCGAGCCGGTGACCAAGGGCCAGACGGCGTCCTCGTCCTACAAGCCGGCAACGCTGTCCAACGGCGTGCGTACCCTGGTGCCGCCACACATCAGCGCCGGCACCCGCGTGGTGGTGATGACCGCCGATGGCGCCTATGTCGAGCGCGCGAAAGATTAAGGCGCGAAGTCTGACACGCCTCGCCGAAGGCGTCGCGGCGGCCGGTCATCGTCTACCGCTTTGTGCCAGGGGCTTTCGAGCATTGGGACGCTGCACGCGGACCGAAGCGTCAACGCCCTGCCAGTTCTTTCCTATTGCACGACGCCAGCGGGCAATCTCTGAGCCTCGAGCAACGCCGACCGTCCCTTTCGCCAGGTGCCAGGTGGAATGCCGACGAACTTTTTGAAGGCGCGATTGAAGGCGGCTTCCGACTCGTAGCCGACCTCGGCACCCGCTTGCGCGATGCTCATTTCGGGGCGTTCGAGCAAGCGTCCTGCCAGTTGCAGACGCCAGCGAGCAAGATAGTGCATGGGAGAGACCTCGACATAGTGGGTAAAGCGGCTCGCAAACGCCGTGCGCGAGAGCCCTACTTCGCGGGCGAGCCGGTCCAATGTCCATTCCTCCCCGGGGCGAGCGTGGATGAGCCGGAGCGCCTCGCCGACATGTGGATCCCGTAGGCCTGACAGCCAGCCGCGCGAATCGTCGGGCAGGGTCTCGAGATGGCGGCGGATGATCTCGACAAACATCAGCTCGCTCAGCTTGGCGAGTATCGTCTCACAGCCCGCCCGCCCACTGCCACCTTCGGCCAGCGCCAGCCGAAAAAGGTCGATAACCCAGCTGCTTCCATCGGCGGGCTTGCGGGCACACAGGATGGCCGGCAATGCGGCCAGGAGAGGATTGAAGGGACGTGCATCGCAGCCAAGATACCCGCAAATGAACCGGGTCCGCTCGTCTCCGCCGCCACCATGGATCACCGCGAACGGCAGGCTCTCGTCTATCGGCCGATAATACATCGCCATATTGGGTTCGCCCCGCGCCCCCGGCGAGGAGCTCAACACGTTCGGAACACCACCGGGGAAGACAACGACATCACCGGCGTTCACGAGCACCGGGGGCACCGAATCGTCTCCCAGCGCGGCCCAGCACGAGCCCGACATCACGGCATGAAAGGAAATGATGTGCTCTGCCTCCGGCATGATGGCGGCGGCAATGTCGGCCGTGCCCGGCGACTCGCCAACCCAGGGAGAGCTGGCGTCGACGTCGAAATAGATCGCCCCGGTGAGGCGAACGGCTCGGAGCACATCGGAAAGGACATCCATGCACTACACCTCCGGAAACGATCGGCTACTCCCTTTGACAACGAGTTTTTCCGCCAGGCATCTCGAACTATCCGGCAATATGGCCGCCCGAGCAACTATCCATCCGGTCTAATCCTACTCTGAACGATCGGGCAACAGAAATGGACGATGTGACATTTGCGGGAACAGCGGACGGGATTAGCGTTTCATCGGCCGGCCGACAGGTCCAATAACAGGGAGGAATGTCATGAACGATGAAGACATCACCAAATTCGCAGCAAGCCTGCGAGGCGAAGTCATCCGCGCCGGCGACGCCCGCTATGACGAAGCCCGCAAGCTCTACAACGGCATGATCGACAAGCGGCCGCTGATCATCGCCCGCTGTGTCGACGTCGCCGACGTAATCACAGCGGTGAATTTCGGCCGCGACAACAATTTGCTGGTTGCGGTACGTGGCGGCGGCCATAATGGACCAGGATTGGGGAGCTGCGACGACGGTCTGGTGATCGACCTGTCGGCGATGAACGGCGTGCGCGTCGATCCGGATGCCCGCACGGCGCGGGTAGGCCCGGGCTGCACTCAGGGCGACCTCGACCATGCCACCCATGCCTTTGGCCTGGCCGTACCGGCGGGCATCATCTCGACCACCGGGGTCGCCGGACTGACGCTGAGCGGCGGCCATGGCTATCTGACGCGCAAATATGGCCTGACGATCGATAATCTGGTCGAGGCCGATGTCGTGCTTGCCGACGGAAGCTTCGTCACCGCCAGCAAGGAGCGGAACCCCAACCTGTTCTGGGCGCTTCGCGGCGGCGGCGGCAATTTCGGCATCGTCACCAGCTTTGTGTTCAGGCTCCACCGGGTCAGCATGGTCTTTGCGGGGCCGATCGCATGGGATCAGCGCCACGCCCGCACCATCATGCAGCATTATCGCGAGTTCCTGCCGAACGCGCCCGAAGAACTCGGGATCTTTCTCGGGCTCAAGACCGTCCTCTCGAGCGCACCCTTCCCGGAAGAGTTTTGGGGAAAGCGGATGTGTCTGCTGATGTGCTGCTACAACGGCCCGGAGGAAAAGGGCAGAGAGGCGCTGGCCCCGCTGCTCGATGCGCTGCCCGCGCCCTGGTTCAACTGGATGGGAACGATGCCCTATCCCGCGGTGCAGAGCATGTTCGATGGGCTCTACCCGAAGGGAATGCAGTGGTACTGGCGGGGCGATTTCGTCAAGACGCTGTCCGACGAGGCGATCGACGCCCATCTCGAGCAGGCGGCGAAGACGCCGAGCGAGCTATCGCTCATGCATCTCTACCCGATCGATGGTGCGGTCCATCGCGTCGGCAAAGACGAGACACCCTGGAATTACCGTGATGCGACCTGGTCGATGGTCATCGCCGGGATCGATCCGGACCCACAGAAAGCGGGGCCGGTGACGCGCTGGACCAAGGCCTACTGGGAGGCCGTGCATCCGTTCGATCTGGGTGGCGCCTACCTGAACTTCATGATGGATGACGAGGGCGATGCAAGGCTCAAGGCGGCTTATGGCGACAACTATGAGCGCCTCGCTACGCTGAAAAAGAAATACGACCCGAACAACCTCTTCCGGGTGAACCAAAACATTCGACCGGCTGCTTGACGGCGGCTCTCGTCAGGCCGGCAAGCGTACCGGCCGGCCCAGCTAAGGCTCGGCCGGTACGATAGCTTGCCGGTCAGGACGCTCTGATCCAGACCAGCATCTCGCCGGAATCGTGGTGTCCCGGGCGAAATACGGCACGGTGACTTTTGCTGCCTCGACCGCCGGTGATTTTTCAAACGCCTCTTTCCTGTCAACAGCCGACAGCGTGACGCCGCCGGGCACGTTCGAGAGCTGACTACATTTGAAACCAGGCCAGACGACCGCCGAGTGGCGTCCAATGAGCCATGCCGGGCTGCTTTTCAGGCTACCCCGCGCTTCTGATCGTGGTGGGCCGCGTACTGTCCATGCACAAGTCCGGACCTGTTTGGCGACACCATCATTGACTGGATCGTTCGCACATGATCGACAAAATGACCCGGAAATGACCGAGATACAAAGCTTTCCTTCAGTTGTGCATCAATAAGCCGCGACAATTTTTTAGCAATCTTTAGGCAAATTCTCAGGTTTATCGACAAACAGCAGACAATTCGGCAGCAGACAATTCGGCACAACGGTCTTTACTGGATTTATGTGGATGGCAATGCATCCCTACTTGACACCGGGACAAGCTGAAGAGCTATGCTGAACATCGGTCGCAAGTTTGCGCGGAGGGAATCTGTTCATGGATTTCATCGAGAGTTGGTTTGGTATTTCCCCTGACGGCGGCGACGGATCGACCGAAGCTCTCTACATACTTGCCGTTGTCGCAATATTGGCGCTCGCATTCCACAAGCACATCGTGCAATTCGCGCGCGGTTTCTTCGCGCGGAAATAGCCCGCGTACCGTTCGAGCCCAGCTTTATTCGTCTGACCAGAGTACAAATGGCACCAGTCGTCTGACACGCCAATTCACTGTTGCCGCGCGAATCCCGTTGTTATCAGAGCGTTGCCCTGCGTTAGCTTCAGAGGGGAAGTCGATGCGAGGAATAGCGGCAATCCTGCGAGCACTGTTCTCCGCCTGGATTCCGGCACTGATCGAGATGGCTCGCCGTTTCTGTCGCCGGTGGCGGCTAGGGGGCGACCGCCGGGTCGACCAGAAAGGGTCCCGGGCGCATTGCGTACCGATCGATCACCCTGCTTTCTGCCGGCCTGACCCGCTGATCTACGATCAGTATTACCTGATCGGCCTTGGTCTCGCGGTCACCTGGGATAATCCCGATATCGAGCTACGCCAGGGTGGTGTGCCCGTTCCCGCCGGCAGGTTGCAGGCGGACACCGACTACGAGGTGCGGGTTCGCGTCTGGAACGCCTCCCCGGATGCCGTCGTCGTCAAGATGCCGGTCCATCTGTCCTATCTGTCGTTTGGCATCGGAACCGTGTCGAATCCGATCGCCACCAGGCCGGTCTCGGTCGGGGTGATCGGATCCGCCAGCCAGCCTGGGTTCGTCTCCTTCGACTGGCATACGCCGCGGCAAGCAGGTCACTATTGCCTGCAAGTTTTGCTCGACCCGGCCGATGACGCCAACTTCGCCAACAATCTCGGCCAAGAAAATACCGATGTCGGACTGGCCCAGTCGCCAGCAACATTTCAATTCGAGTTGCGCAACGCTACCCGTCGGCCGCATCGGTACCGGTTCACCGTCGATGCCTACACCATTCCGCCGCTCGGCCCCTGTCGCGACGACCGGCAGCCAACGGAAGAGACCGCCAAGGCGGAGCAAAAGCGCCGGCTGGCGGCACACTTGCCGTCGGCTCATCCCCTGCCGCCGGGCTGGAAGGTCGAGATTTCGCCTGACCTGCCGTCGCTGGCGCCGGGCGAACAGGTGACGATCACGGCGGTCGCTACGCCGCCGGACGGCTGGACCGGCCGGCAAGCCCTCAATCTGAATGCGTTTGACGAGGGTGATCGCGCCAGCGGCGGCGTCACCTTGACCGTCCTCAGCAGCTTGGAGCCGTGATGGCCACCGACGACAAATCCTGGACCAAGTGCACGACCGCCGACGAGGTGATTTCGGTCAACCAGTACATCAGTGCGGCGATTACCAGCGGCATATTCGCAGCCGTGATGGTCGTGGTGGTGGTCGCGATGGGCGAGCCGTGGTGCATACCGATCGCGCTGGTGGTGACTGAGATTGTGTGGATTCTCGCTTATTGCGACTGGTGGCTCAACAAACGGCTGGTTTGCCTGGGCGAGCCGGTGAGTATCGTCGGCATGGTCATCAGCATCGAGCCGCCGTCGGAAAAGACCTGGCCAGGAAGCCTGGACTCCGACTACAGCCTCAATTTGCTGCTGCCGAACAACCCGGTGGGCGTCTCCCAGGCCGTTGCCGCCGCCAGTGCCCCGTTCGGCTATCTGATGGCCGAAAACGCAATCACCTCCTCGCACGGCTTTCTGTTCACGGGGAACCCGGCGGAGGACAAGGTGACCGGAGTAAAGTCAGAGGCGCTGCATGTGGAGTTCGAAGGGGCATCGATCCATGACCTGCAGACCGTCAACATCCTCGCCCTAGCCGCGGCATTGATTGCGCTGGCGGTATGCATGTCGGGCGTCGGCGCGGTCGTCGCCTACGTATTGGCGCTTCTCGCCTTGCTCGCTTCGCTGCTCGGCGCGGCCTTCAGCAGTTCGGACACCGCCAGTCCGAGCGATGCCGGCCTGCCGAGCATCGAGACCAACAAGGGCGACGGAACCGGAGCGACAATCCTGGGGGTGACCGGCCGGTGGGTCTATGATGCCGGACACATCCACGACAGCTTTCATGAAGGCCACAACGAACTGCATCCGGTCCAGCAGGCCCAGATTCTGGGACGGCCATGGGACGGCGACTGGCCCGACGATATCGACGAAATCGTTCGGGGCTACCAGGACGGCTACGCGCAGTCTCAGGATCCGCTCACCAAGGCGCAACAGGCCCGGCCCGGCTCCCGGTGGTCGGTCCATCGCTATGTTGACGGCTGCAACGACACCGTCCGGCCAGATCAGCCTCCGCACTAAGCCAGTCAGGCTGTTGGACACGATAGTTCGAATCCCGATACCGCGCTGGTTTACTCGGCCCTTGAGAATCCTTCAGCCTTCGGCAACATGGCGGCGAGGCTGAGAGCATGAGGATGAGCAAGGTCATTTCCACCGCATCACGGCGTTCGCCGCGCAAGACACCGATGGCGCTGACCGAGGCGCTGGTCGCCCGCACCTTGCGTGCGGTCGAGGATGCCGGGCCGACGCCGGGCATGGTCTACATGACCGATGCCGATTACGCGCGCATTCGCGACGAGGTGCTGCCCGGCGCGCCGGGCGGGCCGGTGAAGCTTTTCGCCTATGGCTCGCTTCTGTGGAAGCCGGCCGGCGAGGTCAGGGGTGGCGAACGGGCCGTGGCGACGGGCTGGCACCGTTCGTTCTGTTTTACGGTGCAGCGCTTCAGGGGCACCGTCGAGCAGCCCGGCCTGATGATGGCGCTCGACCGCGGGGGCCAATGTCCGGGCATGGTGTTCGAGGTCGCCGAGCCAGTGGGGGCCAATCTCGAAACGCTGCTGCGCCGCGAGATGACCATCCTGCCGGCCGTCAACGTGCCGCGCTGGCTGCAGGTCAGGACGGGCGACGGCACGGGCCAAGCGCTTGGTTTCGTTGTCGATCCCGCCAATCCGCGCTACGCCGGCAAGCTCGAAAAGCGAGCGATAGCGGCGACCCTGGCCACGGCCGTCGGCCATTGGGGTTCGGGCGCCGAATATCTGTTCGAGACCATTCGCCATCTCGACGCCTGCGGCATCCGCGACCGCAATCTCTGGCAGTTGCAGGAACTTGTGGCCGAGGAGATCGGTCGGGCGCTGCGGTCGGGCTTCATTCGTCCCTGAGCCAGACCAGCATCTCGTCAGGCTCCCAGGCGAAATCGATGTTGTGCAGGTCGACGAGATGTCCCGCGCGCTCGCCGATGGCAGTATCGAGCATCGTGTGTCCTTCCTTCGGTTCTATGCCAGTGTGTTCGCCCATGCGCCGACAAAGGGCGGCAGCATGATGCACGTCTGCTGCTCGACAGCCTCGTTGCGCAGCCGCTCGGCGAGGGTATCGACTTCCACCTCGGCGGCGGTTGCGGTACCGACTGCCTCGGCCATCGGTAACAGGCTGCGCAACGTGCCGGCAATGTAGTCGTAGATCGGCGAGTCGGGTCCGCTGCCGGCGAGGCCGGCGGAGTTCATCCGCGGCGCCGGCAGCCCTGCGCCGGCGAACACCATGGGCAGCCTGCCACCCATGTCGACCTCGAAACCCGCGCGCTCGATCGTGTCGATGATCCAGCCGCGGCATTTGCCGAACAGCGGCGCCTCTGGAAAACTGCGGGTGAGCGGCATCGCCATTTCCTGGACGGCGACGATGCCGCCAGGCCGCAGGAAACCGGCAAGCCTGCGCAGGGTTGCGGCCGGGTCGGGCAGATACATCAGGACAAGCCTGCCGATCACCGCATCGAAGCTCCCGTCGGGCGAGAATGTATCAAGCTCGGCCGTCGTGAAACGTGTCCAGTAACACTGGCCGGATTCAGTGGCGCGCCGCTCGGCAATGTCCACAGCCTCTGCCGAGCGATCGACACCAAGCACGCTTCCCGCCGGTCCGACCAGCCTTCCGGCCAGCAAGGAGACATCGCCTACGCCGCAGCCAATGTCGAGCACGCGCATACCGGGTCCTATGCCCGCACTGCGCAGGACATGCTCGGTAAGGTCGTGAATGAGCGCTCCCTGCAGCTCCAGGCGCTTGAATTCGCTTTGCGTGTAACCCAACGCATAGGGACGCGCATCCATGGGGCTCTGATCACGGTCGGTCTTCGGCGCATGTTCGGCAAGCAGATTGTACATGTTTGACTCCATGATCGATTTATCCGGGATTTGTGACCGCTGGGCAGCCTGATGACCGCCCAGGGCCCGACCGTCACGATCGGAGATCGGTGCTACAACGTGATTTCCGGAATCGGGAATTGCGTTACGACTGAAACAGGCGCCCGTGCCTGGCATACCACGCAAGCGGAGAACCACCCTGCGCCCGGCGTTCGGACGCCACTATGATTTCGGCGCCCGCGGAACGAACACGATATGCGGCGTCTTCGGCGGACGACCGGGCGGCACATAGTCCGGAACCGGCGTATCGTCTGCCGGGAGCGAAAGCACATATCGGTGGATGGCGCGCAGGTCGGGCTCGCTCATGGCACGCAGGTTGAACCATGGCATGGGCGGGCGCGTCTCGATCGTGCGCGCGAACTGTACCCAGTCGTCCTCGTCCATGGTCCGCAAAAATTGGCGAAGATTGGTCGGGTAAGTCGTACCCCACGGCCCGTTGAAGCCGAGCGAATCGCCGATCAGCCATCGATCCTGCGGAACGTTGCCGGCCTTCTCCAGGTACCCTGGCGTGTGGCAGTCATTGCAGCCGCCGATTTTCACCAGGTATCGACCGTGCTCGATCGAAGCGGTCGCGGACGCCGCGCCGACCTCACCCTGGTTGAGCGTTGCGGCGGTGAATGCTGCGGCCAGGCCAAGGGCGGCAATTGCGATGAGAGCTCTTCGTGTCATCAGCTTCTCCGCTGCTATTTGATGCCGACGATCATCGAGTGAGGCCCGGCGAGATGCTCGCAGCGGACCTCCGCAAAGCCCGCCTCCCGCATCCAGCCCATGCCGTCGGCGCGCGTGTAGTCGAACCCGCCATTGGTGTTGACCAGCATGTTGAGGCTCATCAGCAGACCCGCAGCGTTGTCCCGTCGCTCGTCATCGATGATCTGGTCGTAGACGATGAGCACGCCTTGCTTCGGCAGCGCGGAATGGGCCTTTGCCAGCAGCGCGCGCTTCACCTCCAGGTTCCAGTCGTGCAGGATATGACCCATCACCAGCACGTCGGCGGAAGGCAGCGGCTCGGCAAGGAAGTCGCCGGGATAAAACCGAAGCCGGTCTGCAAGTGCGTGCCGCTCCACATAGGCCTCGAACACCGGCCGCATCGGCGGCAGGTCGAAACCGCCGCCGGTGAGATGCGGATGGGCGCGGCCGACCTCGACCGGAAGCCTGCCTTCGGCTGTGCCGATATCGATGAAGGTACAATAGTCCGCCCAGGGAAAATGCCGGGCGAGCGCCTCCGCCACCTGGAGGCTGCCGCCGGTCATCGCCTGCGCGAACATCTTTACCTTGTCCGGGTCCGAAAACAGCATGTCGAACAGATCTTCGCCGTCCTGGGTGCCGTTTTGCGGTTTGCCTGTCCTGAGCGCGTCGGTGAGCGAGCCCCAGTTCGCGTAAAGCAGCTGACCGGCCCTGGCGAGCATCCCGCCAACATAGGTCGACTTGTTGCGGTCAAGGTAGCGGTCAGTCACGGGCGTGTTGCAGTAGACGTTGCCCTCGCGCTCAAGCATGCGCAGCGCAACAAGCGCGTCGAAGAAATCCTGCGCTCCCCGCTCATGCAGTCCGAGCCGGTTTCTCAGTGTTTCCCCTTCGAGGGGTCCGGCCGCCAACTCCGTGAAAAGGTCAAGTTCGACGGCGCTCAGCAACGTCTTCGATGCCCAGAAGCCGAGGCCGAGTTGCATAAGGCTTTCGGGCGACAGTTCTGCGACGTCATTCGCCTGTTTCGTTACCTCGGTGATGGTTGCGTCCATAAGATTTCTCCTTCCTCAAGAGACCATGACCTCCCAAAAAACCGGTTCCCGGTTTTTTGGGATCATGGTCTGGGCGCGGGAGGACCATCGACTGGCCCGGCTACGGGTCGATTTCAGCCAGCTGGGATTTTGGTTACGGTTGTAACGAAGAAATCCGGACGGCCGTGATCAGCCTGAATGCAGATGGCGGGCAAGACATTGTGCGACGGCGGCCGACAGCAGCGGCTTCTTGATGACTTCGCTTATGCCGGCCGCCGTCAGTTGGCGCGACCGCAGCTGACGGCCGTAACCGGTCATCAGCACGACCGGAAGGTCGGGCCGGATCTTGTGCAACCGGCCGGAGAATTCGATCCCTGTCATGTCGGGCATGACCTCGTCCGTCAGCACCAGGTCGAAGCGTTCCGGATCGGTGCGAAATGCGCTGAGAGCCGCGGGGCTGCGGTCGAACCCGACCGGCTCGTAGCCGAGCGCGGCGAGCATTTCCTCCGCAAGTTGCATCAGCGGCGTGTCGTCGTCGACGACGAGGATCGTCTCGCCGTTGCCATGCTTGACCGGCACCTCGGCGGCGTCGCTCTCGTCCTCGTTCTGGGTTGCTTCGGCGGCCTCGATCCGCGGAAAATAGATCTCGAAGGTCGTGCCTTCGCCGGGCTTGCTGTTCACGTCGACCGCGCCTCTGTGCGCTATGACGATGCCGTGCACCGTCGACAGGCCGAGCCCGGTGCCTTGCCCTGCCGGCTTGGTCGTGAAGAACGGCTCGAAGATACGCTCGAGCGTCGCCTGATCCATGCCGCTGCCGGTGTCCCTGACGGCAAGGCGGAGGTAGCGCCCGGCAGGCAGGTTGCCGTGCGACAGCATCCGCGCCTCGACGAATTCCGTCGTGTCGAGACCGATTTCCAATGCGCCGCGGTTGTTCATCGCCTGCGCCGCGTTGGTGCCGAGGTTCATCACCACCTGCTGAAGCTCGGTCGGATCGCCCATCATCGCCGCATCCGCGGCTGCAAGACGCGTCTGCACCGAAAGCGTGGCGGGGAACGAGGCGCGCAGCAGGTCGATCGCTTCGGCAACCACGGCTTCCGCCCGCAGCGCGTGATGCTGCCGCTCGTGACGACGGCCGAAGGCGAGGATCTGCTCGGTGACGTCCTGCGCCCGCCTGCCGGCCTGCATGATCTGCTGGACGTAGCGCCGCGCGCGCGACTCCTTCAGCAGCACCGCCAGCGCCATCTCGCTGTAACCAAGGACGGCACCGAGGATGTTGTTGAACTCGTGCGCTATGCCGCCGGCGAGCGTCCCGATCGCTTCCAGCCGTTGCGACTGATTGAGCCGCGCCTGCAGTGCCTCACGCTCGCGTTCGTTGTGCTCGCGCACGATGGCATTGGCGAAAATCTCGGCTGCGGTGCGCAGCAGTGCAATGTCGTCGTCGGCCCAATGCTTTTCGTGCGTGACGGTATCGAGAGCCAGAAAACCCAACCGCTCGCCGGCATGCCACATCGGTATGCACAGCCACGATCGAAACTGGTGCGCCTGCAGCGATGCCTTCTCCCGCCCCTCGGGAAGCTCGCCGACGCGGGGAACGTCGATGCAGCCCTGCCGCTCGTGGTCGGCCAGCGTCCAGCGTGAAGCCAGCTCGATCATGTCCTTCGACAGATGGGGCGGCCTGCTCCCGCCCGGACGGCGATAGAAGTAGCCGCCGGAAGGATCGGCGATGTGGCTGACGAAAATCTGGGCGCCGTCGAGCCCGGCATGTTCGACCAGGCGCGCGAGGCCCTTGCTGATGCCGGCGCGGATGCGGTCACGCGGCAGATTGATGAACTGCGTGGAGATCGAGGCGATCAGGTCCTCGAATTCCAGCCGCTCGCGCAGGATCCGCGCGTTGCGGCGCAGGCGGGCGAACAGGTAGAGTGCGGCGGTTACTGCTTTTGCCGCATCCGGCTGGGGATCGCTGATAAACCGCGACATTGCGACCATCAGGGCTCCTATCTCGACCGCTCGAAGGCCGTCACCCTCGCTCGTGAGACGACCGCTCATATAGTTGAAAAAGTTCAGCGAGTTCTGCAGCAGCGCGTTATCGGACTTGAACCTCTCGACGAGCGCTTCCTCGTCGCGGATCGCGGCGATGACTTGGGCGATCCGCTTGTCGATATCCGCCCGTGTTTCGCCGCTTGCTACGTCGCGGGCAGCCGGCAGCGTCTGCGTCGCCTCATCCAGGTTCTCGATCGACCGCACAAGCGGATCGTAGCTGCGCAGCAGTCCCGCGCGTGCCCTTAAAACATCGCGTTGGAGTGCGGCGTTATAGAGGATGACCGTCCTGAGCGCATCGAGCGTGCGCTCGTGGCGCGCCGCATCGGGAGCCGTGCCCTGCACCAGGAGGTAGGTCAGGGCGATGAGCAGGCAGGCAACGATCGGCGCCAGGATGCGTAGCGACTTCATTGTTGCAGACGATCGGCTGCGCTGGTCAACGGCCGGCCGCGATACTCGCCCGTCAGTGTCCCGAGGAATTCGACGATGAGATCGGCATCGCGCTGGTCGAGCTCCCGGCCGAGTTGGTTGCGCGCCATGATCTTCACCGCGTCTGCGAGCGATGCGGTGCGGCCATCGTGAAAATACGGCGCTGTCACCGCGACGTTGCGCAGGCTGGGAACACGGAACACATGGCGGTCGCTCTCGGCGCCGGTAACGGCGAAGCGGCCGAGATCCGCCTTGGTCAGGGTCTTCTGGCGAGCGAAGGGATCCTGGAAGATGCCGAATTTCTGAAACAGATTGCCGCCTACGTTGGCGCCCTGGTGGCAGGCGACGCAGCCATAGGCTTTGAACAGTTGATAGCCGTGCTCTTCGTCGGTCGTGATGGCGTCGCGTTCGCCCTTGAGATAGCGGTCGAAACGGGCATCGGGCGTGATCAGCGACCGTTGAAAGACAACAAGCGCATCGAGCACGTTTGTCCGGTCGGGAATGGAGCCGTAGACCCTCGCGAACCGCTGCGAATACTCAGCATTCGAGCGCAGCTTGGTCAGCAATTCCTCCCAACTCGTATTCATCAGCCTGTCATCGAGCAGGGCTGCCTCGTTCTGCTCCTCGAACGTGCGGAAATTGCCGCGCCAGTTCAGCCGAAAATCGAGCGCCGCGTTGAAGACGGTCGGCGTGTTGAAATCGAGCGGCTTGCCATCCGCCGCCACGGAACGGGCCAGACCGTCGTCGCCGCTGAAATCGAGCCTGTGACAGGAACTGCAAGCGACGACATCGCCATGCGACAGGCGGGCATCGTTGAACAGGCTCTCGCCAAGCGCGATCTTCGCCCGGTCGGAGGGGCCGCTGGCCGTGATCGGTGCAATCGGCTCGCCCATCGGCGGGCCCGGCTGATTGCTCTGGGCCAACGCAAAAGGTGCCGCCATTGCCAGGCAAAGCGGAACAAAAAGCCCCGCCCGAACCTTACCAATCTGCTGATGTGCCATCGAGCGAGCCTGTGGCAGGGTGTGCGATCACGTAGATCATCGGCGTTCACCAATAAATCGCCGAAAATCGACGTTTAATAAAGCAACGGCTCGGTCATGAGTTCCATGCTTGCGGACGGTGCGAGATGTCAGCCGAACAAAACATTCGCCACGAACAGCAGTCGAAAGGCAGTATCGAGCAGCCAGCGGCGCCGAAGCATATCCTTGTCGTCGACGACGACCCCGAAATTCGTGATATGCTCACCAATTACCTGGAGAGCCAAAACTTCAGGGTTAGCGCGGTCGCCGACAGCCGGGCCATGTCGCGCGTCCTCAATGAAAAGCCCGTAGACCTGATGATCCTCGACATGCGGCTTGCCGATGAGGACGGGTTCGACATCATGCGGCAACTCGGCAGTCCGCCGGAAGCGCCCATCATCATCATCACCGGCCACAGGTGCGACGAGGTGGATCGCGTCGTCGGCCTGGAACTGGGCGCCGACGACTAC
Organism: Mesorhizobium sp. M0768; assembly: GCF_040320195.1. Taxonomy (NCBI): domain Bacteria; kingdom Pseudomonadati; phylum Pseudomonadota; class Alphaproteobacteria; order Hyphomicrobiales; family Phyllobacteriaceae; genus Mesorhizobium; species Mesorhizobium sp. M0768. Next base: position 71,823 of record NZ_JAMYPD010000011.1, on the reverse strand, counting down.
ATCACCAAGCCCTTCGGCCTCAGGGAGCTGCTGGCGCGCATTCGCGCCGTGCTGCGGCGATCGCGGTCGACGCAGCCGCATCCGCGCGGCAAGAAACCCATACGCTATCGTTTTGCCGGCTGGGAGCTCGACATGCGGATGCGGCGCCTGAGGTCGGCGGCGGGCGAGGCAACGCCGCTGACCGCCGGCGAGTTCAACCTGCTGACGGCGTTGCTGAAATCGCCGCAGCAGATCCTGAGCCGCGAGCAGCTTCTCGCTGCCAGCCGCGTGCACGACGAAGAGGTGTTCGACCGCAGCATCGACGTGCAGATATTGCGGCTGCGCCGCAAGCTCGAGGTCAATCCGAGCGAGCCGAAGCTCATTGTTACGGAGCGTGGCGCCGGCTACATATTCGCGACTGCGGTCGAGGTACTTTGAGCCGCTGCCGCGCCCAGCCTACTCCGCGCTTCTCAGCCAGACCAGCATCTCGCCGGGATCGCGGTTGTCCCAGGCAAAGTACGGCACGGCGGTGATTTTCGCGCCCTCGAGCGCCGGCGGTTCGGTGCGGTAGAGCCCCTCTTCCCAGTTTTCGAAAGCCTCCTTTTTGGCAATCGCCGAAAGTGTCACGACGCTGCCCAGAAGGTTCGGCTGCTGATGCGCCTCGATGTCGGCCGTGCGCGGTAGTGCGATGCGGTGCAGCTGGCTGGAATTGTCGGTCTCCTCGACGCAATAGATCAGCGGGCCGCGCGCCAGTGCGACACGGCCGATATCCTGCCGCACCTGCGGATTGGCGTAGAGGCGGTCGACGGCCATTTCGAGGTCGAGCTCGACGCGGTCGCCCTTGCGCCATTCGCGGCGGATCGCGGCATAGCCGTCGCTGCTGATCGCCTCCAGATCAACATCGGCGCCGTTGACCTTGAGCGCTGCCTTGCGGCACCAGGCCGGCAGGCGCAGGTGCAAAGTGAACTCGGTCGGAGCTTCCGGTTCGACAGAGATCGAGACCGCGCCGTCCCAGGGATAATTGCTCGTTTGGGTGAGCTCTATCTGCGTCCCAGAAATATCGAAACGAGCCGTGCCGTTTCCATAGAGATGGACGGCGAGTGCGTCGTCCGAGAGGCCGTAGAAATAGCTGCCGATCGAGGCGACCATGCGCCCGACATTGGGCGGGCAGCACGGGCAGCGGTGCCATTTCCAGCGGTGGTGGGCGCCGCGGCTTTCGAGCGGATTTTCGTAGAAGAACAGCGAGCCGTCGAGCGACAGGCCCGAGATCGAGCCGTTGTAGAGCGCCCGCTCCATGATGTCGGCGTAGCGCGCATTGGGACCCATGCCGAGCATGCGGCTTGCCCAGAACACCAGGCCGACCGAAGCACAGGTCTCCGCATAGGCGGTGTCGTTGGGCAGGTCGTAATCGGCGGTAAAACCCTCATTGTGCGACGACGGCCCGAGGCCGCCGGTGACGTAGAGGTTCTTGGTCATGAGATCGTCCCACAGCCGGTCGAGCGCGACCCGCAGCGTGTCGTCGCCATATTCGGTGGCGATGTCGGCCATTCCCGAATAGAGATACATCGCCCGCACCGCGTGGCCGACGACCTTGTCCTGCTCGCGCACCGGTTTGTGCGACTGGTTGTATTCGTAAGTCTTGAAATGATAGGCCTTGGGGTCGGCGCCGCGTGCTCGCGCCTCCTCGTCGAAATAATGCGGCTCAAGGCCGCGCTGATCGATGAAATATTTGGCAAGCTCCATGTATTTGCGCTCGCCCGTCACCCGTGCCAGCTTGACCAGCGCCAGTTCGATCTCCTCGTGGCCGCAATAGCCCTTCTTCTTGCCGGGCTCGGGACCGAACGTCTCGGCGATGTGATCGACATAGCGGCACATGATGTCGAGCAGCTTGCGTTTTCCCGTGGCCTGGTAGTAGGCGACGGCGCCTTCGATCAGGTGGCCGGCGCAATAGAGCTCGTGGCAGTCGCGCAGATTGGTCCAGCGCAGGCCGGGCTGGATGCGCTGGTACCAGCTCGACAGATAGCCGTCGGGCTGCTGGAGCCTGCCGTACATGTCGATGACGGCGTCGATCTTCTTCTCCAGCTCGTCGTTGCGGCGCCGGTAGAGCGAATAGGCGGCGGTCTCGATGGTCTTGCCCCAATCGGAGTCCCAGAACATCTGCGTCGTCACCGTCGATCCGGTGAACTCATTGCCGGCGGTGGCCGCCTCGTCCGGCGACGGTGAGTGGAACGGAATGACGACGCCGGGCGACGGCCGGTCCGGGTCGATCTGCTCGAGCATGCGCGCCTCGACGCAGCGGTCGTAGAGGATGCCGGCGGTCTTTGAGGCGACGGCATCGACGCGGTCGCCCCAGAAGCCGCGCACATCGACCTGCGGCACCGGCAGCGGGCGGAAGGCGAGTTTCGGCTTGGCGCCCTGACTGGCGGATTGCGATGCGGTCATCAATTTACTCCCGTTCGATTTCTTGTGGTCACTTCACGGCCCCTGCCATCAGGCCGCGGATGTAGAAGCGCTGCAGCAGCAGGAAGAGCACCAGGCACGGCACCATCATGACGGTGACGCCGGCCTGCACGGCGCCCCAGTCGATGGCGCCGAAGCGGCCGGACTGCAGCGCCGTCATCATGATCGGCAGCGTGAATTTCGACTGGTCTGTCATCAGCACCAGCGCCGCCAGAAACTCGTTCCAGGCGCCGAGGAAGGCGAACAGCGCGATGGTGACGATGCCTGGCCAGACCAGCGGCAGCATCACCCTGAGCAGCATGGTGACGTTGTTGGCGCCGTCCATGCGGGCGGCCTCCTCGATCTCGCGCGGCACCGCGTCGAAGGCGTTGCGCATCATGAAGATCGAGAACGGCAGCTGCAGCGTGACGTAGACGCAGACCAGCCCGGTCAGCGTGTTGTGCAGGCCGATCTTGGTCAGCACCAGGAAGATCGGCGTCAGGATCGACTGGAACGGGATCATGATCGTCGACAGGATGACGACGAAGAGCAGGTTCTTCAGCGGAAAGCGGAAGCGCGAGAAACCGTAGCCGGCGAGCACGCTGACGATCACCGACAGCACCACCGTCATCACCGAGACGTAGATGCTGTTTTGCGCCGGCAGCCACAGGCCGTCGCCGAAGGTGTTGAGCGTCGCGTAGTTCTCGAGCGAGATGCCGCTGGTCGGCCACGGCGGCAGCGGCGGCTGGCGCGCCTCCTGCGCCGGCTTGAAGGCCGAAAGCACCGTCCAGGCGATCGGCGCCAGGAACAGAATGGACGCGATGATGCCGGTCGAGTGCTCGGCGATCTGCATGCCGATGCGGCGTTTGCGGCTCCTTGCCTGCGCCATCAGTCGACCCCTTCCGGATTGCGCAGCAGCCGCAGCTGGATAAGGCTGAGCGCCACCAGGATGACCAGCAGGACCATCGACAGTGCGGCGCCATAGCCGAGCTTGAACGACACGAAGGACTGGTTGAAGATCCAGTAGACGGCGGTCAGCGTCTGATTGCGCGGGCCGCCGCGCAGGATGATGTAGAACTGGTCGAAGGCGAGGATCGAGCCGGCGACCGACAGGATCAGCGCCAGCGCCAGCGTGCGGCGCATCAAGGGCAAGGTAATCGCCCGGAACCGCGCGAATGGCCCTGCCCCGTCGATCATCGCCGCTTCCTGCAGGTCCGGCGGGATCGATTGCAGGCCGGTCATCAGGATGATCATGGTGAAGCCCGCCACCTTCCACACGACCATGGCGATGATCGACCAGAAGGCCGGCTGGAAGGTCGCCAGCAGGTTAAATTTCTTCTCGGTCAGGCCGAGCTCGAAGGCGGCCGGGCTGAACAGGCCGGAATCGACATTGAGCAGCCATGACCACAAAAGGCTCGCCGAGGCGAAGCCGATAACCGCCGGCATGAAGAAGGACGTCCGGTAGAAGCCGGTCAGCTGCCGCGGCCTTTCGATGAACAGCGCCAGCGGAAAGGCGACGGCGAAGATCGCGATCGTCACCACCACCGTGTAGTAGCCGGTGAACTTCAGCGCGTTCCAGAAACGGGTGTCGCGCAGGATCGCCCAGTAATTGTCGAGCCCGATAAAGCTATGCGCGCCCATCAGCGGCCAGTTGTGCAGCGACATCCAGGCGGTCATGCAAAGCGGCACGATGAAGAAGACGACGACCAGGGCGACGGCCGGCGCGACATAGAGCATGCCGATCCACTGCCGGCGGCCGGCGCCGACCAGTTTGTATGCGCGCGCTGGCGCGGCGGTGGTTGCTGTGATGGTGGTCATCGCTGGCCTTCTCCTTCTCCCCTTGTGGGAGAAGGTGGATCGGCGCGAAGCGCCGAGACGGATGAGGGGTGTTGGAAGGAATGCCGTCCGAGCCAAGCTGGAGCACCCCTCATCCGTCGCCTTCGGCGACACCTTCTCCCACAAGGGGAGAAGGGGGAGCCAACGTTGCGACGGCGTACTGTGATGGTGCTCATGCCTGTTGTTCCATTGGCGGGACGTCCCCTCCCCCTTGAGGGGAGGGTCCGGCCGAAGGCCGGGGGTGGGGTCGCCTGCGAAGTGCGCCGACATCAAAAGAGCGTCGAGCACTGCCGCGATGACCCCACCCGGACCTGCGGTCCGACCTCCCCTCAAGGGGGAGGTTAAGGGGCTGCGGGGGTGGGGTCGTCTGCGAAGTGCGCCGACAGAAATGTCGAGCACTGCCGCAACGACCCCACCCGGACCTTTGGTCCGACCTCCCCTCGAGGGGGAGGTGGGCGCCGGCGCTTTACTTCTGCGGCGCCGAATCGATGATCGACTGCATGGTCTCCTGCGCGTTGGCGATGGCGCCGTCGACGTCTTCGCCGAAGAAGACCTCGTTCATCATCTGGTTCCACGGACCGTTGGCCGAGTTGATCAGGTCGTTGAACACCACCGAATAGGGCGTGCGGCCCTTGGCCATGGCTTCGGCGGCGACCTTGTAGCGCGGGTCGAGGTCTTTCAGCGCCTCATTGGCGATGTCGCCGCGCACCGGCAGGCTGCCGTATTTCGCCAATATGGTCTGGCCTTCGAGCGAATAGGCGAAGTCGAGGAACTCCTTCACCACCGCGACCTTGGTGGTGCCCTTGGTGACGACGAAATTGTCGCCGCCGGCAAACGACGACCAGCCGCCATCCTTGCCGGGCAGGAAGGTGATGCCGTAGTCGATATCGGGATATTGCGTGTTCAACGCGCCGATGGCGAAGGCGCCGGACGGCGAGATGCCGATATTGCCGGTGGCGAAGGCAGCAAAGAAGTTGGAGCCGGTGTCGGTCTGCGCGCCTGAAGGCACCAGGTCCTTCTTGACCATCGAACGGTAGAGGTCGATGGCGCCGCGCATTTGCGGCGTGTCCAGCGTCGCCTTGGAGCCGTCCTCGGTGAGGATGTCGCCGCCCGAGGCCCAGATCAGCGGCGTGAAGGTGAAGATGTTGCAGCCGCCGCAATTGCCGGAGAAATAGAAGCCCTTGATATCGCCGCCGAGCGCGTTGACCTTTTCGGCATCGGCTTCGATCTCGGCCCAGTTGGTCGGGCCCTTTTCCGGGTCGAGGCCGGCCTGCTTGAACAGCTTCTTGTTCCAGATCAGCACCGAGGAATCCGCCGAGAACGGCAGCCCATAGATGCGGCCCTTATAGGTGCCGGTCTTGACATGCGCCGGCGACAGGCTGGCGAAATAAGGCAACGATTTCGCCCAGTCGGTGATGTCTTCCAGCTGGCCGGCGGCGGCGAAGGACGGCGTGTAGATCAGGTCGAGCGACAGCGCGTCGGGCGCCGTGCCGCCGGCAGCGGCAGCACCATATTTCGGGATGATCTCGGCATTCGGGATGATGTCGAGCTTGATCTGGTTCTGATGCCCCTTGTTGAAGGCATCGACGACGCGCGGCATGAAGTTCGAGCCGTCGGCGCGAACCCAGATGTTGGCGGTGTCGGCGGCGGCCGAGCCGGCCGTTGCCAGCGTGCCCAAAATGCTCGCGGCGACGGCGAGCCCGGTAATGATGGTTCTCATGCTTCTCCTCCACATGGTTTTAATTTAGCGTCTTAATTTAGCCGCGCCCCCAAGCGGGTGACTATCGACACGGCCCGTTTCGTTCAGCCGTCCGGCGGACGGCCGCATGACTGACGCACCACCAGCCGGCACGGCAGTTTTCTGATGCCCGGCAAAGCGGGTTCGCCGCCGACGAGCGAAAGCAAGGCAAGGCCGGCCTCGCGGCCAAGTGCTGAAAGGTTCATGTCGACCGAGGTCAGCGGCGGGCGCGTTGCCTCGGCGACGATCTGCCAATTGTCGAAGCCGATGACGCCGACCTCGTCCGGCACGCAAATACCGCGCTCGCGCAAGGCGTCGATGACGCCGCGCGCGATCTGGTCGTTGCCGCAGAAGACGGCATCGGGTTTTTCGCCATCGCGTCCCTTGCCGTCGAACAGCGTCTTGACCGCCTCATGGCCCCAGGCCTCCGACCACGGGCCGAGCAGCGGCTCCATGACCGGCAGGCCGTTCTCGGCCAGCACTGCGCGATAGGCCTCGGCCCGCGCATGCACCACGGCAAAGCTCGCGGGACCGCTGACATGGGCGATGCGGCGCCGCCCGAGCCGGCAAAAGTGCTCGACCGCCAGCCGCGCCCCGCCGGCATCGTCGGAGACGAAAGCGATGGCGCCGGGATCGGGCTCGGTGAAGGCGTAGATCGCCGGAATGCCGAGATTGGCAAGGTCGACCGGCAGATGGCGGTCGATGCGCTTGCCGGTGGCGATGATGCCGTCGACGCGCTTGTCGAGCATGGCATCGACATGCAGCTGGGCAAGGCGCGGGTCGTCCTCGACATTGCACAGGAACACCGAGACGCCGGCATCGACCAGCGCATCGGAAACGCCGGCCATCAGCGGCAGCGAAAAGCGGCCATAGGTGTCGTTGGTCAACAGCCCGACGGTAAAGGAGCGCCGCCGCAAAAGGCTCTGCGCCAGGCTGTTCGGGCGAAAGCCAAGCCGCTGCGCCGTCTCGCGAATGCGCGTCCGCGTCTCGGCAGTCATCCGCCCCTGCCCGTTCAGCGCTTTTGAGGCGGTGGCGACGCTGACGCCGGCGAGTGCCGCCACCTCACGGAGGGTGACCGGCTGCTTGGCAGAAACAGGCGTTGGCTGCGCGTCGGACGCCATGATTTGGATATCGATCCTCCCATTTGAGAAAAGCTTTTCTCTTATCGGCCTGCGAGCCGCTGAATGGTGAAGTCAGCGGATGCCGGCAGAGTTGGGAAAAGGTTTTCTCAAAAGGAAGATTAGGGGAAGGATGCAAGGATGGCAAGAGGGAATGGCCTGGTTACAGGCATGCTCGGCAGTCAACTACGACTCGCTGCCCTGGGTCCAGGATCTGCCATGGGGGCTCGAAGGAAAGAGGGCGAGCAGCTTTGGCGTGCATTGCCGTTCAGCGGGCACCGCGACCGAATAATCGCGGTGCCGCAGTCTACCCGCAGAACTAGCAGTTCTCAGTCTGTGGATCGCACGCCTTGTTTTTCTGTTTCTGTGGCTTGGGCTTGACCGCCTGCTCGGGCTCGGCCTGCTGCTGCTCGGCCGCTGGCTGCTCCTTGGCCCTCCGCTTCTCAGGCTTGGCAGCCTGCTCCGGCTCAGCCTGCTGCTGCTCGGCAGCGGGCTGCTTCTTGGCCTTCCGCTTCTCAGGCTTGGCCGTCTGTTCGGGCTCAGCCTGCTGCTGCTCGGCGGCGGGCTGCTTCTTGGTCTTCGGTTTCTCGGGCTTGGCCGCCTGTTCCGGTTCGGCCTGCTGCTGCTCGGCGGCGGGCTGCTTCTTGGTCTTCGGCTTCTCAGGCTTGGCCGCCTGTTCCGGCTCGGCCTGCTGCTGCTTGGCGGCGGGCTGCTCCCCGGCCTTCGGCTTCTCAGGCTTGGCCGCCTTGCCGGGCTCGGCCTGCTGCTGCTCGGTGGCCGGCTGCTCCTTGGCCTTCGGCTTCTCAGGCTTGGCGGTTTCTTCGGGCTTGGCCTGCTCGGTCGTTGCAGCGCCTTCGGTCGGCTTCGATTTCCGGCCAGCCTGAACCTGCTTCACCTCTTCGATGTCTTTGAGCTTAGCTGGTTTGGCCTTAGGGTCGGCTTTCACCTCGCCCTCAAAGACAGCGACCCTATCGTTTTCCAGTTTGCCGGACTTCTCGGGCGCGTCGGTCTTGCTGACCTTGACAGCAGTCACCTTCTGGTTCGTCTCCTTTTCGATCACATCGACATCAATGACTTTGTTGATCACCACGTTGTTCTGGATCGTCACGTCGCCGGCCGGTTCGGCCGCCTCGACAATGCGCACAAACTCCGGCTCATCACGAACAACGACCACAGAAATGTCCGCGGCAAGGAATTCGCGGGTGGGGACCACAACCCAGTAATAATCCGGCGTCGTGTCGAAGGTCACCTCGATTGAAATCAAATCCGGATCGCGGCGGGGCGGCAGCGGCGCCCAAATGATGTGCTCTCTGTCACGACGCCAACTCACCCATGCTGGCGCCCAGCGAGTGCCCGGAACCCAGTACCAGCCGATATCGTCGGCATAGCCCCACCGGCCGTAATGGTACGTCGCCCAGCCGAATGGCTCGTCGGACACCCAGAGCCAGCCATACTGCTCGGTATAGACCCAGTGTCCAAGCGTGTACGGACGCCAATCGTCAGGCACATCAACCGGCACGAAAACGGTCGCTCCGTGATACGAGACCCAATCACCATAGGAAGACAGGTCTTCGTAGAACGTGCTGATCGAAACGGTGGTGGCAGCCCTTGCCTCGGACACAAGCGACAATGGCGCAATTGGGTTGGGAATCTCGACGACCGTGAGCAGGCAGGCGGTTACGCCGCCGAGCATCAGTCGCACCGCATGTTGGGCAAGGACGCGTTTCATCGTAATCTTCCTCCGAAACAGATCGCCCTTCATCGTACAAACCCGCCGGCTGCCGGATTGTTCCACTTTGCTGACGTTACCCGCATCCCCTCCCGTAGCGGCTTGGCATCGCACGATGATATTTGGGATCAGAGTTGCTTCATGAAGGCGGTGACCGTCACAAATGCGCGCCGAAGGCGCGGCGATAAGTCGTTGGTCAAAAGGCCGACGGTATCGGGCGAAAGCCAAGCCGCTGCGCCGTCCCGCCAATCCGGGTCCGCGTCTCGGCCGTCATCCGCCCCTGCCCGTTCAGCGCTTTTGATGCCGTGGCAACGCTGACGCCGGCAATGGCCGCCACCTCACGGAGGGTGACGGGCTGCTTGGCGGGCGTAATTTGGATATCGGTCTTCCCATTTGGGACTGCGGGATGCTGAGTGGTGAGGTCAGCGGGTGCGGGTGGGCCACTAGAGCCCCCGATGATGCGATGTCCGGCACATGAGGGGCTCATCACTCTTGATATCACGATGCAACAGCAGCTAGGACCGGCCCTATTTGTTACGAATGGTATCGATGTCGGATTGATCGCCCCGGCCTCGTCGTTCCAGAAAATGAAGGAGCAACGATATGTCTGAAAAGGAAGTCTTGTCTGTCATCCGGGGCCAGGAAGACGCAACTGCCAAGGGGGACGCCCGCGCCAACGTCGATGCCATGGACCCGGATGTCGTGGTTTTTGATCTGCCGCCGCCGCTTGCCTATCGAGGCGAACAGGCACGCGACATCGAAGGGATAAATGCTTGGTTTGCAACTTGGCGCAACGGCGTCACCGTTCACATGGCTGACCCGCAGCTCATAATCGACGGCGATCTTGCAGTGGCCTTCGGCCTGTCGCGCATGACTGGCATTAAGACCGATGGCACAAAGGTCGACTCCTGGAGCCGGCGAACCATCGTGCTAAGGCGCGTCGCCGGTTCTTGGAAAATCATCCACGAACATGCCAGCTTCCCTATGGCAATGGACGGAAGTGGGCGCGCTGTGACGGATCTCTTGCCGTAGTTCCGGAACGCCTAACCTCCTCAACAGGGATGTCGGCTTTCACGCGGCAAGGGTTCGTAGGTGAACGGTCGATTTGGCGGCCCGTTGCTGACAGTCAGCCTTTCGGCCGGAAGCGGCCAATCGCCAAGTATAGAATGACCCAACACCGGCCGCCCTTGGCGAGTGTGCTCCACCCATTGCCCTAGCGAATAGCGGCCTGACCGCCGCAGCCACGACCCGCGCAAGCCCTCCTGAACCCCAGCTGAACGCCGCCTTCAGCCTTAGTTCGAACGGCATCTCCTAAAAAGAAGCCGTTCAACCGCGGTCCCGTCCGCCAAAGGAGACGCTCTCATGATCCGCAATTCTTTCATCGCAACCGCGCTTGCCGCTCTTGTCGGTATCACTGCCGCCGCTCCGGCCATGGCCAATGACGTGCGCATCGAGCAATATGGCTGGTCGAACTCGGCCGGCGGCGCCCAGAACGGCTTCAAAAACCGTATCCGGGTGTATCAGAACGGCCGCTTCAACAAGGTGATCGGCCAGCAGCGCGGCCGCCACAACCTTTCGGCTATCGGCCAGGACGGGGCCGGCAACTACGGCGCCACCTACCAGAACGGCAACCGCAACGTGGCCGGCGTCGGCCAGTTCGGCTCCAACCACACCACCATTCTGACCCAGGACGGTAACGGCAACATTGCTGCCGGCGTGCAGGTGGGCCACGGCTGCGATGCCAATGTCAGCCAGGGCGGCAGCGGCAATGTCGCAGCTTTCGTCCAGGCCTGCCCATAAACACGGCAACGGCCTGGCGGCCGCGCAAAGATGCCGCGGCCGCCGCTAGCCAAGCCAAGGAGACGAACCATGCCCCGCATCGTCAAGCATTCCCGCCGCGTCATGGCGGCACTCGCCCTGATCCTGGTCCCGGCCGGCGCGCTGGCGACCATGGCCACCGCCGACCAGTCCGTTGGGCCGGTGCGCTGCGAGATCCGCGCCACGCCGGAAGGGGGCATCGTCTTGCTTGAGGCGCTTGCCTATGCCGACAGAAACGTGAGTGGCACCTATTCCTTCCATGTCGAAAGCACCGGTCGCACCGGCGGCACCAACATCGAGCAGGGCGGCGCCTTCAACGCCGCGCCCGGCAAGCCAGCTACGCTCGGCGCTGTCACGCTCGACGCAAAGGGCGGCGTTTACGACGCCAAGCTCGAAGTTGCGGTCGATGGCAAGAGCATCGGCTGCGCCGCGCGGGTCGGCGGCGCGACCTGATCGCACCGGCCAGTTCACGAAAAGGGCGTCGGCGTTCGGCGCCTTTTCTATGTGTGCCGAGCCGGGAAAAATGACTGAACGACAGCTGAACGACGGGTTCCGGGATGGTTCAGCCGCAATTCGGGAAGGTTGGCCATAGGCTGAGGCAGCCGGAAATGAAGACCAAGATGACCCGCAATATGTTCATAACCCTTACTGCCGCTCTCGTTGCCGGCAGCATCGGCCAGGTGGCGCTGTCCGCACCGGCCTACGCAGGAGGCTGGGTGTCGGTGACATTTGCTCCTGCCAACGCCCGCGACGCCGGCGCCCTGGCGACCGGCCTGCGCGTCTATTCGAAGTATCGCGGCCTGCACGGCGCCAGAATCCGTCAGTCCGGACACGGTAATGCTGCTGGCCTCGGCCGGAACGGCCGCGGCAATCTGAGCATCATCCATCAGGAGGGCAACGGCCATTCCGCCATCCTGAGGCAGAACGGCAACGACAACGCCTACGGTATTTTCCAGTTCGGAAGGAACACCGAGGCGAATGTCGTGCAGAACGGCGATGGTGGTGGCGGCGCCATCTTCAGCTACGGCTGGTAACGGCCGATAATCGGGGCGCGAGCGGGACTCGATCCCCTTGCGCGCGACCCAATCATTCGGGCCGAACATCTCGGCAGAGCCGAAGATGACCCCGCGGCTTCCTCCTTGGGAGGTTTTTCAACGCGGGCCGATGTCGACCCAGCCCGCACCCCTCGCGCTGCGGCCCACATCGAAAAACCTTCACCGATGCGGACCTTCTGCAGCGGCTTTTCCACGCATAGCAGACGTTCGACGGAACGGGTGGTCCTGCCCCGGCAAACACCGTTGATGTCAGATAAAGTGCGGCAGACAATGTCACGAGGAAGCGAGGCGACATTTCACGCTCCGCGACAGCCGGAAGTGATCGACAACTTTCCAACGTTTTCCTTCGCGATTGACCCATCCTGGTCAAACACCCCAAACCGGCGGCTGCATCACCGTTCCTCCGGCGGCTTGAGGTGCCGAAACTGCATCAGCAGCAGCAGATCGTAAGCGATCTTCAGTGCACCGCAGATGATCAGGGGCCAAGCCCGGAACGAGGCAGCGAACAGAGCGCCCGCCAGGGCGGGACTGGCTGCGGCAGCCAAACTGCGCGGTACCGATGTGAAGCTCGCGGCGGCTGCCCGCTCCGCCTCCGTGACGACCGCCATGACGTAAGATGAGCGCGTCGGGACGTCCATCTGCGAAAGCGCGGCACGGATCAGCAGCAGGGCGAGCGCCAGAGGGAGCGTCGGCGCAAGCGCCGCCAGCATCAGGGCGATGCTGGACGGAATGTGTGTGAACACCATCGTGTTGATGAGTCCGATGTGCCGCGACAGCCAGGCGGCAACGGGGAATGAGAACGCCGAAAGCACCCCGGACCAGAAGAAGAAAAAGCCCGCTTCCGAAAGCGACAGGTCGAATTTTTCGAAAAGCCACAGGGCAAGCAGCGACTGGACGAGGAAGCCGCCGGCAAAGGCATCAAGGCTAAAAAGGGCCGCAAGCCTGAAAACGATATTCCGCGAGGGGCCAAGCGCGGACGTGCTGCCGGAGTCCGACGTTGGACGGCGCTGCGGGATCTGCGCGTAAAGGAGACCGCCGAGCAGGCCCAGCAACGCATAGAGCACGAACATCGCCTTGATGCCGGTGAGTTGATCGAGGCCGGCTGGAGCCAGAAGATCAGGTGTCGCCGAAGCGAGCGCGCCAACCGCGGCTGCGAGCGCACCCACAAGGCTGTAGCGCGCGAACATCTTGGTCCGCGCGGCGTCGGTGACTTCGCGTGTGAGGACGGCATGCTCTAAGGGCACGAACACGCTGACGCTGCCGGCCGACGGGTTGATGGTGCCTGCGAAGGCGATCACCAAAAGCAGCGCGTAGTCGTGGACCACAGCAAAGGCCGTGCCGACCATCAGACTGGCGGCGGCAAGCAGGAGTTGGCGGTGATCGTGTCGGGCACCAAGGAGTCCGACGGCGATGGTCAAGAGCGCTGAACCGAGCAGCGATCCGGTTGCAATGATGCCGACCTGCAGAGGCGCGAAGCCTAATGCGAGGAGATAGACCGGCAACAGAACGGCCACGAAGCCATCGCCCATGTCGCGCAGGGCTCGGGCCGCAAAAAGAAAAGTCGCCGGGCGGATCTGCTGCACTGGTCTAGCCTGCCCTCATCACCTGCGTTGGCGTCAACGGCTTTGGCAGCGTCGCTCGACAGGGCTGGGACATCATGACGGAGTCGCGTTAGACATTCCAGCGAGACGAAGGCCATGAAGTTCGGGACGTGGGTCAGAATTCCCCGTGGTCTTGCTTTGGTAATGTCCAGGAAGGGGCGCATTGCTGCCATTCGCAACGAGAGAATGAAGGCCTCCGACGAGTCAGAAGTGCCCACCAACACGCTCCCACGCCGACGGTGCTTTCACTGCTTGTAGCAGTGCTCGCGGTGCCATTGTAGGAAATGAGGATGCGGGCGTTCAAAATGTCGACTGGGCGTAAGTGCTCGACCGGTTTTGTTTATGAATCCCTGCACGCTGTCGAGATCGTTGACCTGCCGGGAGATCATGATTTCCAAATCGTCGGATAGGCTGATCAACCCGCGATCGAACATCCAATGCGCGGTGCCGGACAATGCGATCCCATTGTTGATGATATCGGGACCATTGGCTTCAACCGGTCGAACATGCGCGGCGGAGACCTCCGCTCGGCCGCCGCCGTTTATCAACTTGAGTCCCGTGATCGCACAGCGCTCATCATAGGCGCGCAAGACGATGCGGCGAAAAATACGATCCCGCACGATTCGCGACGCAATGTAACTCACGCGATCACGGCTCTGCTCCAACTCAAATGGCGCCTGCTCGTCTTGAAAGCCAAGCGACGTCCCGATCTCATCAACGCGCGGCAGCAACGACTCATTGCTGCCCAGGCCGAGATCGATAATGCGGTTGAAGTCACTTAGACCGATTGGGCGGACGGCAGATTGGGCGCGACCGGAAATCCGTCCTTCCTCGTTGAGTACACTCTTCTCCACGATGCCATTCGCCCCGTTGAACGAAACAGGATTGGCGAAGTCGAGATAGGTCCCGGGCTCAATCAGAGCGAGGTACATGTCAGGCTTCGCAGGATCGGGGATGACCTGTTGGACTTTGGCTACGGCGAAATAGCCGCGGCTCTCTTCTACCTTGCTGGGCTCATAATAGATGATCCAGTCGCCTACGCATGCTTCGACGCGGCGCAGATACTGGCTAGGAAACTGGTATTGCTCAGCGGGGCGGTCGTTGTAGATCGAATCTGACCGGTGAATGAAGACCCCGAATCCCATGATCTTTTTACAGTTCGTTTTTTGGAGATATCTGCCTCAGATACCAATCCGATCTTGGGAGCTTAGTCCAGGTCGGAGAAGTTTTTCCCCACAGTATCGGTCTTTGGGAGCGAATAAGCGAATAGGGAAAGCCCTCCCCTTGAAAATGCGCGGCGCTAGTTGACGGTGCAGTTCGCACAAGACCCGCACGGCCCGTCCCGACAGAAAGGAACCCGCCATGCGAAAACTCATCGTCACCGAATTCATCAGCGTCGACGGATCGCCGAGGTCGAGAAGCTGCCGAGCGTGGCCTGGCGCGCCGAATGGCGTCGCTCTCCCGCGATTGATGCGATCGAGTTCGCAGCCACCAGGCGGAAGGCGCCCTTTCTTGCTGCTGCGGACTTCTTGATTCAGCCACAAGCCCAAATTGCTGGATTTGGCGGCCCAGGAAGTATACGCTTGGTTTTTGGTTCAGCGATGGAACAGAGACTAGCCGCAATTCTGGCTGCCGATATGGCGGGCTACAGTCGGCTAATGGAGGCCGATGAATCCGGCACGCTCGCACGCCTTCGGACCCATCGCATAGAACTGGTCGATCCCGCCATCGCGAAGAACAAGGGCCGGATCATCAAGACCACCGGAGACGGCATGCTCGTTGAGTTCCAGAGCGTGACCGATGCCGTGAAATGCGCCGTGGAAATCCAACAGCGTATGAAACGGCGCAATTCGGATGTGCCGCAAGAACGGCGCATCGAATTCAGGATCGGCATAAATCTCGGCGACATCATTTTCGACGATGAGGATATTTTCGGCGACGGCGTCAATATTGCCTCGCGCATCGAGCAACTCGCCGACGTCGGCGGTATCTGCGTGACCGCAGCGGTGGCGACCCAAATTGCCGACCGTCTCGAAATTGCCATGGAGGACCTGGGCGAGAAGACGTTAAAGAACATCAGCCGCCCGGTTCGCCTCTATCGCGTTGGGTTTGACAGTCCTGCCCTGCCAGAAGTCGAGGCAAAGCGATCCATCTCGAAACCTTCGATAGTGGTGCTGCCATTTACCAACATGAGCGGCGACCCCGAGCAGGAATTTTTCGCGGACGGACTGACCGAGGACATCATCACCGAACTGTCCCGCCACCATGAGCTGTTCGTCATCTCGCGCAATTCTAGCTTCGTCTACAAGAACCGCGCCGTGAACGTGCGCGAGGTGGCCGAGAAACTCACCGTCCAATACCTGGTGGAGGGAAGCGTCCGCAAGATCGGCGACAGGGTGCGCGTGACGGTTCAGCTCATCGACACGGCGAACGACGCTCATATTTGGGCAGACAAATATGACCGGAAGCTGGACGACATATTCGCGATTCAGGATGAGGTGACCGCGGCGATCGCAGCCACGCTGCCCGGTCGTGTCGAGGCGGCTCAGCGGGACCAGCTCGCGCGGGCGAAACCTGCAAACATGGCCGCGTATGAATGTGTGCTTGCTGCCAAGGTGCTGCATCACCGAAGCACGATTGCGGATAATGAACGCGCGCAAACCTTGATAGAAAGGGCCGTCACGCTCGACCCCGATTATGCCCATGCCCATGCCTGGCGGGCCTGCATTCTTGGCCAGGCCTGGGTCCATAACTGGTGCGAAGACAGGGATGCCGTCTGGAACAACATTATGACGGCGCTGGACAGGGCGCTGGCGCTGGACAACAACGATGCCGATGTCCACCGCATTCTCGCCGCAGTGAACGTGAACAACAATGAGCTGACCACTGCGCGCTACCATCAAGAGCGGGCGCTGGCCCTCAATCCCAATTACGACCTCGTGGTGGTGCAGCAAGGCGAGTTATTGACGTGGCTCGGGAGGCCGGAAGAGGGAATTGAATGGATCCGCAAGGCAATGCAGTTGAACCCGCACCACCCGGAGAGGTTCTGGAGCCATCTGGGAAAGGCGCATTTCGCCGCGCGCCAGTATGGCGAGGCGATCGAAGCTTTCATGCATCTGTCAACCATGGACGCGGCTCAGCACGCTTTCGCCGCTGCCTGCTACGGCTGGCTCGGCGACGAAATCGCGGCCGCGGCGCATCTAGGCAAGATCAGAACGCTCGATCCCCAATTCGACCTCGATTCATTCATCGCCACCCTGCACTTTGCCCAGGAGTCTGATGTGCAGCACGTCCGCGAAGGACTGCTGAAAGCCGGTATTGCCAACCTGTAGCCAGCCGGTGACTACGACCCAGATCCAATCGGCAAAAAAGACCGGCTCCCGATGCGGACCTTGTGGCATGACCGAACGACGGGCAGGTCGGAGAAGCTTTTCCCACGGTATCGGTCTTTGGAAGCGAACAGGGAAAACCCTCCCCCTGAAAAAGCGCCGCGCTAGTTGACGGCGCATGTCGCATAAGGCCCGCGCCATTCGGCCCTGCCAGAAAGGAACCCGCCATGAGAAAACTCATCGTTACCGAATTCATCAGCGTCGATGGCATTGCCGAGGTCGAGAAGCTGCCGAGCGTGGCCTGGAACGATGAGATGCAAAAGTTCAAGGACGACGAGCTTGCCGACAGCGGCGCCATGCTGTTAGGGCGCAGGACCTATGAGATCTTTGCCGGCTCGTGGCCCAAGGAGACCGGAGATTTCGCCGACCGGTTCAATGCGCTGCCGAAATATGTCGCCTCGACCAGCTTGCAGGCGCTCGACTGGCAGCCGGCCGAGCTGCTGCAGGGCACGTTGCCGGAAGCGGTCAGAGGGCTGAAGCAAGGCAGCGGCGGCAACATCTATGTGCATGGCAGCCTCAGCGTCGCGCAGGAATTGCTGCGCCATGGCCTTGTCGACCGCATCCGCCTGCTCAGCTACCCCGGTGCCGTCGGCCAGGGCAAGCTGCTGTTCCCGCCCGGCGCGCAATTGCCGCTCGAGCTGATCTCGGCCACGCAATTCAGCAACGGCGTGGTGGCGCTGGAGTATGCGGCTGGGAAGTCGTGATGAGCCAATCTCCCCCCTTGAGGGGGAGATGCCCGGCAGGGCAGAGGGGGGCGGTTCGACCGGGCTCGGCTCCTCTCTTGCGGCAGTGGGGTGGTTGGCGCATTACGCGAGACGACCCCCTTCTGTCGCCTTCGGCGCTCCCCCTCAAGGGGGGAGATTGGCAGCGCCCCTACACCGTCCGCTGCCTGCCCTCGACCGCAGCGTCTTCCCGCGCCTTCAGCGCCTTCTCGATCTCGCGCTTCAGCTCGTCCTTGATCGCCACCGTCTCTGCCATCAGCGCCTCGACCTTCATGAAATCGAGCACCCGGTATTTCGAAACGGCCGGCCGGATCAGAATGTCGGGCCGGCTCTGGTTCAGCTTGCTGGCGATGATCGACTGCATCATCAGCTGCGTGGCGCCGAACATCAGGTCGACGGAGGTCGGGAATTTGCGGCCGGCCTCAGTCGGCGCGCCGACCACGTCGACGGCGATGATGATGTCGGCGTCGAGCTCGATCAGGTCGAACGGCACGGGATTGTAGATGCCGCCGTCGATCAGCAGCCTGCCGTCGCGCATCACCGGGCGGAACACCGCCGGGATCGCCGCCGAGGCGGCCAGCGCCGAATGCAGCTCGCCTTCGTCGAACACGGCGAGCTTGTGGCCATAAAAGTCCGTTGCCGTCACCTTCAGCGGTATCTTCAATTCGGCGAAGGTCTCGGGAATGGCGTCGGGCAGGAACGCCTTGAGGATGCGCTCGACATTGAACTGGCTGACCCGCAGGCCGGCCTGCATCGCCTCGGCAAAAGTGCCGGGCCGCGCCCGCCACATGCGCGTCGCCACTTCGGCGCGGCGGCCGAGGATCGAGCGCGTATAGTCGTGGATGTCCTTGCCGGTCATGCCCGAGGCCATGCCGGCGCCCATGATGGCGCCGATCGACGAGCCGGCTATTGCTGCCGGCCTTATGCCCAGCTCGTCCAGCGCCTCGATGACATGGATATGCGCCAGCCCACGCGCCCCGCCGCCGCCAAAGGCGATGCCGAAGCTAGGGCTCATCCCTTGTTGGCCGCGCCGAGCTTCGGCCCGACCACCATGACGGCCGGCTCGGCGGAGAGCAGCTTTTTCGCCACCGCTTTCACCTCGTCCAGCGTCACCGCGTTTATCAGGGCGGCGCGGCGCTGCATGTAGTCGATGCCGAGCTTGCCGAGCTGGATCTCGACCAGCGTTGAGGCGATCGCGCCGGAGGAATTCAGATTGTTTATGGCATAGGCGCCGATCATGTATTTCTTGGTCGCCGCCAGCTCGGCTTCGGTCGGCCCCTCCTCGGCCATGCGCTTGACCACGTCGCGCACCACGGCCAGCGTCTCGGCCGCCCTGTCGGCGCGGGTCGAGGTGGTGATGGACAGCGCCTCGGAATGCCGGTGGTCGACGAGGTCGGAGCTGACGCTGTAGGCCAGACC
Source organism: Mesorhizobium sp. M0768 (assembly GCF_040320195.1). NCBI lineage: Bacteria > Pseudomonadati > Pseudomonadota > Alphaproteobacteria > Hyphomicrobiales > Phyllobacteriaceae > Mesorhizobium > Mesorhizobium sp. M0768. The sequence goes on along the minus strand of NZ_JAMYPD010000011.1, from coordinate 52,980 downwards.
GCGCTTCTCGCGCACCTCGTCGAACAGCCGCGAGGTGAAGGTGCCGCCGCCGAGGATCTCGTTCATCAGCACCGCGGCGAAAAAATCCGGCGCATTCCGCTTCACGCCGGGATAGGCGAGTTGCAGCGAGGCCTGCGGCTGGTCGTAAACGACCTCGAGCTGCTGGCCGAGCTTCAGCTCGATGTCGGGAACGGGCGTCAGCGCCTGCTTTTCCGGCAGGCTGCCGAACACCAGGTCGAGCTTCTGCTTCAGCGTCTCGGCGTCGATGGCGCCGACCACCGCGACATGCAGGCCGTCGCGGGCGAAATTCGCCTTGTGGAAGGCGGCGAGATCGGCCGGCGTGATCGTCGCGATGCTTTGCCTGGTGCCCTGGTCGGGCCGCGCATAGGGATGCCTGCCGTAGATCGCTTCCAGCCATTTACGTTGGGCGAGCGTGTCGGGATCACGCTCGTTGGCGATGATGCCGGACAGGATTTGCGCGCGGATGCGGTCGATCGGCACTTGGTCGAAGCGCGGCTGGTTGACCGCCACGCGCAGCAGGTCGAAGGCGCCGTCGCGCTGGTCGGCCAGCATGCGCATCGAGCCGTAGATGCCGTCGCGCTGCGCCTCGAAGCTCATCTCTGCACCGACGTCGTCGAGCTTGATCTGGAAGGCCTCGCTGTCGAGGTTGCCGGCACCTTCGTCGAACAGGCCGCTCATCAGATTGGCAAGCCCTTCCTTGCCGGGCGGGTCCTGCGTCGCGCCGCCATCGAAAACGAAGCGGATAGCGACGATCGGCACCGAATAATCCTCCACCAGCCAGGCGGTGATGCCCTTCGACGAGGTCACCTCCTGGATGTTCATGGCGGCGCGAGCGGAAAGCGCCGGCAGGAGGAGAAAGACGAGGGAGAGAATGAGGGTGGCCAGAAGAGGGCCGGCGCGCCAATTGCCAAGGTCGGCGCCGCCCCTCATCGCCCTGCCGGGCACTTCTCCCCGTATAGTGACGGGGAGAAGGGGCTGGCCGCTGTCCCGGCGCTCGCTCTGCAAACGCTGAAGATTGGCGAAACCGTCGATGACGGCGCCCCTCTCCCCGTCCGTATACGGGGAGAGGATGCCGGCAGGCAGGTGAGGGGCGGCGCCGACGCTCAAACTCATCATCAAATCAATTCCCAGCTTGGGTTTGCGGCAGAAGATAGCCGGTCGTTGCGTGGTCGAGATTGAGATAGCGGGCAGCGACTTCCTTGACCTGGTCGGCGGTGACCTTGCGGATGCGGTCCGGCCATTGCTGGACGTCCTGGACGTTGCCGCCTGTGGCGAGCGTCGAGCCGTAGATGTTGGCCATGTCCTCCTGCTTGTCGCGGGCAAAGATCATCGAGCGTACGAAACGGTCCTTGGATTTTTCCAGCTCGTCGCTGGTGACGCCGTCTTTCGCGATGCGGGCGATCTCGGCGTCGACCGCGGCCTCGATGTCGGCAAGCTTGGCATCGCCGCGCGGCGCGCCGTAGACGGTGAAATTGGTGTCGTCGAGCATGGTGCCCTGGAAGAAGGCGCCGGCCTCGGCGGCGATGCCTTGCCTGACGACAAGCTCCTGGTAGAGCCGGCTGCGGTTGCCGCCGCCGAGGATTTCGGACAGCACGTCGAGCGCTTCGGCTTCGCCGGGCTTTGCCGTGTGATAGGACGGGACCACCCATTGCGTGGTAAAGCTCGGCACGCTGACGCGCCCGTCGGTCAGCGTCACCGTGCGCCTGGTGTTCTGCTCCGGCTCGACCGGGCGGATGCGCGGCGGCAGATCCGGGCCGCGCGCGACCTTGCCATAGGTCTTTTCGGCCAGCGCCTTGACCGTTTCCGGCTCGACATCGCCGGCCACCACCAGCACGGCGTTATTGGGTGTATAATATTTGTTGTAGAAGGCCAGCGCGTCGGTGCGGTTCAGCTTCTCCATCTCCTGCATCCAGCCGATGACCGGAATGCGGTACGGCTGGTTCTGCCACAGCGTGGCGTCGATCTCCTCGTCGAGCACCGCCTGCGGATTGCTATCGATGCGCGAGCGGCGCTCCTCGAGGATGACGTCGCGCTCGGTTTTGATGACGTCGTCGTTGAGGATGAGATTGCGCATGCGGTCGGCCTCGAAGCTCATCATCTCACCGAGCGCCTGAGGCACCACCGTCTCGTGAAAGGCGGTGTAGTCGTAGGAGGTGAAGGCGTTGTCCGAGCCGCCGATGGCGGCGACGGCACGGTCGAGCTCGCCCGCCGCATGGTTGCTGGTCGCCTTGAACATCAGATGCTCGAAGAAATGGGCAATGCCGGACTTGCCCGGCGGCTCGTCGGCGCTGCCGATCTTGTACCAGACCATATGGGTGACGATGGGGGCGCGGTGATCGGGGACGACGACGACCTCCATGCCGTTGTCGAGCAGGAAATCGGTCACGACGCCATCGTCAGGATTGTTATCCGCCAGAGCCGGCGCGGCCATCACCAGAGCCAGTCCCAAGAGCGTTCCGCGCAGCCATTCAGCCTGAAATGTCATAGATGGCTCCGGTTTGTGGTGGGACGATAGGCGGGGTTGCTGGTCGAGGCAAAGCGAATTGTTCGTCATTTTGAAGGCGCCACCGTGGAAGCCGAACTCAGGCGGCCTCGATGAACCGGATGACCGTCTCGCCATAGTTGCGCTCGTCGACAACCGAAAAGCCCGGCCCTGCCTCGAACGGCGCCGCCGCCGCTTCCTCGACGACGCAGAGCGCGCCAGGGGCGAGCCAACCACCGGCCTTGGCCGAGCGCAACGCACGTTCGCCAAGGCCTTTGCCATAGGGCGGATCGGCGAAGACCAGGCCGAATGCGGCGATGGTGCCCGCCTCGCCCAAGCCCGTCGCGTCGCGGCGGAATATCTTGGTGCGGCCGGTGAGGCCGAAGGCCTCGACATTGGTGCGGATCAGGCCGCGCCCTTCGGCGGATTCTTCGATGAAGACAGCGTAGGAGGCGCCGCGCGACAGCGCTTCGAGGCCGAGCGCGCCGGTGCCGGCGAACAGGTCGAGCACGCGCGCGCCGTCCAGTTTTTCAGGAAAGCGATGCGCCAGCACGTTGAAGACCGCCTCACGCGTGCGGTCGGTGGTCGGGCGGATGGCAAAGGTGCGGGGCGTCGCCAGCGGACGCCCGCGAAACTCACCGCCGACGATCCGCATTGCTTCCCTTCGGGCCGCCGCGCGGCCGGTCGCCACGGCCATCCGGGCGCTCGCCGCGCGGTTTGCCGAACGGCTTTGCACCGCCGCCTTGCGGCTTGCCGCCGGGCTTGCCGTAAGACGGCTTGAACGATGCCTTGCGCGCCTTGTTTTCCGCCGCCTTGGCGGCGTCTGCCTCCGCCCTGCCCTTGCCGATCGGCCGTGCGCCCGGCGCCATCCAGACATTGGCCTTGCGCTGGCCCGGCGGCTCGATCGGCCGCTGCTCGCGTTCGGATTTTTTCCCACCGAAGCCGCCACGAGGCTTGTCGCCGCGGGGTTTGTCCCCGAAGTCGCTGCGTTCAGGTCTGGGGCCACGCTCGCCAAAGCTCTTTTTTGGCCCAAAGCTCCTGTCAGGGCTTGTCGACAGCTTGCCGAGCGCTTCGTCGCGGCTGCCTTCGCGGCGCTTGCGGTTCTTGATCAGGCCGCCCTCGCCGATCGGCCGGCGTTCGCCGTCGCGGGTGAATTTCGGCCGCTCGGGCTCCTCCTCGCGCTCACGCCTGACCGGCTTGTTGGAAAACGGCTTGGCGATATCGGCATCGAAATTGGCGCCGGACTCTTCGACCAGGCGCTCGCCGAGCTGGTCGCGCAGCACGCGGCCCTTGATCTCCAGCACATGGCCTTCCGGCAAATCGTCGAGTTGAAACGGCCCGTAGGAAATGCGGATCAGCCGCGTCACGTCGAGACCGAGCGCGCCCAGGATGTTCCTGACCTCGCGGTTCTTGCCTTCGCGCAGGCCGAGTGTCAGCCAGGCGTTCGAACCCTGCTCGCGGTCGAGCGTCGCCTCGATGGCGCCATAAAAGACACCGTCGACGGCAATGCCTTCGCGCAGCCCTGCAAGCGCGCTTTCCTCGACCTTGCCGTGAACGCGCACGCGGTAGCGTCGCAACCAGCCGGTCGCCGGCAGTTCGAGCACGCGCGACAGGCCACCATCATTGGTGAGCAGCAGCAGGCCTTCGGTGTTGATGTCGAGCCGGCCGATGGTCATCAGCCGCGGCAGCCCGGGCGGCAGCACATCGAAGACGGTCTTGCGGCCTTCGGGATCGCGGTTTGTCGTGACCACGCCGGCCGGCTTGTGGAACAGGAACAGCCTGGTGCGCTCGATCGGCGGGATCTCCATGCCGTCGAGATGGATGATGTCGCCGGGCATGACGTTGAAGGCCGGCGAGGACAACACCTTGCCATTGATCTTGACCCGGCCGGCCGCAATCAGTTCCTCGGCGTCGCGGCGCGAGGCCAGGCCGGCACGCGCCAGCCGCTTGGCAATGCGTTCGCCGGCTTCTTCCGTTGCCTCGACGCGACGCGGGCGCGGCTTGAAGCCGCCTTCCGATGCCACCTGTGCCCTTTGTGCCCCTTGCGGTCGATCGCCGCCAAAATCACGCTTGGGACGATCGCCAAAATCACGCTTGGGACGGTCGAAGCGCCTCTCGCCGCGCTCGCTTTCGGCAGCTGCCGGCCGGTCGCCGCGCGGAGTGTAAGGCTTGCGCGGACCTTCGCGCTTTTCATAAGGCGTGCCTTCGGGTCGTGGGCGCTTGCTGAATGGCCGGTCGCCTTCGGCAGCTGCCGGCCGGTCGCCGCGCGGTGCATAAGGCTTGCGTGGACCCTCGCGCTTTTCATAAGGCTTGCCTTCCGGACGCGGCCCTTTGCTGAATGGCCGGTCGCCGCCTTTGAAGTCGCGCTTCGGCCGTTCGCCTTCGGCGGCCGCCGTCCGGTCGCCGCGCGGAGTGTAGGGTTTTTTGGCGCCGAAGGGCGGCTTGCCGCCCTTGCCGGGAGCGCTATCGCGACCACGCGACCCTGCCGGCTTCGGGCCGGCCTTGCGCGGGAATTTCTTGTTTTTGTCGTCCATGTGGCCTTTGCTCGTTTGCGCGGGTAGTAACAGGATCGCGCTCTAGTGGCGAGGAGATAATCGGAATGGAAACCGCGTGAAGCGGCAGGATTTCATGGCGCTGGCGCTGAAAGAAGCCGAAGCCGCCTCCCAGCGTGGCGAGGTGCCGGTTGGCGCGGTCGTCGTCGGCGGCGATACGGTCGTTGCGAGTGCCGGCAACCGCACCCGCGAGTTTGCCGATCCCACCGCCCATGCCGAGATGCTGGCGATCCGCGAGGCCTGCCGCAAGCTTTCCAGCGAGCGGCTCAGCGGCCACGATCTCTATGTGACGCTGGAGCCGTGCGCCATGTGTGCCGGCGCCATCTCCTTCGCCAGGCTGCGCCGGCTTTATTTCGGCGCTGCGGACGAGAAGGGCGGCGCAGTGGTCAACGGCGTTCGCTTCTTCACGTCACCGACCTGCCACCATGTGCCCGACATCTATCCGGGCATGGCCGAGAACGCAGCAGCAGCATTGCTGAAGGACTTTTTTCGCGAGCGACGCGGAGCCTGATTTTCTGGTCCAGCAGACGGTCCATCCAAGTCAGCCAATCCAGGGCAAGAACGTCTCTGGCGCCGTCAGCCTACCAGGGCAGCCAGTCGAACATGCCGCCGCTCTTACTCTTGGCGGCCGCCTCCCTCTTGAGGCGGCGTTCCTTCTTGTACTCGTCCTCGCCGAGGTCACCCTGCGGCGCGGTGGCGGCGGCAGCGCGGTATTGCATCGGTGGCTCGCTCAGATATCTGCGGGTGGTCGGGTCGCCCTGTTTGCCTTCAGCCCGGCGGCGCATGATTTCCGCGGCGCGGCTCTTGTCCGAATCGGCCGGAGTCCAGGCTGGCGGGTGGCTCGAGCCCGACAGCTTCAGCGCGGCCTTGACCGACGCCGGATCCGTCTGCACGTCATCGATGACCTGCGCCTGGTAGGCCGGGTCGTCCTGATGCAGGGTGGCATCGGCGCGCAGGCGGGCACGGCGCTGCTCCGGCGATTCGGGCCATTCGGCACTCGCCGTCTCGATGCTTTCCTGCGGCGGCGGCAAGACTTCCTTCTGCCCCGGCCCTGGCTTCACCAGCGTGGGGCGCGGCTTGTAGTCGATACTATCCTTGCGCTTGGGTGCGAAGGAAAAAGCCCCGGTGAGGTCGCCGGCAAGCTGCGCGCCCGCGGTCTTGTCGGTCCCGTAAGTGGGCGAGCCCATGCAGCCGGACAAAGCGAGGCCCGATACGACAAGCGGCGCCAGCAGCGCAACGCGCGCGTAAGTTCTCTCGGTCATGCCAAAAAGTCCCACTGTAGACAGCCTCTCGATTGCCGCCGGCCAAAGAAAGGTCCGGTCCCCATCGCCTATGCTCTTCCGACGGAATTCCGGCGACAATTTGTCGTCCGGAGTTTCGCGTGTTTACCTCAACCACTCGTTAAGGGCAACGCGCGGGGGGCCGATCGGCCGCCCGCCGTGGCATTTGTGCACCGCCTTAAAGACGGCTCAAAGCCTTCAGCTCATGCAGAACAGCGGCGTCACGGGCCGAAACATCCGGGAATTCCGGATCTGAGCCGACATCGGCGGTGTAGCGCCAGGAGCGCGCGCACTTCACCAGGCCACGGTCCTCCGCCTTCTCGACGACCACGGCGACGCCCTTGACGTCGTCGAGGGTAAAGCTGCCCGCCGACGCCTTGCCGTGCACGATTACCAGATCGCTGGTGATCGCCATCTCGGCCATATCGACATCGGCGATCGCCGCTTCGAGCACGGCATCGTCGAGGGTAACGACCGGCACCGCTTCCAGCGAAGAGCCGATGACCTTCTGCGCGCGGGCAATTTCCAGCGCCCCGGTGACGACACGGCGAACCTGCCGAACCTTGCGCCACTTCTCCGCCAGCGCTTCGTTCCTCCAGTCCGCCGGGATTTCCGGGAACTGGTCGAGATGCACGGAGACCGCATCCGGATGACGGTCGAGCCAAGCCTCTTCCATGGTGAAGGGCAGCATCGGCGCCAGCCATTTCACCAGGCAGTCGAAGAGATGGCGCACCACCTGCACGGAAGCCTTGCGCTTCACGCTGGAAGGCGCTTCGCAGTAAAGCGCGTCTTTGCGGATGTCGAAATAGAAGGCCGACAGCTCTACCACCATGAAGTCGAGCAGCGCGCGGGTGATGCGCTTGAATTCGAACGCGTCGTAGCCCGAGCGTACGACCTCATCGAGTTCAGCGAGCCGGTGCAGCATCAGCCGCTCCAGTTCAGGCATCCTATCCAGCGGCACCTCCTCGCCATCGTCGTGGGCGAGCGTGCCCAGCATCCAGCGGATGGTGTTGCGCAGCTTGCGGTAGGCGTCGATATTGGTCTGCAGCACGTTCTTGCCGAGCCGCTGGTCCTCCCAATAATCGGTCGTCACCACCCACAGCCGCAAGATGTCGGCGCCGGACTGCCTGATGACGTCCTGCGGCACGACGGTGTTGCCGAGCGACTTCGACATTTTCCGCCCCTCCTCATCCATGGTGAAGCCATGGGTGACGACGGTGTCGTAGGGCGCCCTGCCCCTGGTGCCGCAGCTTTCGAGCAGCGAGGAGTGGAACCAGCCGCGATGCTGGTCGGAGCCTTCGAGATAGACGTCGGCCGGCCATTTCAGGTCGGGCCGGTCCTCAAGCGTGAAGGCATGCGTCGAGCCTGAATCGAACCAGACATCGAGGATGTCCATGACCTGCTGCCATTTCGAGGCATCGTGATTGCCGAGGAACCGCTCCTTGGCGCCGGCGGCGAACCAGGCGTCGGCGCCTTCTTTCTCGAAGGCGTCCATGATGCGCAGGTTGACTGCCTCGTCGCGCAGCACATTGCCGTCGGCATCGGCAAAGACGGCGATCGGCACGCCCCAGGCGCGCTGGCGCGACAGCACCCAGTCGGGGCGCTCCTCGATCATGGCGCGGATGCGGTTCTGGCCGGCGGCGGGCACGAAGCGGGTATCGTCGATGGCTTTCAGGGCGCGGCTGCGCAGCGTCGTGCCGTCGCCAAGCTCCTTGTCCATATAGACGAACCATTGCGGCGTGTTGCGGAAGATGATCGGCTTCTTCGAGCGCCAGGAATGCGGATAGGAGTGCTTCAGGCGGCCGCGCGCGAACAGCGCGTTGCGCTTGATCAGCTCGTCGATGACAGCCTGGTTGGCGTTGCCCTTCTTGCCATTGTCGTCGATGACGCGCGCCGCTCCACCCTCGCGGTCCTGGCCGAAGCCCGGCGCGTCCTTGGTGAAGAAGCCGGCATCGTCGACGGTGAAGGGGATCGCGGTGTCGATGCCACGCTGGCGAAGATCAGAGGCAGCATCCATCCAGGCGTCGAAGTCTTCGCGGCCATGTCCCGGCGCGGTGTGGACGAAACCGGTGCCGGCATCGTCGGTGACGTGATCGCCGGCGAGCATCGGCACGGGGAAATCGTAGCCGCCACCCAGAGCTTTGAGGGGATGCGAAAGCGTAAGGTTTTCAAGCTCTTCGGCGCCAACGCTGCGAAGCCGATTCAGAGTGACCTTGGCCTTCGCGGCAGCGTCGTCCGCAAGCTTCTCGGCAAAGATCAGCTTTTCGCCGGGCTGAGGACCAAAGGCGTTCTCGGCCGCCGTAACCTCGTAGAGACCATAATTGATGCGCGGCGAGTAGTTGACGGCGCGGTTGCCGGGGATCGTCCACGGCGTCGTCGTCCAGATGACGACGTTGGCATCAAGCAGATCGAGCGACGTCTGCGTCAGCTTGGGATCAAGGGCTGGCTGCCCATCCTTGATGTTGATGACCTGGCGAGCGAGGCTGACGACCGGAAACTTCGCCCAGATCGTGTCCGACTCATAGTCCTGGTATTCGACCTCCGCCTCGGCCAGCGCGGTGCGCTCGACCACACTCCACATCACCGGCTTGGAGCCGCGATAGAGCTGGCCGGACATGGCGAATTTCAGCAGCTCGCCGGCGATGCGCGCCTCGGCATGGAAAGCCATCGTCGTATAGGGATTGTCGAAGTCGCCGACGACGCCGAGCCGCTGGAATTCGGAACCCTGCACCTTGATCCAGTGCGCCGCAAACTCACGGCATTCCTGCCGGAACTCGTTGACCGGCACCTCGTCCTTGTTCTTGCCCTTGGCGCGGTACTGCTCCTCGATCTTCCATTCGATCGGCAGGCCGTGGCAATCCCAGCCTGGTACATAGTTCGAGTCATAGCCGCGCATCTGGAACGAGCGGGTGATGACGTCCTTGAGGATCTTGTTCAGTGCGTGGCCGATATGGATGTTGCCATTGGCGTAGGGCGGGCCGTCGTGCAGCACGTATTTTTCGCGGCCGACTGCGTCTTCGCGCAACTTGCGGTAAAGGTCCATGTCCTGCCAGCGCTTGACCAGCAGCGGTTCCTTTTCCGGCAACCCGGCGCGCATCGGGAAATCCGTCTGCGGCAGGTAGAGCGTTTTGGAATAATCGATCGTCTCGGCGGTCTCGGTATCAGTCATTCGTCTGCCATATGCGTTGCCGGCGGCAAAAGAGCCCGGGCGTTGAACTATCATGATCTGGAAAAAGCGCGAGAGGCCGCGCGCAAGATTCCCGGCGGCTCCGGCGGCGGTCAGGCCGCCCGGAGCACCGGGCCTGTAATTCGTATCGCAGGCGCGAGAAGGCGCGAAAAGCTCGTCATGGCTGGGCTTTTAACCGAGACAGGCGATATTGAAAAGCCCGAACTCTGATGCTTCCTTGCGGAAGGTGCCAATTGCGCATACATTTGTAGGCAAATGGCAAGCAGAATGGCCTGCAGTGCCAAGGAAACAATTCATGTCGGTCGCAGCAAGGGCAATTCGCGCAACACACGACTTTTCCGTCCCTACGGACAAGATCGATCATCTGCGCAGTCTGGGTTTCAGTAGCGAAGAACTCTATCGTATCGTTGCCCCCCGCCGCACGCTGGCGCGTCGCAAGGAACATGCCGAGCCGCTTTCGCCAGCTGAATCCGACCGCGCCCTGCGCCTTGAACGCATCGCCGAGCAGGCGGATCGGGTATTCGGTAGCCATGAGAAAGCCCAGCGTTGGCTGAGAAGCGAGATCATAGCATTGGATGGTGCAAGGCCGATCGATCTCCTTGAGACAGAGACCGGCGCCCACGTCGTTTCCGAAGAGCTTATCCGTATCGACTTTGGCATGCTTGCCTGACGATGCGCATCTGGCGCATCTCCAATTTCGCGGATCTCTCGGGTCGTGGCGGAACGCTCGTTGATGGAAGATGGAACAGGCGCGGAATGCCCATCGTCTATTGCACCGACCACCCTTCGACGGCACTGCTGGAGATACTGGTGCATGCGACGCGCGAAACCGTTCCGGAAACCTACCAGCTTATCGAAATCGACGTTCCGGACGGAATAGAAATGACCGAACCGGTTATCCATGACGGCTGGGACAAGGACATGGAATCAACACGGCGACAGGGCACGGACTTTCTCTCGGCCAATCGTTACGCGCTCATGAAAATTCCTTCGATCATAATGCGCAAGGCAAACAACTATCTGCTCAACCCGACCCATGACGATGCGTCACGCATTACGATTGCGGGCCTATACCATTATCCGTTCGACAGCCGTTTGATCAAATGAGCCGACGCCCGCCCGCTCACATCGAGAAATCGAAGCGATAGGTCGTCGACACGCCGATCATGAACTGCTCCCTGGAGCCGCGCTCCTTGACCAGGCTGGAATCGGCGGCCGGGCCCATCAGGCGGGAATATTCGCCGAACAGACTGGCCGTCATCGGCTCGGTCACCTTCCAGGTCACCGCGCCGCCCAGGCCCGCCGACTTCACCCCGCCGCCGGGATGATATTCGCTAAGTCCCGAGGCCAGGGACTCCTTGGCATCAACGCCGTAATAGGCGTCGAAATAGTCCGATGAGGCGAACGAAACGCGCGGTCCGGCCGAAATCCTGACGTCGGGCGTCACATCGTAAAAGGCGTCGGCGGCGATGTCGGCGACAAAACCGTTATGGGCGCGAATGCCGTGCCGCAATTCGGCGCGGGCACGCAGCCAATCCAAAGGATAGAATTCGAAGAAGCCGCCAGCCTCGCCGCCCCAGCGCACCGGGTCGAGACCCTTCAATTCGTCGGCGTCACCACCGTCGCGGGAAAACAGGAACTTGCCTGTCAGGCCGGCGCGGACGCCGCCATCGTCGATCAATGCCAATGAAATATTGTCGTTGCGCGAGGTGAAGCGCGCCGCGGGACCAGCCTTGCCGAGCGAGATGATCGGCGAGGCACTGAGCAGGTACTTCTTGCCGCCCTCGAAATTCGGAGCAACCATGCCGGTGGCGCCGACCGTCAGGTACCAGTCTCCGGACAGCCAGCCGAAGGTGCCCTCGCCGGCCTTGGCAACGCCGCAGGTGCCGAGCATGAATGCGGCCAAGACCGTCGGGACAGACCGCATCGTTACTCCATACGTCGAACGCATTGGCCGATACAACCAGCCTTGACTGAAGCCATGGCGCCAGTTCGGTAAAATTTGACTTAATATCCGCAACATTGGCCGCGTTGGCCGGCCTGTTCCGCGTTGCAGTCGATTGTTTGGCGCACCAAGATTCCAGATCAAGTGTTTGGAATACGATAGCAGTTGGCTCGGCAGGGGTTACAAACATTCGCGGACAAACATGCCTGCGCTGTGAAGGGCACGGCGACCGGCGCTCAACCCCGCATTCCAAACCGGCCAAGCGTGAATCATATGCGGCCAAATTTCGAGACCTACTTTAACGTCAGCCGCGCCAGCGGCTTCGGCGAGCCGAGTTGCGTCCGACAACAGCGTCTCGGCCGAACCGGCTTGTATCAGCATTGGGGGAAATCCGCTCAGATCGGCGAACAAGGGCGAGATCAGCGGATCGCGCCGACCAACGCCATTGGGAACATAGGCCGTTGCCAGTTCCTCCAAATACGCCCGGTGGATGATAGGGTCGATTGCGTCCTTGGTTGATAGTGTCGCGCCGGACATCGAAAGGTCCGTCCAGGGCGAAACCAGCCAAAGACATTGCGGCAACGGCTCGCCTGCCGTGCGCAATATACTGACCAGGCACAGAGTGAGGTTGCCGCCCGCACTGTCTCCGCCAACCACGATGCGATCCGACGCGATGCCTTGCCGGCTCAGAAAGCGCCATGCGGTGAGTGCGTCTTCATGTTGCGCAGGGAAAGGATGTTCCGGTGCGCGGCGATAGTCGATCGCGAGGGTGCGTATTCCCATTGCCCGACCTGCCTCGGTAACCATTCGACGATGACTTTTAAGGGAGCCGGAGCAGTAGCCACCACCGTGGAAAAAGAGCAGAACCTTATCCCTGTCACTCCCAGGCGCCAGGGACCACTCTCCCTCAAGGCGATCGAAAACCACGCGCTCGCATCGGATGTCCTCCGCGACCGGCCAGACCGAACCGACTTCGTCGAGCCGCGCCCGGCGTTCGTCCCAGCGGACCGTTCGTGGTTTTGACGTCAACAGCCTGCGGACGGCGTTGATCTCTGTCAGATCGAGGTGTTCGTCCACATCGCCCATTTTGCTCCCCCAGTCTTGCCAAGCGCCGAGAAAGGCGAACAGCCAAACGTCATCGACAAGATACCGATTGCCCGCTTGCAAATATAGCGATGAACCAGCGCCACGATCATCTTGCGATCAGCCAGATCAACATCAGCGAGAAATCGCCCGACGTCCGTGCCATATTGGCGGTGCGCTGCCGTGTGAGCCAATTTTCGATTGCTCGACGATGCAAGGTTCAAAAGAGGGGGAATTCCGATGCCGGACAATTCGTATGCCGGACGCAAGGTTGTGACATGCGGATGCGGATGCGACCGGCGTTGCGCGGCGTTTGGAGGTCTGGCTCGGTATCAAAGCTCGACGTTGCGGCCGCTTTGCGGACAGGAGCTATTCTCCAACTAAACCTCGGCGTGGCCACGGTTTGGCCTGAGGGCGCAAGCCCACGTTTCACGGAAATAAACTCGCAGCGGCTGCTCTTGCCAAAAGCAGGCGTACCGCCCGAGCCTGGGTGTGACCCTCACTGCCTGCTCGCTTTACGAGAAGGCACATCGGCGTTACCTTCAAAGCCGACAAAAAAGGCCAAGTAGTCTTGAGGGAGAGGGCGATGACACTGCACGGCGATGCCTTGAAAGATGCGATCAGCCAGACGCGGGCGAAATGGGGATGGTTCGTCGCGCTCGGGGTGCTGCTGCTTGTCTTCGGCGGCATTGCCTTCGGCAATCTGTTCATCGCAACCGTCGCCTCGGTCTTTGTCGTGGGCTGGCTGATGCTGATGGCCGGCATTGTCGAGATCATCCATGCCTTCGGTGTGAAGACATGGGGCCGCTTCTTCTATTGGCTGCTCAGCGGCCTCCTCTATGCCGTCGCCGGCTTCTTCGCGTTCGACAATCCGGTCCTCGCCTCGACGGTGCTGACCTTCCTCCTGGCGGTCGCGCTTCTTGCCTCAGGCGTGCTCAGGGCCTGGGTCGGCTACAGCCACCGGCCACAGCCCGGCTGGGGCTGGGTGGTCGCGGCCGGCGTCATCAGCGCGCTGGCGGGACTGGTCATCGCCATGGGCTGGCCGGTCAACAGCGTGTGGGTGCTGGGCCTGTTCCTGGCCGTCGACCTGATCTTCCAGGGTTGGAGCTTCATCGCTCTTGGCTTGGCGCTGAAGAGATAAATTCTGGTTGAGCATGATCTTAATCGGAAAACCGGTTCCCACTTTTTTGCTTCGCTGACCTTCGGTTCGGGACCATGCTCTAAAAAGCTATGGCCGCGTCCAGCCCGGAAAGCGGCCTGACGCCGGCGAGCAGTGCCTTCGCCTCGGCCTCGTCACGCTTCATCTGGGCGACCAGCGCGTCAAGCCCGTCGAATCTCACCTCCGAGCGCAGGTAGCCGAAGAAGGACACGGCACAAATCTCGCCGTAGAGGTCGCCGGAAAAGTCGAAGACGAAGGTCTCCAGCAATGGCGCGCCATTGTCGTCGACCGTCGGCCGGCGGCCGAAGCTGGCGACGCCATCGTGAAGCGAACCGTCGGCGCGGCGGAAGCGGACGGCATAAATCCCTTCCTTGAGGGTGGCTTCCGGCGAAAGCCTCATGTTTGCGGTCGGAAAGCCGAGTGTCCGGCCGAGCTGCTGGCCGCCGATCACCTCCGCCTCGACGGTGAAACGGTAGCCGAGCAAACCGGCGGCCTCGGCCACATTGCCCTCGCACAGCAGCGTGCGTATGCGGCTCGACGACACCACCTCGGCGCTTTCGTCGCGAAACGCATCCACCAGCGTGACGCCGAAGCCGTGGCGCTCGCCGGCAGCCATCAGATAGGCCGGGCCGCCCTGGCGGTCCTTGCCGAAATGGAAATCGAAGCCGGTGACGGCGTGGCTTATGCCGAGATTGCGCTCGAGCACGCCGGTGACGAAAGCCTCCGCCGACAAGGCGGCGAACTCGCGTGTGAACGGCTGCTCGACCAGCGCCGCAAAGCCCAGATGCGACAACAGCCGCGCCTTCATCGGCGGCGGCGTCAGCACGAACAACGGCATGTCCGGCCTGAACACCTTTCGCGGATGCGGTACGAAGGTCAGCACCAGGGCGGGTACGCCGCGACGCTCCGCTTCGGCGCGCGCGCGTTCGAGCACCGCCTGGTGGCCGCGGTGGACGCCGTCGAAATTGCCGATAGCCACCACGCCGCCGCGCAGATGGGCCGGCAGCGGTGCGGTTGCGGAAATGCGTTCGAACATGGCCGTCATGGCTTGAACCTATTGCAGCCTGGGAATCACCGCGACCGGCCTGTAGCCATATTTTTCCAGGAAGGCCGCGAGCCTGGCCGGATCCGGCTGCAGCGTCTCACCGTAATCACGGGCATGGATCCCGCCCGATACGTAGAGCACGTCGAAGCCATTGTCGGCCGCGCCCTTGATGTCGGTCATCATGCCGTCGCCGATGGCCAGAACTTGCGAACGCTCGACCGGGCGGCCGAGAATGACGGCGATCTCCTTCATGGCGACATCATAGACCGGCGCGTAGGGTTTGCCGGCGATCAGCGTGCGTCCGCCAAGCTGTGCGTATTCGCGGGCCAAAGCGCCCGCGCACCAGATCATGCGTTCGCCGCGCTCGACGACGATGTCGGGATTGGCGCAAATGAAGGGCAGGTTCCTGGCACGCAGCCGCAGCAGAAGATCGGCATAATCCTCCGGCTTCTCCACCTCGTCATCGAACAGGCCAGTGCAGACCACGCCGGATGCTTCGAACTCCTCGACGAGTTCGACGTCGAGGCCCTCATAGAGCGTGAAATCCCGATCGGCGCCTATGTGGAAGATCTTTCGCGGCCCTTCCGCGATCAGGTCGCGGGTAACGTCGCCGGACGTCACGACACGGTCGTAGGCGGCGGGAGGAACGCCGATGGCGTTCATCTGCGCCACCACGTCGGCGCTGCGACGCGGCGAATTGGTGATCAGCACGACAGGTATTTTCGCCGCGCGAGCAGCGATCAGCGCGGCAGCCGCCGCCGGGAAATGCCATTCGCCGTTGTGCACCACGCCCCAGACGTCGCACAGGATGGCTGAATAGGCTCCCGACAAGTCTGCGAGCGAACCGATGATGTCGGGCGAATCCGCCATGCCGTTGTCCCTGTACCATGATGCTTGCAAGCGCCGCGACCGACGGTCCGCCGCGACCGGCTGGGATTAACCGAAGCGCTTCACCCTGTCACCAGCTTTCATAGCGCCGCAAGATTGTCGCACGGGGACGCCGGCGAGCACGCGATGGTGAAAGCTTTTCTTTTCCAGCGCCTTATCCCCTTTTTTAGAGGCTTTGCCGCGGGAAGCTCGGAGCAGCATTGCCGATTGCGGACGCGTGGTTAACAGGGATTGAAAACCCGTACCGGCCTTGAACGTATTTCAGCAATCGGAAATTTAAAAATGCGTGGCATCGTCCGGGAAAAATGGGGCGGGCGGGAATGCTGAAGGCAATAGTCGGAGAATTCCGACACGACAGACGTGGCAACTACTCGTTAATGACTGCAATCACCATTGTGCCGCTGATGGCCGGTCTGGCGCTCAGTGTCGACTACGGGGAGTTGCTGCGCCAAAAGCACGAAACGCTGAACGCCCTTGATGCGGCCGGCCTCGCCGCCGCCCAGCAGATCGTTGCCGGCGCCAGCGACGACGACGTCAAGGCCTACGCCAAGACATTTTTCGAAACCAATCTCGCACGTATCGACCCGGCGAATACAGCGCTGACCGTCACGCTGCCCAACAACAATGCCGGCGGCGGCACCCTGATGCTCTGCGCCAGCCTCACCTTCCATCCCTATTTTCTACCGGCCGCCAGCCTGCTGATCGGCGGCACGGCAAGCGACACGACCTTCACCGAATGTTCGGAACTCCGCCTCAAGAACACCCTCGAAGTCGCGCTTGTGCTGGATAATTCCGGCTCGATGAGTGATCTCGGCTCCGGCACCGGCGAGAAGCGAATAAACCTGCTGAAGTCGGCCGCCAAGCAGCTTGTCGATACGCTGGCGCTTCAGGCGCAGCAGATGAAGCAGATCACCAAACCGGTGCAGTTTTCTCTCGTGCCGTTTGCGGCCTCGGTCAATGTCGGCCCTACCCACGACCAGGACGGCTGGATGGATCAGGACGGCATCTCCCCGATCCAGCACGAGGATTTCGACTGGACGACGATGAGTGCCGCCAACAATCCGGACAAATATGCCGAGAAGCTCAACGGCGTCTGGTACAAGCGCGGCGCCGGCTGGGGCGAGACCAAGGACCAGCCGCTGACCCGTTTCAGCCTCTACGCCGACATGACGGTCGAATCGGGCCGCGAAGAGGTACCCAATTCGAAGCAATATGTCTGCGACACATACAAGAGGAACGGCACCTGCCAGTACGGCCACTGGAGCGCACCGGAATATATCTACACCACAAGCCGCTATGCGAGCTGGCAAGGTTGCGTCGAGGCAAGGCCATATCCCTACAATGTCGACGACACCACGCCCGATACAGCCGCGCCGGCCACGCTTTTCGTGCCGATGTTCGCCCCGGATGAGGCTGGCACTCTGTGGCTCGATTTCAACCGTGACGGCATCAACGACGTCATCGGCACGTCCTACAATTACGGCAACAACTGGTGGGCCGATTGGCCCTATGTCGCCGGTCCTACCGCTTCCCAGCGCCAGTCTGACATGCGCAAATATTTCCTGGTAAAACCATACGGTTCGCAATCCGCAGCCGCAGGCGATGGGCCGAATTCCTCCTGCACCACCAACCCGATCACGCCGTTAAAGGACGTCAGCCAGGACGCAGAGAAGCAGGAGATCAAGGACGCCATCGACGCCATGGCGCCGAACGGCAACACGAACGTGCCGGAGGGCCTTGCCTGGGGCTGGCGAACTGTATCGAGCAACCCACCGTTCACCGATGGTCGGCCGAACAGCGAGAGGGGCAACGACAAGGTGGTCGTGGTGCTGACCGACGGAGCCAATACCTATAGCGCCGTCAGCGACAGCAGCTACGCCAACAACAGGTCGACCTACGCCGCCTACGGCTACACCGGCCTGACCTATCCGGGATCTGGAAGCGTAACCCGCCTGTTCATGAATACCAGCACCGATATTGGCAAGACCACCTATACCGGTGCCAACTACACGGCAGCACTCGACGAGCAGATGAAAACGCTCTGCGCCAATGCAAAGAATTCAAATATTCTGGTGATGACGGTGGCGCTCGACCTGTCACCCACAGATGCCGGCGACAAGAAGGCAATCGATGCGCTGAAGGCATGTTCCTCGGATTCGCGCTTCCGCAAGGATCCGGCGGACCCGAGCAAGCCGGCCAAGCTGTTCTGGAATGCGACAGGCGCGACGCTGTCCGACAATTTCAAGGAAATCGCCAACGAATTGTCGAACCTGCGCATCGTCGGCTGAAGGCGATGGGATTGGCGACTAAGGCAGGGGCCCCGGCGTACTGGCGCAAAGGCTCCTGCCCTCATACCCTTGCGGGTGATGGAAGCATGTGGTGAGTGTCCTCATCCGGAGATGCGCTCTTGCCTGAACCCGCCAACCACCTTGCCTTTGCGCTGGTCTGCCTCGGCATGGTGCTGACGCCCGGCCCAAACATGATCTATCTGATCTCGCGCTCGCTGTCGCAAGGGCCGAAGGCCGGGCTGATCTCGCTGGGCGGTGTGGCGCTCGGTTTTTTGTTCTACGTGCTGTCGGCGGCGTTCGGCATCACCGCGCTGCTGCTCGCCGTGCCCTTTGCCTATGATGTGCTGCGCCTTGCCGGCGCGCTCTATTTGCTGTGGCTCGCCTGGCAAGCGGTGCAGCCCGGCGGGCGCTCGCCCTTCCAGATCCGCGAACTGCCGAAAGACAGACCGCGCAAGCTGTTCGCCATGGGTCTGATGACCAACCTGCTCAACCCAAAGGTGGCAGTGCTCTATCTGTCGCTCCTGCCGCAATTCATCAGCCCCGACAAGAGCCACGTGCTGTCGCAGCTTCTGGTGCTCGGTGCCACGCAGGTCGCGATCAGCCTGACCGTCAACGCCATCATCGCGGTGACGGCCGGCTCGATCGCCATCTTCCTCGCCGGGCGGCCGCTATGGCTGGTGATCCAGCGCTGGATGATGGGCACGGTACTGACCGCGCTGGCCGTCAAGATGGCAACCGACGCGCAACGCTGATCGGTCCTACATCGGCCGCCGGCCCGGCTGTGCCCGCTCCGGTTCGACCACCCTGCGGTAAAGATGCCAGGTCGCGTGGCCAAGGATGGGCATGACGACGGCAAGCCCGGCAAATAGCGGGATCGAGCCGATGACCAGCAGCACGGCGACCATCAGGCCCCACAGCGCCATCTGCAGCGGGTTTGTCAGAACTGCCCTTGCCGACGTCTCGATTGCCGAGACCGCGCCGACATCGCGGTCGAGCAGCAGCGGAAAGGCGACGACGGTCGTCGCCAGCACGATCGCGGCAAAGGCGAATCCGGCCAGGTTGCCGAGCAGGATCAGCGTCCAACCCTTGCTGGTCGTCAGCACCTCGCGAATAAAGCCGACAATAGAGGCCGGAGGCTGATTGCCGTACAGGCTGGTGTAGATCGATTGCGCGGTGAACAGCCAGAGCAGGAACAGTACCACCAGCATGATACCGATGACCGCAATCGCGGGCAGCGCCGGAGAGTGGCGCACGTCGAGCGCATGCCACCAGGATGTATCCATGCCGAACTCGCGCCGGCGGCTGATTTCGTAAAGGCCGATAGCGGCGAACGGACCGACCAAAGCGAAGCCGGACATCAGCGGATAGATGAGTTGGATGGCGTTCGAGCCCGACGTCCACTGCGTCAGGATCAGGCCGACCACCGGATAGATCAGGCACAGGAACACGTAGTGCGACGGCTTGGCCCAGAAATCCTCTACGCCGAGACGGAGCGCATCGAGCAGATCCTCGGTGCTGATGCGGCGCACCGTGGGCTGTACATGCATTCCACGTGCGTCCGCCATGACATGAAAGCCGGCCATAACCTTTCTCCCGTGGGTCGGGACGGCCGCCGCCAGGATGGCCGCCCGTAGCTGCCACTTCTCGTATAAGCACTATGGTAGTCGATTTAGGGGTGATTGTCGCCAAGTCGATGGTCACGATGGTAAATCCCGGTTATAGATTTCCGACGCCACCATCGACGAGCAGTTCCGTGCCAACGACGAAGCTCGACTCATCCGATGCTAGAAACACCGCCGCCTTGGCGAGTTCCCAGGGTTTGCCCATCCGGCCGATCGGCACTAGCGCGCGTATCTGATCGCCAAGCGCCTTCTCGTCCGCTTCGGGCAGACCCAGCTTGCCCAAGGCCGGCGTCTCGGTCGGCCCGGGGCTGAGGCCATTGACGCGAATACCGCGCTCGATCATCTCACCCGAGAGGGTGCGCGCCAACGACAGGAGGCCAGCCTTGCTGGCGGCGTAGGCGCTACTCTGGGGCAGGCCGATATGGGCACTGACCGAACCGCACAGGATGATCGATGACGGGTTGGAGAACATCGGCAACAGGGCTTGGATCAAAAAGAACGGCCCCTTGAGATTGGTCTGCATCAGACGGTCATAGACCACCTCGTCCCAATCCTGAAGGGGCTGATGCATCACATCGCCGGCGTTGATGTTCAGTATGTCGAGCCGAGGCCAGCACTGCGCGAGTTCGGCGGCAAGCGCACGCTGATCAGCGAGGTTGCCGGCATCATTCCTGATCACCTGCGCCGATCCGCCCAGCTCGCGCTGCGCAGCTTCCAGCCCGGACGGGCTCCTGCCAGTGATTGCCACCGTCGCACCCTCGGCCAGGAACTGGCGCGCGGTTTCGAGACCGATGCCACTGTTGCCCCGGTAATGAGGGCATATTTGCCTTTCAAGCGACCCATGATTTGGCGACCCATGATTTGCCTTCCCAAAGACGATGAGAATGGCATTGTCGACACGATAGTATGCTTTGTATAGTAGGCACCGAATGGGTACTAAAGGAAATAATTTCATGGCGCAGGCAAAAGCCATCGAGGTAACGCCAGTCGAAGGCGGAAATGGCACGACCGATCGTTGCCCGATGATCGATTTCGTCAATCTGGTTTCGGGAAAATGGGCCATTCCCATTCTTTATCGCCTGATCGTCACCGGTTGTCCGATCCGCTTCGGCGAGCTCCAGAGGGCCGTCGCACCGATTACGCAAAAGGAGCTCACGCGGCAGCTGCGCCTGTTCGAACATCGCGGTCTGGTCTATCGGAGGGTCTATGCCGAGATGCCGCCGCGCGTGGAGTATGAGATAACGCCGCTGGGTAGAACCTTGCGTGGCACGCTGGATTCGCTGGCCGACTGGATGCGTGTCAACGCATCCCACCTGATCACCTGACTAATCGTGCACGGATTGTTTGCCCTGCCCGGCTAAAGCCACAGGCGGTCACCGCGCGGCACCACACTTTGGCGCCGCGCGGCTGAGATGCGTGACAAAAGCTAGGCAGCGAAACGATCGATCACTTCGGCCAGCGGGACATGGCCAAGACAGGCACCCGAACCCGCCGGCTTTTCGCCACCCTCGATGGCCTGTGCGTAACGCACGGCCGGATCGGCTTCGATGCGGCGGCGTAGCGCCGCCAGTTTGGGATAAGCGGCGCCGTCGACCGCCTGGTGGAACTCCGCCCAGCGCGCCACGCCGATCAGCGTGGTATCGGCAAGCGTCAGCCGGCCGCCGACCAGGAAATCCGTGTCGACGATCATCGCCTCGAGCTGGTCATGGCGGTTGGTAACGACCTTGCGGCCAAAGTCACGCAAGGTCGCCAGCAGCACCGGTTCGGCCGGCTCCATTTCATAAGCAGCCCAGAGCGGGGTGAAAGCGGCGGTGAAACCGGTGTTCACGAAAGCCATCAGCTGGTGCATCCGGTTGGCTTCCGGCGAGCGAGACTCAAAGCTGATACGACGTTGCGTATCGCGAGCTTCGAGCCAGGCGGCAATCGCCATGGTCTCGGTGAGTACCCTGCCTTCGTCGGTGATCAACACCGGCGTTTCCTGGCGGCCGTTGATACTAGCATAGGCGTCGTTCTTCATCTCAGCGAGCATGTCGACACGACACAGGCGGTAGGGCTGTCCGAGGCGTTCAAAAGCAGCGACAAGCCCCATCGAACTTCCCAGCGGGAAGCCGTAAAGGAGAATAGGTTCCATTTCTTTCTCTCTTCCATGTTAGGGGTCACGCTGCGCAGCGAAACTTGACCCTAAACGCTGGTCGCCCCATGTAAATTACGCACTATTCTGTAACCAGGTCCCCGCCATGAAAGATGTCGTCTCACGCTGCCCGATCGAGGAGACCATGCGTGTGCTCAGCGGTCGCTGGCCCACCTTGCTGCTCTATTATCTCAAGGACGGTACCAAGCGCTTCAGCGACCTGAGGCGTGACAATCCGACAGTGTCGCACCGCATCCTGGCGCTCGAACTACGCAAGCTGGAGGAAGCCGGGATTGTGCGGCGAACGGCGCGTACCGGCTATCCGCTACGCGTGGATTACGACCTCACGGAGCCCGGTCTCAAGCTTGTGCCACTCATCGACGCCCTGGGCGATTGGTGGGAAGATACCGAGGACGATCGGGCCAGCCGGGCTACATCGACGCCGGAAACCAAACTCGTGGCGGCGGAATAGCCGACCGGCGATCACCGCGCCGCCAAGAACTGCCGGCGAGAGCCCAGCGCTCCAAGCCGTTCATACATTAGATCCCGCAAGACCAAGGCGACCGGCTATGAGGCGCGCCATTGTGGTCGGCCAAACCGGACAAGGCACGGGCCATCCAGCACCAACTCCTGTAGCATAGCTCGCCAATCCCGATCACCTGACCCGCCGTTCGATCTCATTGCCCGATCAGATCGGCTTGACTATGCTGGATGGCTGTCGCTTTCGATCCTGACGTGAACGAAGAGCCTACTTATCCTGTTGAAGTTTCTCCTGAGACTCTGCCATTTGATCGTCCCCAAGTTCCATATTGTGCATCGTTGCAATCAACCATTCGTCATGATCCCGCGTCGCCACTACGCTGATTAATCCGCGCCGACGCGGCCATTCGTTTCCCATCGGATCGAGCGCGCCAGTCATGGACCACCGCAGGTCGAGCGTGGCAACATCAGGGCGAACAAGCTTGTTCCGCACGCTTTCGGCGGATAGATGGCTGTACTTGAACATCTTCTCAAAAATTGGGGCATGGAACTGCTCGATCTTGTCACGTCCAGTCGCCTGCATCCCGAAGACGTTTGTAAATTCGGCATCTGCCGCGAATACGGCGGCAAAGGCGCGAGCATCGTGACGATTCCAAGCTTCGATCAGCCTGTGCGCGACACTTTCCACCCCTTCAGTTCGGACGTTGCCGGTAGCCATGCTGACCTCCTGCCATATAGTTCGGTTGCCATACTATATGGGCACCATATAAGTTTGGAAAGATGGATAATCAGCCATACACGCAGTCTCTGCTTCTCTATGCTTATCAATCGTCGGCGAGCGCTTTGGTCCAGGTTCTCCGGGAGAGCGGCCATTCGGCAATCAAGCCCAAACACGGCGCTGTATTCGCCAACATCGACGCGGAAGGAACCCGATCCAGCGTCCTCGCAGAGCGTGCTGGCATTGGCAAAGCATCGATGGGTGAGTTGATCGATGAACTGGAGCGCCTTGGTTATGTTCGGCGTTCGCATGATCCGAACGACCGACGGGCCAAATTAATCGTTGCAACTGACGCGGCGCTTGCGGTGATCCGGACCGTCCACGATTTCAATCAGCGTCTCGAAGACCAATACCGAAGGCTGCTTGGTGCTCAGGCGTACGAATCGCTCCGGTCGTCACTGCAAGCGATATCCCCCAGCAAAAATTTGCAACCGAGGATACCTCGCCAGCGCTCGTGAAGCCGCAAAGGTAGGGCAAAAGAAACTCTCTGTCCGTGAAGGCCTGACTGGGTATCGAGCTCCTGGGAGTGTCGAGCCCGAACAGCCGTCTGGGCGAATGCTGCCATCCGAGCAGGCCTGTTTCGATTGAGCGGTGAAATCAATCTGACACAGTGCCATCGCGTCAAAACCATTCATCACGCATTTTCACCGCCCTGCCCGGCAAAAGCCATGATCGCGGTTATGTCAGGCGGGCATGACCGTTACGAAAATCGAAAATTATCAGGCCCAACCAAGCCTAAGCAGGCGCGTGCTGCTCAGAGCTGCCGGCCTTGGCGCCCTTGCCGGGCTCACCGCCTGCGCAACCGCCGTGCTGCCTACCGGTGAAAGCGCCGGTGTCTCTGCTTCCGCCGCCGGCACGCTGGCCGGCATCCGCGCTTCGGCGGGTCTGGGGCCGCTCGCCCCCGATGCCCGGCTCGAGCAGGCGGCGCTCCAGCAGGCCGGATATATGGCACGCGGCGGCCGAATGAATCACACCACCGGCTGGGGCAAGGACTTTGCCTCGCGCGTCAAAGACAATGGCATTGCCGGCGCTGCCGCCGAAAATATTGCCGAAGGCCGCTTCGACCAGCAGAAGCTGTTCGATATCTGGGTGCATTCGCCAGGCCACCGCCGCAACATGCTCGACCCGCGCTTCACCCGCTTCGGCCTCGCCTATGTGCGCGACGGCCGCGACAGCACGCTTCGCTACTGGTGCCTTGTGCTCGGCAGATAACTTCCACCATTTGGACGGCGGAAGCCTGCTGGCGACCGATCCGTCAGTCTTTGCGGCCGCCGCCGAGCAATTCCTCGATGTCCTGCGCACAAACCGGCCTGCTGAAATGATAGCCCTGCATTTCGTCGCAATTGTTCCTGCGCAGGAAAGCAACCTGATCATCTGTCTCAACGCCCTCGGCGATGACCCTCAGGTTGAGATTTTGCCCCAATGAAATCACCGCGCTGGCCACAGCCTGATCGTTCTCGTCGGCGGCGAGATCCTTGATGAAGGACTTGTCGATCTTTAGCCGCGCCACTGGAAAGGTCTTGAGTGCGCTGAGGCTGGAATAGCCGGTGCCGAAATCATCGATCGAGATCTGGACACCCAGGCTTTGCAGGGCGTTCATGGTGGCGACCGCCAGCTCGATATCCTGCATGATAAGGCTCTCGGTCACCTCCAGCTCGAGATACCTGGCCTCCAGGCCGCTGTCCTTCAGCGCGCTGACGATGCGATCGATCAGGTTGCGCTCCCTGAATTGCCGCGCCGACACATTCACGCAAACGGTCAAGGGCGGCAGCCCCGCGTCTTGCCAGGCTTTGTTCTGCCGGCACGCCTCATGCAGAACCCAGTCGCCGATCGGTACGATCAGACCTGTCTCCTCGGCGGTCGGGATGAACATCGTCGGCATTACCGTGCCAAGCGTTGGGTGGTTCCAGCGTATCAGCGCCTCGACCGCAAAAACCCGACCTGACCGAAGGTCCACCTGCGGTTGGTAGAGCAGCGTGAATTCCGAACGCGCCAAGGCGTTTCGCAACTCTTCCTGAAGCACGAATTTTTCATGCGCCCTGGTGTTGAACTCCGGAGCGTAAAACTGGAAATTATCGCGGCCGAACTCCTTGGCGCGATACATGGCCGCATCGGCATTTGCCAGCAGCGTATCGGGATCCGTTCCATCCTTGGGATAGTTGGCAATGCCGATACTGGCCGTCGCCCGCACAAGATGCGCTCCGAGCCGAACCGGCTCGGCGAGTGCAGCCCTGAGCTTTTGCAAGGTCTCGGAAACGAGATCAACGTTCGCCGGCTGGTCGAACAGCACGACGACGAATTCGTCGCCGCCAAGCCGCACGACGGTATCGGTCGCCCGGACGCAGTCGACCATGCGACTTGCGACGGTCTTCAGGAGCTCGTCGCCGGCATTGTGGCCGAGCGTGTCGTTGACGAATTTGAAATTGTCTAGATCAATGAACACCACTGTCACCCAGCGATCGTATCGCTGGGCGTACAAGACCGCCTGTGAAAGCCGGTCCTCCAACAAGGCGCGATTGGGAAGCCCGGTCAGCACGTCGTGATTGGCCATGAAGTGGATCCGGTCTTCGGCCTGTTTGCGTTCGATGGCGATCCCGGCGATGCGCGTGGTGAAATCGATGAGGCGGGTCTCGGCCTCGGTCGGCTCGCGCACCGTCATAGAATACATCGCAAAGACGCCGAGCACGGCGCCCTGATGCGACAGGATCGGCGTCGACCAGCATGAACGCAAACCGTGTGGGCGCGCGAGTTCGCGATAGTCCTGCCAAAGCGGATCCTGCATGATGTCAGCGACAATCACCGGCTCGCGCCGATAGACTGCGGTACCGCAAGACCCTGCCCTTGGGCCCACCGCGGCGCCGTCGACGGCGTCGGTGTAGTCTCTCGCCAGGCTCGGCGCGGCGGCGTGGCGCAAGTGGCTGCCATCCTTGTCGAGCAGCAAGACCGAACCGAATATCCCCGCCAGTTGGGACTCGACCAGACGCATGAGCCGCTCGAGCACGTCTTCGAGGGGAGCGCTCTTTGCGATCATCTCGAGGATATGCGCCTGCCCGTCGCGAAGGATTTCGGCCTGCTTGCGCGCAGTGATGTCACGGGCAATGCCGACGAGGCCGAAAATGTTGTTCTGAACGTTGCGCAACGGCAGTTTCGTAGACAGGAACCATTTGCCGGTGCCTGACGCATCGACGACGAACTCCTCCTCGTCGATCATCGGTTGTCCGTCGCGCATCAGTTGCTGCTCGATGAGGCGAAATTTCTGCGCAAGATCCGGCGCGTGAAGGTCGAAGTCGCTTAGACCGATCATGTCGCTCGTGCTGTCTCGACCGCTGTCGGACGCAATGGCTCGGTTGGCGACGACGAAGCGGCTTTCGGTGTCCTTCACCCACATGTAGTCAGGCACCAGGTCGATGAGCGTCTGCAAGGAGATACGCTCGTCGACGACCAAGCGGTTGGCGCTGAGCTCGCTGATGTCCTCATGCGTGGCCACCCAGCCGCCGTCAGGCATCGGCTGATGGCAGACCTGAATTGTCCGGCCATCGGCGAGCTCGGCTGTCCAGTTCCCCGAAGCCGTGCCCGAATTGACTGCCCGGGCCAACGCCAGATAAGCGTCCGCATTCGTTGCCGAGGTTCCGACAGCGACGCGCCGCTCGACGATTTCGCGCAGCGCCGCACCCGGCTGCAATTGCTCCGGGGCAAGGCGATAGATTTCCGCGTAGCGTCGATTGCACAGGATCAGCCGTTCACCGGCATCAAAGAAACAGATGCCTTGCGAGATGTTCTCTATCGCGGTCTGGAACCGCAGTGCCTGGTCCTGAAGTGCCGCAATCGTGGCGCGAAGCTCGCACTCGAGGGCCTCATATGAGGCAGTCGCCAGTTGTGCCAGCGTCGTCAAATTTGCGGATTCGGGCGCGTCGGCGGTTTGCCTGGATGACTTCGTGGCCAAACACAATTCCTCCCGCTGATGCTTGAGGCAAGCAAAGGAGGCTCGCCTTCAACCCAAAAGCGACTGCATATTGGTCCGGATATACTAATGGCAGGTGAACCTGGCTCAACGCCGACGCGACCGGCACGGCAACGGAAACCGTGGCCGGTCGCGGTTGCCGTAAGCCCTGAGGCTTAGTCCATATGCGCGGCAGGCGCCCCACCGGCGGGCGGCGCAGCCTTTGGCTTGCGCAGCAGGAAAACAAACGGGACAGCAAGCAGCGTCATCATCATCAGCAGCTTGAAGTCATTGACGTAGGAGATCATCATCGCCTGGACATTGACCATGCGATCCATCAGCGACAGCGCCGTCGGATCGCCGCCCGCCGCTGCCGGCGATGCCGCCCAGAGGTTGGGATTGAACGGATTGATGTAGGCCGAAAGCTCGGCATGGTTGATCTGCGTGTTGCGTACCAGCAGAACCGTCACCACCGATACGCCGATCGACGAGCCAAGATTGCGCACCAGGCTGAACAGCGCCGTTGCATCGGTGCGGAAACGTGCGTCGAGCGTGGCGAAAGCCACGGTGGACAGCGGCACGAACACCATTCCCATTCCAAGGCCCTGGATGACGCCGGAACTGAGGATAAGCCAGTTGTCCATCTGCGGCGAAAAGCTCGACATCGTGTAGAGCGATTGCGCGGTCAGCAGGAAGCCGATGACGACGAGGATCCTGGCATCGATCCTGTGCATGATCCGCCCGACGAACAGCATCGCGATCATCGTGCCGACACCGCGCGGGCCCAAGACGATGCCTATGGTGAGGGTCGGATAACCGAAGATGGTCGACAGCATTGGCGGCAGCAGCGACATGCTCGCCAGGATGAGCACGCCCATGACAAAGATGAACGCGAGCCCGGTGACGAAATTGCGATCGAGGAAGATCCTGGGGTCGATAAAGGGGTGCTCCGCCGTCAACGTGTGGATGGTGAATACCCAGAAACCGGTGATGGAAAGACCAAGCTCGATCCATATCTCGATCGAGGAAAACCAGTCGACCTCGCCGCCGCGATCGAGCATCAGCTGCAGCGCGCCGACACCGAGCGAGAGCATGGTGAAGCCGAAGAAATCGAAGCTGCGCACCCGCCGGGCGACGCTGGGAAGATATGCCGCCATGCCGAGGAAGGCGATGATGCCGACCGGCAGGTTGATGAAGAACACCCAGCGCCAGTTGAAATTCTCGGTCAGCCAGCCACCCAGCGTCGGGCCAAGGATCGGTCCCAGCATGATGCCGGCGCCCCAGATGGCCATGGCCTGGCCGTGGCGTTCCCTGGGGTTGATGTCGAGCAGGAAGGTCTGCGACAGCGGCACGATGGCCGCACCGAACACGCCTTGCATGAGCCGGAACAAAACGATGGTCTCAAGGCTCCAGGCGATGCCGCACAGCATTGAAAAGACGGTGAAACCGACCACGGCCGTCAGGAACAGCTCCTTGCGACCGAAGCGGTCGGCCAGCCAACCGGTCACCGGCGTCATGATCGCCGCGGCAACGATGTAGGAGGTCAAGACCCAGTTGATGTTGTCGGGGGAGGCGCCGAGATCGCCGGTCATGGTCGGCAGCGCAACGTTGGCGATCGTCGTGTCGAGCGCCTGCATGATCGTCGCAAGCATGAGCGCAACTGTGATCAAGCCGCGGTGCGGTACTTCGCGAAAGGGTTCTGGGCTGCTCATGACGTAAAACTTCCAGCAGGTAACAAAAACGTGTACATTAGGTTTCCGGACGGCGAGGCCCCGCTGTAGAGAGACCCTCATCGCGGTGGGACGCGAGCATCGATGTGGGGGTTACATCGACTGAGCGTCTCGACAAAGCGGGCGCCTGCCGCCCGGAAACCTGAGGACCGAAGATCCTGCGCGACGTTGTCTGCTCAGGCAGGCTACAGCGCAGCCCGTCTACGCATTCAACTTTTCCTGCGCCTCCCTCGGACCAATCCTGCATCCATCTCGCTGTTTGCTATGCGGCCGCTACCAGGCCTCTTTACCTGGCCTCGCCTGCCGTGGCGCGGCGGAAAATGCTCGGCAGCCCGCGGGAAACGCCGGTGTCCACCGTGACGGTCGCGCTCATGCCGGTGCGCAGCGCCGCCTTGGCGTCGGCATCGGTCAATTCCAGGCGGACCGGAATGCGCTGCGTGACCTTGACCCAGTTGCCGGTAGCGTTCTGCGCGGGCAGCAGCGAGAACTCGGCGCCGGTGCCGGCGCCGATCGCCTTGACGGTGGCTTCGAACGTCTTGCCCGGATAAGTATCGACCATGATTTCGGCCTTCTGGCCGGGTTTCATGTTGGTGAGCTGGGTTTCCTTGAAATTGGCGTCGACCCAGGTGTCGCCGGTCTCGACCAGCGAAAACAGCGGCGTGCCCGAACCGACATACTGGCCGACCTTGAACGAAGCGGCCTGGCTGATGATGCCGTCGGCGGGTGCCTTGACCGTGGTCTGGACCAGATCGTAGGCCGCCTTGTCGCGTGCGGCGAGCGCCGCCATTACCGTTGGATGCTTGTCGGTCTCGATGTCGGGATTGCCGCCAAGTGCCGCCTTGGCGCTGACGATCCCTTGCTGGGCCACGGCCAGCTGCTGCTTCGCCTTGTCGAGGTCGTTCTTGGCTTCGTCCAGAGACGACTTGGCGTTGATGCCCTTCTGGGCAAGGTCGGCGGCGCGGTCATATTGCGACTGCGCGTACTGGACCTGGCTTTCGTCGGACTTCTCCTGCGCCAGCGCCTGGCTGTAGGCCGCACGCAACTGCTCGACATTGAGCCGTGCGCCGGCCACCGCCGCGTCGGCCTGGGCCAATGCGATCCGGTAGGGCTCGGGATCGATAGCGAACAACACGTCGCCCTGCTTGACAGACTGGTTGTCGAAAATGTCGACCTGAACGATGCGGCCCGCCGTATCGGCGGCTATCGACACCTTGGCCTGCTGCAGATTGGCGTTCTCGGTCTCCTGATAGCGGCCGCCGGTCACCCAGACATAGCTGCCGCCGGCGATCAACGCAGCGGGCAGCACAAACATCAAAAGGAAGCGGCCGGCACGGCGCTTCTGCTTCGGCGCCACCGGCGCCGGAGCTATCTGCGGAGCGACCGTTACCGGAGCTGCCGCCGGCTTCGCGGGAGCTTCCATCTCCAGCTTGGCCGCATTCTCATCTAGTTTGGCTACCGCGTTCATGCTGCTGTGCCTTCCGTATTCTTCACTTTTTCCGAGGGCGGCGCCTCACCATCTGCAAGATTCTGCACCATTGTCTCCAGCGCCCTGACCAGGACGCGGCGATCTTCCGGCGAAACGCCAACGAGCGATTCCTCATAGACCTCGCCGGCAAGGCTCTTGACGTGGGTGTAGGCCGCGTTTGCCTTGGCGGTCGGGAAAATCATGCGCACTCGCCTGTCGGTTGCGTCGGGACGGCGCTCGATCCAGCCGCCCTCCTCCATGCGATCGACAAGACGCGAGACGCTGATCGGCTCGATTTCGAGAAGCTCGGCAAGCCGCGCCTGCGCGACACCCGCCTCCTTGGCGACACGTACCAGAAGCCGCCATTGCGCTGAAGAAAGGCCGAAACCACTGGCGCGCGCCTCGAAGCGCTTGCGCATCAGGCGCTGCACGTCGTGGATCAAAAAGCCTAATCTGTCGATGCCGTCGGAAACCATGAGCGACATATATAATAAGCGTGCTCATAATTCAAGGAGCCGGATTGTGCCAGAAGCCGGCGAGTGTGCATGGCAGTTGGTGCAGGGCGATCGTAGTTAGCAATTTATTACGCCGGGCGCTTGTAACGCGAAGCCATGCGGTTCTCGAGCGGCGCCCCGGATGAGCTGAGCCTGGATGCAGCGCTTGTGACGGCGCCCTCGGGCGAACGCTTCTTCAGCATATCGGCGTGCTACATCGGCCCACTCGACGAAGGCCAGCAAATCATTCAACCTCTGAGAGAGTATGGCACGCCAGTTGAGCGCCGGATTGCTCCTGTCCCCTATCTTCAAATCCAATCGGCCGGGGACAGCCTCTTTCCGCGCGGGCGGCGCTACTACTGGAAGGCGCAGTTCATGCGCGAAATCACAGATCAGGCGATCGATACCATGCTTGCGGCTTACATGACTGCACCCAGCGAATCGCTTCTGGTCCTGCAGCAGGTTGGCGGCGCCATCTCGCGAGTACCGATGGACGGAACGCCCTACGCCAATCGGGATGCGCTTTACGATCTGGGACTACCCGTCTGACGACGAAACGCACATCCGATGGGCGCGCGACCTGTGGGATGCAATGAGACCGTTCTCGACCGGCGGCGTCTATGCGAATAATCTCGGCGAAGAAGGCACTGATCGGGTTCTGGCGGCTTACGGCGAGAATTATCCGAGGTTGGCCGCACTAAAGAACAAGTATGGTCCCACCAATTTCTTTCGCTTGAACCAAAACATTAAGCCTGCGACCTGAGCGACCGCCCCAGGCCGATGCTCGAAATTCTGCGGCGCTGCTACAGCTCCAAATTCCAGTTCTGGCCGACCAGATCCTTGCCGAAGGAATGGTGGCGCTCCTCGTTGGTCAATTTAAAGCCCGCAGCCTCATAGATGTGGCGGGCGGCGGCGAGCACGTCGTTGGTCCACAGCGTCAGTGTCGTGTAACCCGTGGCGCGGCAAAAGCCGATACACTCCTCGACCAGCCGCTTGCCGATACCGAGGCCGCGCGCCGACGGCTCGACATAGAGCAGGCGCAACTTCGCCACCGCGTCCGACTGGCGCACGACGAAGACCGAGCCGACGACCTCGCCTTGCCGCTCGGCGATCCAGCTGCGTTCGCATTTCGGATCGAAGGATTTGACGAATGCGCCGAGGATTTCGGCGACCAGCGCCTCATAGGTTTCGTCCCAGCCATATTCCTGTGCGTAGAGCAGGCCCTGCCGATGGATAATCCAGCCGATGTCGCCGACTTGCAGAGGCCGCAGCATATAGGGAATTTTGGGCTCGGCGCTTCCGCCCAGCAGACGCTGTACCGTCTGCATGGCCTTGACCAGCCTGTCCTGTTCGGGAACTGGAAGCCGGTCGAGCAATGCCGCGACCTGGTCGTGCGAACCCTGGTTCAGCGGCGCGAAGGCCTGCCGCCCGGCCTTGGTCAGCGCGATCGTCGAACGCCGCGCATCCGTCTCGATCGTGGCGCGCTCGACCAGATCACGCTCCTCGAACTTCTTCAGCAGCCGGCTGAGATAACCGGCATCGAGGCCGAGATCGCGCCCAAGGTCGGTGGCGGTCAGGCCATCGCGATGCGCCAGCTCATAGAGCACTCGCGCCTCGGTCAGCGAGAAGGTGCTTTTCAGCAGCCCTTCGTCGAGCAGCCCGATCTGGCGGGTGTAGAAGCGGTTGAAGGCCCGCACCGCGTCGATCCGCTCCTTGCCTGGGTGATGATGAATGGTCATGGCATCCTCCTCCCGGCAAGATCAGCGATTTAGTTGACTTAGTCAAGTATCCGTTTGAAGCAATTGTCCTGATGATGCTCACCGGGCGCCTTGACTCGCGCGAGTTGCCAGCCTATTTCAGCGCCACGTTAGCACTCCCCCAAGATGAGTGCTAACCACATGTCCGGCGCCGCCGGACGGAGGAACTGTTCTCACCATTCTCATCGAGGAATAAAAAATGGCAAAGTCGAAGTTCCGCCCGCTTCATGACCGCGTGGTCGTTCGTCGGGTCGAATCCGAATCCAAGACCGCGGGCGGGATCATCATCCCCGACACGGCTAAGGAAAAGCCGCAGGAAGGCGAGATCATCGCCGTCGGTTCCGGCGCCCGCGACGAAGCCGGCAAGCTCGTCCCGCTGGACGTCAAGGCCGGTGACCGCATCCTGTTCGGCAAGTGGTCGGGCACCGAAGTCAAGCTCAATGGCGAAGACCTTCTGATCATGAAGGAATCCGACATCATGGGCATCATCGGCTGAATATCGGCCTCACCCTCATTTAAATCTTCGGGCTCAATCCAAGCCCCTGCCAGGAGCTAAAAATGGCTGCCAAAGACGTAAAATTCTCCCGCGACGCTCGTGAGCGCATGCTGCGCGGCGTCAACATCCTCGCCGACGCGGTGAAGGTCACGCTCGGCCCCAAGGGCCGCAACGTCGTCATCGACAAGTCGTTCGGCGCACCGCGCATCACCAAGGACGGCGTCACCGTCGCCAAGGAAATCGAGCTTGAAGACAAGTTCGAGAACATGGGCGCGCAGATGGTTCGCGAAGTTGCTTCGAAGACCAACGACATCGCCGGCGACGGCACTACGACCGCGACCGTTCTGGCACAGTCGATCGTCCAGGAAGGCCACAAGGCGGTTGCCGCCGGCATGAACCCGATGGACCTCAAGCGCGGCATCGACCTCGCCGTCGCCGACGTCGTCGCGACGCTGATCAAGAACGCCAAGAAGATCAAGACCTCGGAAGAGGTTGCCCAGGTCGGCACCATCGCCGGCAATGGCGACGTTTCGGTCGGCTCGATGATCGCGGAAGCGATGCAGAAGGTCGGCAATGAGGGCGTCATCACCGTCGAGGAAGCCAAGACCGCCGAGACCGAACTCGAAGTCGTTGAAGGCATGCAGTTCGACCGCGGCTATCTCTCGCCCTACTTCGTCACCAACGCCGAAAAGATGGTTGCGGATCTGGAAGACGCCTACATCCTGCTCCACGAGAAGAAGCTCTCCAACCTGCAGGCCATGCTGCCGATCCTCGAGGCTGTCGTGCAGACCTCGAAGCCGCTGGTCATCATCTCGGAAGACGTCGAAGGCGAGGCCCTGGCCACGCTGGTCGTCAACAAGCTGCGTGGCGGCCTGAAGATCGCTGCCGTCAAGGCGCCGGGCTTCGGTGATCGCCGCAAGGCCATGCTGGAAGACATCGCCATCCTCACCGGTGGCCAGGTCATTTCCGAAGACCTCGGCATCAAGCTCGAGAATGTCGGCCTCAACATGCTCGGCCGCGCCAAGAAGGTGTCGATCTCCAAGGAGAACACCACCATCGTCGACGGCGCCGGCAAGAAGGCCGAGATCCAGGGCCGCGTCGCCCAGATCAAGCAGCAGATCGAGGAGACCACCTCGGACTACGACAAGGAGAAGCTGCAGGAACGTCTCGCCAAGCTGGCGGGCGGCGTTGCCGTCATCCGCGTCGGCGGTGCGACCGAAGTGGAAGTCAAGGAAAAGAAGGACCGCGTCGATGACGCCCTCAACGCGACCCGCGCGGCCGTCGAAGAAGGCATCGTTCCCGGCGGCGGCGTCGCACTGCTGCGCGCTTCGCTGAGCATCAAGGCAACCGGCGCCAACTCCGACCAGACCGCGGGCATCAGCATCGTGCGTCGCGCGCTGCAGGCTCCGGCCCGTCAGATCGCGGCCAACGCCGGTGCGGAAGCATCGATCGTTGCCGGCAAGATCCTTGAGAACAAGGGCGCGACCTTCGGTTACAACGCCCAGACCGGCGAATATGGCGACATGATCGCCATGGGGATCGTCGATCCGGTCAAGGTTGTGCGCACGGCCCTGCAGGACGCGGCCTCGGTCGCCGGCCTGCTGGTCACCACCGAAGCCATGATCGCGGAGGCTCCGAAGAAGGAGTCGGCTGGCGGCGGCATGCCTGGCGGCATGGGCGGCGGCGGCATGGGCGGCATGGGCGGCATGGATTTCTAATCCAGCCAATCTCGCAAGCTTACGAAAAGGGCGGCAGCGATGCCGCCCTTTTTCGTTGATGTGGCGGAGATTGAGAGGCCGTCCGATCCCAAGTAAGCAGGCGCGTATCCCGCAGGACGCGTCTGTTCGGCTACCATGCCCTTGCTTCCAGGCGTCGCGGCAGCGCAGAACATGAATCGTCGAGCTGCAGCCTTGGCCCTTTTGGCGGAACGCCGCGCCGCCTTCGATGCGATGAAGGCATAAACGTCAATGCACCGCGGCAGTGGCACTCTTGGCCGGCAATGCCCCCTCAATCAGCGCCGCGACCTCATCGGCTACCGCCAGCACCGGGGCGCGGTCGTGGGTGGCGCGTGCGATCACCATCAGTCCTTCAAGCGATGATTCGACCAGCAATGCCAGCGCGTGCGCGCGTCGCTCGGGCACCCCTGCCCTGACGAAGGCCGCCCTGAGCAAGCCTATCCATTGCTCGAAGGCGGACCGGCACAATTCGGCCAGTTCCGGCATGTCGATCGGCGAGTCCAAGACCACGGGTGCGATCGGGCAACCGAGCGTGAACCGATTGTCTTCCAGCATGCGCGCGACCGACTGGTAGATGTGGTGGACAGCCACCGCCGGGTCCTTTTCGGCAGCGAGCGCGGCGTCCAGCCTCTGCGTCACATCGGCGACGCTGTCGCGCGTCACCTCGATGACCAGCTGATCCTTGCCGCCCGGAAAGTGAAAGTAGAGCGAACCTCTCGGTGCGCCTGAGGCGCTCAAAATATCGTTGAGCGACGTGCCATGGTAGCCGCGCTGCCTCAGCAGCAGCCCCGTCGTCTCGAGTATGCGGGTGCGGGTGTCGTTCGCCATGTCAACCTCTGTCAGGAGCAACCATTATAGGCCTTGCCTCAAATATGACAATCGGTCTACATAATATGTAGATCAGTCTACATATACGAGAGGCAAATGCGCAGTTATCGTCTTGAAGGAACCGCGGGACCAAGTTGCCTGGTGATGCGCGACGAGGCGCAGCCGACGCCGAAGCCGCACGAGATCGTCGTGCGTGTCCGCGCCACCGCGCTCAACCGCCGCGATACGATGATCCTCAACGGCACCTACCCGCTGGCGCCGCGCCAAGGCGTTATCCCACTGAGCGACGGCGCCGGCGAAGTCGTTGCCGTCGGCGAGGCCGTCACCCGCTTTGCCGTCGGCGACCGCGTCACCGGCAGTTATTTTGCGCGCTGGATCGATGGCCGCATCAATGCCGGTCTGATCGACCAGCTCGGCTGCACGCTGGACGGGATGCTGGCCGAATACGCCGTGCTCGACGAGCAATGGGCGGTGCGGCTTCCCGATCATCTCGACTGGCATCAAGCGGCGACACTAACCTGCGCCGGCCTGACCGCCTGGAATGCCGTGACGGCGGCCGAAATGCCGAAGCCCGGCCAATGGGTTCTTGTCATCGGTTCAGGTGGCGTCGCGCTATTTGCGCTGCAATTCGCCAAGCTGCTCGGCTGCCGTGTCGTGGCAATCAGCTCGCGCAACGAGAAGCTGGACCGGCTGCGGGCGCTGGGCGCCGACCTCGTCGTCTCGACCGCCGACATGCCGGAATGGGGTGTTGCGGTGCGCGAGCAGACCGGCGGCATCGACCTCGTCGTCGAGACCGGCGGCCCGCCGACCTTCGCGCAATCGATGATCGCCTGCGCGCTTTACGGGTGCATCGTGCTTCTCACCATACAGGATGCGAAAGGCGGGACGGTGCAGATCCCCGGCCCGGTCTACCAGCGCAGCCTCGCCACCATCAGCCGCCTGTTCGTCGGCAATCGCACCAACCTCGAAGCCATGCTGCGCGCCATCTCGGTGCATCGCCTCAGGCCTGTCATCGACAAGGTGTTCGCCTTCGACGAGGCCAACGACGCCTACCGCTATTTCCAGCAAGGCGACGTCTTCGGGAAAGTGGTCGTCAACGGCGCCTGACTGGTCCGCCCCAAAATCTGATCGACCCTCAAATCAAAGGAGAGACACAATGACCATTCGTGAAGCAGAGGCCCAATGGCAGGGATCGTTGAAGGAAGGTTCGGGCCGGCTGAAGCTCGGCAGCGGCGTCTTCGAAGGCGCCTACTCGTTCCCGTCGCGTTTCGAGAACGGTCCCGGCACCAACCCCGAGGAATTGATTGCGGCGGCGCATGCCGGCTGCTTCTCGATGGCGCTGAGCGCCGTCCTCGGCCGCGAAGGTTACACTCCCGCACGCATCCATACGATCGCCAAAGCGCATCTCGGCGCCACCGCGGCCGGACCGACGGTGACCCGCATCGAGCTGGAGACCGAGGCAAGCGTCGCCGGGCTGGCGGCGGGGGAGTTCGAGCGGCTGGCGCAGACGGCCAAGGAGAGCTGCCTCGTGTCGCGGGCGCTGGCCGGCGTCGCAGTGATCACGCTCAAGGCCCGCCTCATCGAAACCGCTACCGATCACTGAAGGGAAGGAATATCCAATGACACAGGAACTCGTCATCGACATCGCCGCCGCCAAACGCTCCGCCGAAACGGCCGAGATCATGCGGCGCTACAACGACGTCTTCCAGCGCCACGACCCGTCGGCGCTCGACGATCTGGTGGCGGAAGATTGCGTGATCGAGAACACCACGCCGGCCCCGGACGGCGCCCGCCGCATCGGCAAGGGCGCCTGCGTCGAACTGTGGTCGGCGATCGCGACTGGACCCGGCACGCGCTTCGACATCGAAGAAACCTTCGTCGCCGGCGACCGGGCGACGATCCGCTGGCGCTACTGCATGGCCGACGGCAATTCGCTGCGCGGCGTCAACCTGATGCGCGTGGCGGACGGGAAGATCGTCGAGGCCATGGGCTATGTGAAGGGATAGATTTGAATGCCCGCGACCTTCCTGTCTACCGGTCCGCCAGCGCCAGTTTGGCGCCGAGCATGACAAAGGCTCCGGCGAAGGTACGGCGCATCCAGGTCAGCACCTTTGGCCGCGACACGACATGGCTGCGGATCGACGCGGCAAAGATGCCGTAGCCGACAAAGACCACGAAGGTGAGCAGCATGAAGATGCTGCTGAGCTCCAGCATTTTCGACAGCGCGTAGGGCTCGGTGGTGCTGACGAATTGCGGGAGGAAGGCAAAGAAGAAGATCGACAGCTTCGGATTGAGGATGTTGATGAGGATGCCCGAAGTGATCACCTTGCCGGCCGAGCGCGGCGCAACATTTTCTTCGACGCTCAGGCCACCCTTCTCCTTCAGCGTGTTCCAGGCCATGTAGAGCAGGTAGGCGACGCCGAGATATTTCAGCGTCTCGAAGGCGACGGCACTGGTATGCAGCAGCGCCGCGAGGCCGGTGATGGCGGCCGCCATGTGCGGAATAATGCCGAGCGTGCAGCCGAAAGCGGCAATGATGCTGGCGCGCGCACCACGCGAAAGCCCGGCGCTCAGCGTATAGAGAACGCCGGTGCCGGGCGAAGCCACGACAATCAGCGACGTCAACAGAAATTCGATGCTCACGGATGGTCTCCCGGTGCTGGCCCTGCCGCCGGCAGCGTAATCAGCGAAACGTGCGGGCACAAGCCAACCTGAGAGCCTATGCGCATTCAGATCATGCTGTTGGCGTGCAGCTTGCTATCGGCAATAGGCTGCCGAACTTCCCAGTGTTCGACCAGCTTGCTGTCCTTCAGCCTGAAAATGTCGACAATGGCCAAGCCCTCCTCCTCCGGTTCGCGTTTTGCGTGCATGTGCACGATGACGAAATCCCCTTCGGCAAAAATCCGCTTCACCTCTCCCCTTACGAGGGGAAATGACTGTTTGAGCTGCTGCAGATAGGCTTTGAAGCCGTCCGCACCATCCGCAATGTTCGGATTGTGTTGGATGTAGCGTTCGCCAAAATGCGTCGAAGCAGCTTCGATGTTGCCCTGGTTTACTGCTTTGTCGATGAAGTCCAGGACGATCGTTTTGTTGGTCTCGAGCGAATTATGGATCTTGGCTGGAACTGGATTTGATGGTTCGTCACGCATGTTTTTGCTCCGTGAGGTGCCTGCTTCTGCCCGACGTGGACAGGGGCGTCCGCAGGCCGATATTGCCAACATGATCAGCCACGCTTGTGAGATGGTCGATACGCTATTCGCCTAGATTCTTATCCAATCGTCTAATAGCGTCGTCCTATTCATCGTTGGAGGATGGTTCTCATGGACGCCTTGTCCGAAGTTCTTGCTTCGCTGAGATTTGGCAGCGCCATGATCGGCAGCGCGACCCTGCATCGGCCATGGGGTATTTCGGTGGATCCGACAAGGAATGCCGCCATCCACGTCATACAGAACGGCGAATGCTGGCTGCGGTTAGCCGGTGAAAGGGAGCCGATCCGCTTAGGCGAGGGAGATGTCATCCTTGTCGCGAGCGATATCGGGCATGCCCTTTGCAATCCGGCGGATGCACCGACGGCATCGATATCCGCCGTCCTTTCCGCGAATCGGAGCGGAGCGGAACCGAAAAGCGAAAGCGGCGCGACAACTCTTCTTTGTGCGAGATATTCACTCGACGGCGTCGGGCCATACCCGATGGTTTCGCTGCTTCCTCCGCTGATCCATTTGACCCGAAATCAGATTGGCACCAGCGAGCCGCTGCGGCTTGCCCTGGAACTTCTGCAGGTCGAAGCGAAAGGCGATCTCGGCGGCCACGACATTGTCGCCCCACGCCTTCTCGACAGCACGTTGATCTTCTTGTTGCGTGCCTGGATCGAACATCAGCCACTCGGAACAAGGGGATGGTTTGGCGCCTTGCGCGACAAAGGCATTGCGCAGGCTTTGCGCCTGATCCACGAGCGGCCGGGCAATCCCTGGACCATCGCTTCCCTTGCCAGCGTCGCAGCACAGTCGCGGGCCACCTTCGCGCGTCGCTTCGCTCAACTGGTAGGACAGCCGCCGCTATCCTATGTGACCCGGTGGCGGATGAACCTTGCCGCCAAGGCTCTGCGGGAAACGAACCAGAACATTGGCGAGATCGGGCGCGCCGTCGGATATGAATCGGTGCCGTCGTTCTCGCAGGCATTCAAACGGTTGACCGGACGATCGCCCGGCCTCTACCGCAGCGACTTTCGATCATCTGACTGAGGAAATTCAAACTGAGACGCCAGCCCGAGGACCGTCATTACAGCGTCGGCAGACCGTGAGCCCGACGCGCGATCAGGCAGTCGTCATCGCCCGGCATGCAGGCGCGGCAGACGTCGGGGCGGATGTCGTAGATGCCGCAGGCCGTTGACTTGCCGACCTCGCCGCACAGTGCCGAACAGCGCGCGCCGTCGCAGCGCATACCGGCTTCGTCGGCAGCCACGTATTTTTGCGGGATAAGGTCGAGCTGCGCGTCATCCTCGGTGGAGAAGCGCGGCCATCTGGACGAGTAGGCGCAGCAGGCGCCACAGGTCTGGCAATCGAAGGCAACCGGACCGGCGCCCTCTCGTGGCGACGAAAACTCCTCTGCGACCGCCAGGGCAAGCAGCCTTGGCGCAGATTTCCGGCCGGCATTTTGCTGCAAGGACGCTATTTCTTCTTGGGCTTGCGCGGCGGTGCTTCCGCCGGCGACCTGAACAGATCGGTGCCCGCCTCGGCGGCTTCGCCGGTTTTTGGCGCGGCCGCCGGCTTGGCCGGCTTCACGGCGGCAGCAGGCGCTGCCGGCTGGCCCTTGGCGGAAAACTTGATTGCCATATCAATCCTCGTCAGAGAAACGCGATGATGGCGCATTCGGATTGCGAAGGCGGCCGATGAGCGCCGAAACGGCCGTGATGTTCATTTCTTCGGGCGACCAGTTCCTGGCTTCCTCGATGTGCCGGGGCGCCAGCTCGCGATGCGTGCTGCCGCTGTAGGCGGCATCCTGAAAGGTCACGCGCTCGCGGGTCTTGGCGTTTTCCCGGACATATTCGATCAGATAATTGGGGCATTCGGCGCGGCCGCGCACGCCGAGCCGCACCTGAGCATCGCCGTGGACACGCCGGCAGCGCTCAAGCTTTTCGAGCACGCGCCGGACATATTCGACCGGCTTGTCTAGTTCGCCCACGACATCGGCGATGGTCGAATCTGCGGCGATCGCCTTTTGAGGCACGCGTTTGGTGGCCATCAGCGTTTGCCTGCGCGTTTCGGCGAGGCCGCGAGCGCAACCGCCGCCGCCATGTCGTCGGCTTC
Organism: Mesorhizobium sp. M0768; assembly: GCF_040320195.1. NCBI lineage: Bacteria > Pseudomonadati > Pseudomonadota > Alphaproteobacteria > Hyphomicrobiales > Phyllobacteriaceae > Mesorhizobium > Mesorhizobium sp. M0768. The sequence goes on along the minus strand of NZ_JAMYPD010000011.1, from coordinate 12,287 downwards.
CTTCTCCAGGCGCAATTCGCGCAGCCGCGCGGTCTTGGCTTCGCGGGCCTGGCTGACGGCATCCCGTTCGGAATTGATGCGGTCGAGCGACATCGACTGGGTCCGCGTCTTGCTGAAAATGGATTCGGCCTGGTCGCGGGGTTTTTTTGAAGTTGCGGTCAAGGTCTTTCTCCCGGGTCGGAGCACGCCGCCGAAAAGTGGCGAGACTGGTCTTTCGGCCAGGATCCCGCACAAAGCAATACGGCAGCCGGTTTCAAATTGCTGGAACGTCCTTAGCACGTCCGGGCCGTCGAGCAGCGCTCTTTCGGCGGTCGAAGCGCAAAAATGAAAAAGGCCAGGCACCGCCTGACCTTCCATAAGAGCGCCTGCGCATCCCGAGAGACGCGCAAAGAAACGTTCTTCTCATGCGCATGAGCGGGACTTAACATCCCCGCGATCGTGCGCTGGAATTTGCCATTCACCGGTGCCAGTACATCCGTGGTCACCGGTGAGGCTGAATTCCGTTTTAGGCCGCCTTCAGCTGGTCGGCGGACATCTTGCCCGACTTGTTGTCGCGGACCATCTCGTAGCCAAGCTTCTGGCCCTCGACGATGTCGCGCATTCCGGCGCGCTCGACGGCTGAGATGTGGACGAAAACGTCGGCAGAACCGTCGTCAGGCTGAATAAAACCAAAACCCTTGGTGGCGTTGAACCATTTAACTGTGCCTGTGCTCATAACGAACCCTTTCCATGGCAAATATTCGTTCGCCGTCATGCGGATGCACAACAACGTTTGTCTCGACTTTGATGGGGGAAGTTCGCCAAAGGCGCGCCTAGGCACGCGGATAACAAAAGTCGGTCAAACAAATATCGACAAAATTCTTATAGACTTCTTTGCGCGTTGTGTCAATTTTTTTTGATTTGCCACACTCGCGGAGACGCGCGGCGGCGGCCCGCGCCAGCACATCGGACGGCGAAAGCCGGGCTATTGCCCGCCGAAAAAACCAATCAGCCGGGAACCATTTTGGCGCCGGGGCATTTTTTTCGGTGTCGAAAGCCGTTCTCGAAAGAGCGATCTTGAGAAAAGGCGGACGACAAACAGGACGCCCCCGCGCAGATAAAAGGCACGTGGGGCGTTCCTGTGATGCGACCATTCGCGCCGCTGCACCCTGCCCCTCACAGCATGGCCCGGCTGAGCCCGCCATCCACCGGCAAAGCCACGCCGGTGATATAGGCGGCGTCGTCGCTGGCCAGGAACGCGGCAACCGCGCCGAATTCGGCGGGGGTCCCGTAGCGCTTTGCCGGGATTTCGGCCTGACTCTCGGCGGCGATCACAGCAGCGTCCACACCCCTGTCGGCGGCGTCCATCGCGTCGAACTGTTTCGTCCGGTCCGTCGCAAAACGGCCAGGCAGCAGCAGGTTGACGGTGACGCCGTCCGCCGCCACTTCGCCGGCCAGGGTCTTGGCCCAGCCGGCAAGCGACGCGCGCAACGCATTCGAAGCGGTGAGGCCGGGGATCGGCTCGCGGACGGATGTGGAGGAAACGGCGATGATGCGTCCCCAGCGCCGCGCCCGCATGCCGGGCAGGAAAGAAATGGCGATACGCATCTGGCTCAGCACCATGCTGGTGAACTGCTTCTCCCAGACGCTCGCATCGAAGACGCTGGCCGCGAAGGGCGGCGGGCCGCCGCCATTGAGCAGGACGATGTCGATCCGCTGATGCTCGTCCTCTATGGCACGGATCAGCCGGGAGACGCTGTCGTTATCGGAAAGATCGGCGCTGAAGGTCGAGCAGACGGGGCCGGCGGACTCGATCGCGCGCCGCGCCGCATCCAGGGTCTCCTCCCCTCGTCCGACCAGGATGATCTCCGCGCCTTTCGCCGCGAGCGCTTCGGCGACGCCGAAACCCAGGCCCTTGCCTCCGCCGAGAACAAGCGCCTTCCGCCTCTCAAGATTTGTACTTATCAAGCCAAGCCTTCCCCTGGTTTCGCTGCGCACTCTCGGATCAGGCCCGAGTGCATGCTTTGGGGGTGCATCAGCGGACATGCACAATGGCGTCGGCTTCGACCGAAACATTGGCCGGCAAGCCGGCCATGCCGAGCGAGCAGCGGGCATGCTCGCCACGCTCGCCGAAAACATGGAGCAGAAATTCGGATGCTCCGTTGCCGACCTCCGAATAGGCCGCAAAGCCGGCCGCCGCGTTCACATAGACGGTCAGCTTGGCGAATTTCACGACGCGGTCGAGATTGCCGTCCAGTTCCTTGTCCAGCCAATAGATGATGTTGGCCGCGCAGAGCCGGGCGGCGTTCCGCGCCGCGGCCAGATCGATCTCTGCGCCGACCTGGCCGATCGCAGCGATCTCCTGTCCGATCTCGGGGATCTGACCGGAGACATAGACGATGTCTGCGACCCGAACCGTCGGCGAGAATGGCAAAGCGGGCCGATCGAGCGACGGCCAGGCGACACCGAACTCCTCAAATCTTCGTCTGTAGGACAAGGTGGCTGCTCCCGTTTTCGTTGGTGCGAGCGGACCTTGAATTCAGATCGGGCTTTCGGATAGCCTGATAGTGCTGACACAGCTATCAGGAATTCTTATGACTAGAGATATCGACGTCAGGCTGCTGCGCGCCTTCGTCACCGTGGCCGATACGGGAACGGTGAGCCGAGCCGCCGATCGGCTTGCCCGCACCCAGGCGGCGGTGAGCATGCAGCTTCAGCGCCTCGAGGGTGAAGTCGGAGCCGAGCTGCTGCGCCGTTCGCCGCGCGGCGTGACGCTGACCGAGGCCGGCGAGATCCTGTTCGCCTTCGCCCGCAAGGCAATCGCGATCGGCGACGATGCCAGGCGCGAGATTGAAGGCCGCAGGCTGGTCGGCCGTGTCCGGCTGGGCATCGTCGAGGATTTGGCGGTGACACGGCTGCCGTTGATCATCGCCGAATTCCGCCGCCGGCATCCTTCCGTGGAGATCGAGCTGACGTCGGCCAGCAGCAGCGATCTCAGCAAGTCGCTGGGCGAAGGAAGATGCGACATCGTCATGGCCGATCCGGCGCGCTTCACAATGGCGCCGCGAGGCCATCTGTCACGACAGCTGGTCTGGGCGGCAAGCCGCATGATCGAGATCGATGACGAGGTCGAGCTTCCGCTGATCATCTTCGAAGGCGCCTGCTCCTGGCAGGACAGGATGCTGGCTTCGCTCGCCGAGGCCGGAATCGGCTGGAAGATCGGCTGCCGCGTGTCGACTTTCGCGACGCTGATCTCGGCGCTGAGGGCCGGGCTTGGCATCGGCCTTCTGCTGCAAGAAGGACTGCCGCCCGACTGCCAAAGCCTCAACGGACGCTTCAACCTGCCGCCGGCGCCGATGGCGGATTTCGGCGTCTATCTTGCGAGGGACCCGTCCCGGCTGGTCGAGGAGTGTGGCGATTTCCTGCGAGCGGGATTCGAAGCGTAGCGAAACGATCCGACGTCATTCACCGCTCCTGGTCGGTCGGGCGGATGACGATCTCGTTGACGTTGACATGTGCCGGCTGGCACACGGCGTAGAGAATGGCCGCGGCGATGTCCTCGGCGGTCAGCGCCTCCATGGCGGCGAGCCGCTTGTCCAGATCGGCCTTGAACGCCGGATTGGTGATGTGGTCGCCGAGCTCTGTGCGCACCAGGCCGGGCTCGATGACGGTGACGCGAACCTTGTCGGCGTAGACTTCGCGGCGCAGCGATTCGGAAAAGCCGACGACACCGAACTTGGTTGCCGCGTAGCCGCTGGCGCCCGGATTGGCGACACGGCCGGCGACCGACGAGACATTGACGATGTGACCCTTGGCGGCCCTCAGATGCGGCAGCGCCGCCTTGGTGACGCCCATCAGCGCCAGCAGGTTGAGCTCGACCATGTGGCGCCAGTCGTCGAGCACCGCCTCGGCGGCGGGCGACAGAAGCATCACCCCGGCATTGTTGACGAGGATGTCGAGGCGGCTCCATTCGGCGACAACCTTGTCGACCATGGCGGTGACATCGTCGTTGCTGGTGACGTCGGCCTCGATGCGGAGCGCCGTGCCGCCGGCCTTTTCGATACGCGCGGCCACCGCTTCGAGACGATCGGCGCGGCGTGCGGCAATCGCCACCTTGGCCTCGGCGGCTGCGAGCGCCACAGCCGTTGCCTCGCCGATGCCCGAGGAGGCGCCGGTGACGAGTGCGACCTTGCCGGCCAGTGCGGAAGAAACAGATGTCATTGTGAAGTCTCCAAGGCCCCAGCCCGATCTTCAGATAGGCCGCGGGCCGCGAAGTGGAAGACCAGCTTGCCGGTTGCTCGGCTCTATTCGTCTGGGCCGGGCTCCGGCCAAGGCTCTTTCGCCGCCTCGGCATACCAGTGGCGCATCGCCGGTATCGAAAGCACGGCGTCGACATAGGCGCGGGTGTCGGGCGCCAGCGTGCCACCGTAGGTGTCGAAGCGGGTGACGACCGGCGCGTACATGGCGTCGGCCACGGTGAAACGGCCAAACAGGAACGGGCCGCCTTTGCCGTATTTTCCGCGGCATTCGCGCCATAGCCCTTCGATGCGCGCCCGTTGTGCTTCACCTTCGGCGTCGAGCGGCTTGTGGCCTTTTGGCCGGCGCAAATTCATCGGCCAGCCATAGCGGACCTCGCGAAAGCCCGAATGCATCTCTGTCGCCGCCGAGCGGGCCAGCGCACGGGCGCCGATGTCGGCCGGCCAAAGCTCTTTCCCGGGAAACAGCTCGGCGAGATATTCAAGGATGGCAAGGGTTTCCCAGACGATCCGGACCTCGCCATTCGGCAGCCGATGGTTCAGCACCGGCACCTGGCCGGTCGGCGATATCCTGGCCAGATTGGCCGCGGTCTCGGGCGTGCGCAGGCGCACAAAACCCTCCTCGAACGGGATCTCCAGGTGCTTCATCGCCAGCCATGGCCGCAGTGACCAGGACGAGAAGCATTTGTTGCCGATGAAGAGCGTGAATTCAGCCATTGTCCCTCCGGCCCTGTCTATTCGGGCGTTCTGGTGCACCCTATTCTGTCGGCTTCGCGGCCGGAAGCTATCCCAATCGACGGGCAGAACCCGGAACCTAAGCGATCCGCGACCGTTTCTCCAGGCGAACGGTTCAGGAGATGCGAGATGGTGAACAAGGATCAGGTTGCCGGCGTTGCCAAGCAAGCCAAGGGCGCCGTCAAGCAGGCCGCCGGCAAGACCACCGGCGACAGGCGCTCCGAGGCCGAAGGCGATGTCGACAAGGCCACCGGCAAGATGCAGAAAGCCTATGGCGACGTGAAGGACAAGGTGAAGAAGGCGCTCTGATCCTGCCTCGTTGGGGCAGCGAAGAAAGGCGGCGGGTGCCGCCTTTTTCAGGCTCGCTCAACTTCAGAATGTAAGGTTTTTGATGAAGGCGTTGGTGAAAGTGACCTCGCCGTGGTTGCCGGTGGCCTCGCCCAGAACCACTTCCATACTATTGCTGGTCACCCGCGCCAGCGCGAAACCGCCCATGAAGGCCGCCTTCGGCTTGAACAGATCGAGCCCGTCACGGCGATAGATCATCGGCGTCGCGTGCTGGTGGCCGTGAAAAATGCCGACGACATTATAGCCCTTCAGCGCAGCCAGCAGCGCCTGCCTGTCAGCCTCGCTCCACCAATGCGGTGGACCCGTGCCGCCATCGTCGAACGTTCTTTTGCCGGCGTTCCATCTTTCGATCGAAAAATCGTCCCAGCCATAGTGCTGGAAAAGGATGACAGGGCGCCCATCGCCGGCATAGGTCGCCAGATCCTGCTTCAGCCATGGCAGGCTGCTGGCGGAGACATGGGCAGTATCGCCGGCGAAGCGGTGCGTCTGGACAAGATGCAGGCCGCCCCAATCCCACGAATAACAGTCGGTCGCGACATCGAAGGCAGTGGCCGGCGCGGGCGGCTTGAAGAACACGCCGGGGCGGTGGTTGACCTCGACGTAGTCGCGCATTTCGCGGCGGTACCAGTCGACATGCGAGCGCGGGCCGTTCTGGTCGAGATCGTGGTTGCCGAGGCCGACATAGACCGGCATGTGCACATGGTCGGGGCCGACACCTTGCTGATAGCGCTGGCTGAACTGAAGCAGCTGCGTGCCCTCGCTGGGCTGGGTGATCTGGCCGCCGCCATCATCGGTGATGTCGCCGCCAACGACGAGGCCGAGCGGCGTGCCGATGTTGCCCGTCGAGCGCAGGCCGGTGGCAACGCCATCGATTTCGGTCGGCCATTGCCTGTCGCCGACGCCGTTGAGTGCGGCGACATTGCGCAGCAAGGCAGCGTCTGTCTTGCCTTGCTGCTCGCAATGCGGGCTCAATCCGTTTGCCATGCGGCAGGCATGGACATCGGCGATGAACAGAAAAGTGGCGTCGATGGGCGGGATGCGCTGCCCGGTCTGGCCGAAGGCCGGGCGCGAAACGGCGCCGGCCGCGGCAACGGCCGCTGCCTTCATCAGGAACCTGCGCCGGGAAACCGGCCGGGCGGAAATGCGATGCATCATGCGCTAAAATTCAGCACGACGCGGACCGGCAGTCCAGTTGCTCGTAAAGTATGTCGACACGTTCTCCCAGGTCTGGCATTGCTTTCGGCATTCAACTTGCGCGGGCAGAGAGGACGCCATGAAAACTGCATCCATCGGCATGACAATGGCGATTCTGGCGGTGACGAGCGCAGCGCATGGCGCCGGGTGCATCGACGCCAAATCGGCCAAGGCCGGCTTCATTCTCGAAAGGCCCGGCATCCACAGCGAATTTCGCCCGGCGGCGGGCGGAATGGTGGCGGTTGCCAACAAATACCAGTCGCAATCGCCGCAGTCGCAGTACCTGTTCGGCGGGCTGATCGAAGTGTTTCGCGACAGCAGCACAGGGCAGATGGCGATGATCCCGTTTTCCGATCTCAGGAAGGTGTTCCCGCTGAAGGCGGGTGCCAAGAGCAAGATCGTGTTTGCCCGTCTTGCACCGAACAAGCCGCCGAAGGGCACCGAGACGCTGGAGATCAACGTCAAGGGCAAGGAGACGTTCAGCCTGGGTGACTGCAAATACTCCGTGCTCGCGGTCAAGCAGACGATCAGGAGCGAGGCCGGCGAGACGCGGGACGAGTTCACCGCGCTTTACGCACCCGACCTGCAGGCAGTTGTGGCAAGGCGCTATGACGAGGGCACTAGCGCCGAAAGCGTGGTCGGCTACGAACTGATCAAGCCGCTGCCGAATTAAGAGCTCGGCCTCCCCGCCTCGGTCGCGATATCAGCGACTGCCTCTGTCCTGCCAGCGTTAAAGCGCCCTGTGCAGTATCCTGCGACGTCGCCTCGTGACTCCCTGTTCCAATGCCATCAGGCAATCGCGCAGCACGCTTGCGTCCTGCGCGGTCTTGGCCATCGACATGGCGCCGGAATAGGTGGCGACAGCCAACGCTGCGAAGCGCTGCGGATCGATGCCCTGCTCCCGGCCCGCCTGCTGGTCGGCCCTGGCCTTGTCGGCGATCGCCTGACGCCAGGTAGAAAAAATGCCGGCAAGGGCAATGCGGAAATCCGGATCGGCAAGCGACAGTTCATGCGCCAGGTTGTTGAGCGGGCAGCCGCGCACGAATCCCTGCTGCTCCAGCTCCGCCGCGACGGCCGCGAACACGGAGCGCACGCCCTCGCGCGCTGAGGGAGCCATCCGCACCGGCGCGATCCATGTCTCTTCTACGGCGGCGGCGATCCGCTCCTCGATCACTGCGAGCGCCAGCGCCTTCTTGGTCGCGAAATGGTGGTGCAGCGCGCCGCCGGTGACGCCCGCCGTCGCCATCAGGTCGCCCATGCTGGACGCATGATAGCCGCGTGCCTGAAACGCCTCCTCGGCGACATCGAGCACCTTTTTGCGCAGGCCTTCGGGGTCGTTGGTGCGTTTTTGAGCCCGCGACCTTGGGCGAGCGGATATCTCTGCTGACATCTTCACACGATAGCAGATTGACAAAACAGGACAACCGGTCTGTTTTGTAAAACAGGATGACTGTCCTGTTTTGGAGATCGCGCAATGAACCTGCCTTTGAACGCCATACCTAATCCCGATATGCTCGCCTCGCCCGTTGTCGAACTCAGGCAATACACGCTGAAACCCGGCAGGCGCGAGACGCTGATCGGCATCTTCGACAATCACCTGATCGAGGGCCAGGAAACCGCAGGGATGACCATCATCGGCCAGTTCCGCGATCTCGACCGGCCGGATATGTTCGTCTGGCTGCGCGGCTTCGACGGTATGGAAGCGCGGAAAAACGCTCTGACCGCCTTCTATGACGGGCCGGTCTGGGCTGCCTGGCGCGACGCCGCCAACGCCACGATGATCGATTCTGACGACGTGCTGCTGCTGAAGCCGGCCTGGCCAGGCGCCGGCCTAGACCTCTCGGGATCGCGACGATTACCCCAGGCGGACCTCGAAAAACCGAGCGCAAGCAGTGATTTGCAGGCAATTGTTGTCATCAGGATTCATCATTTGCAACCGGGCCTGGAAGCCCGTTTCGCCAATGACTTCCAGACCGCGGCCCTTCCGGTGCTCGCCGCATTTGGCGCGTCGCCGCTCGCCGCCTTCGTTACCGAGCATGCCGAAAACAGCTTTCCGCGGTTGCCGGTGCGGGCCAGCGAAAACGTCTTCATCAGCATCACCGGTTTCGCCAGCGCCGATGCACATGCCCGCCGCGAGGCAGCCTTGGCCGCATCCCCGGGGTGGCAAGTGTTCGAGCAGGCCGCGCAGCGGGATTTGGCCAGGCCCGTGGAGGTTCTGCGCCTGGCGCCCACGGCGCGGTCGCTGCTCGGACAGCCAACGCCGGCGTGACCAACGCCGTTGAAAGCCACCTATGTGCACTGAACCCCTGTCTGGTTCACGCCTGAAAATGCCTGCCATGGATCACCTGGTAACGCGTGGTCCATGCGGTTGCCTGCTCCAGATCAAGGCAAACGCGCAGCAGCCGGTGATCCTCGTTCTTGCGGCCAATGAGCTGGATGCCAATCGGCAGGCCGTCTTTCGACTGGAAAAGCGGCAGGCTGGCGGCCGGTTGGCCGGTGACGTTGAAGATTTCTGTGAAAGGCGCAAAGCCGTAGGCCCGGCTCGCCCAAGCCTCGTAATCGAAGAGAGCACCATCGCCATGGATGGCGCCAAGCCGGGGCGTAGGCTCGGCCGTCGTCGGCGTCATGATCAGGTCGAACCCATCGAACGCCATCGCCATCGCCAGCGAAGCGCTGTGCACACGGTCCTGCGCCCTGAGATAATCGGCGGCCGAGGATCGCCGAAAACAGTCGAGCGCGTGACGAGTCAGGCTTTCGATTTCGCCGGCCCCCGGCATCCGCCCGATCTCGTCGGCGCGCTCGTCAACCAGCCGCGCGACCTCCGACATCCAGAAGATGCTCCAGTCCGCTTCGGCGCTGGCTTCCCGCGGGAAACGCGCGTCTGTGACCTCGTGCCCCCTGTCCTCGAGGAGGATCATGGCTTCCTGGAATCTTGCCCCGATCTCGGACGCGACGGGCGTGCCGTCCGGCCGGCGCGCCAGGCATGCGATGCGCAGACGCTCGCCGGGCGAAGACAGCCAGTCCAGGTAGGACGGCACCGATTTGGACACGGAGTAAGGCGCTCCTTGTTCTGGACCGGCAGTCATGTCCAGCATGGCGGCGCTGTCGCGAACGGTGCGGGACAGGACGTTCTCGGCGTAGAGCCCGGCGCCGACCTGACCTCGACCAGGCCCGACAGGCATGAGCCCGCGCGACGGCTTCATGCCGAACACGCCGCAACAGGCAGCCGGCACCCGGATCGATCCGCCGATATCGGAACCGTGGGCGACCGGCACCATGCCGCTCGCCACCGCGGCAGCAGCTCCGCCGCTTGAGCCGCCCGCCGTCAGCGAAGGATCCCAGGGGTTCGAGGTGGGGCCGCGAAAGCTGGGTTCGGTGACGAAGTCGTTGGCAAATTCAGGCGTGTTTGTCTTGCCCAGCAAGATCAGACCGGCGGCCCGCCAGCGCCGGACGATCTCGCTGTCGGGCTTCGGCGTGGCATCCTTGAAGTAGAGCGACGAGTGCGTCGTCGGCCACTCCCGTACATTGACGCCGGTGTCCTTGACCAGAAAAGGAATGCCGGCGAGTGCCGCCTGCCGGTTGCAGCTTGCCGCAACGGAAAGCGCCCGGTCCGCATCGATCAGCGTCACGGCATTGAGGGCGGGATTGATGCTTTCGATCGCTTCGATAGCCGCCTCGACGACCTCGACGGCCGACAATTCGCCCGAGCGAACATGCCCGGCCAGGGCGACGGCATCCAACGCCACGTATTCGGAAAGATTCATGACTGCTCTCAGCCCGGACTACCGGTCGCTTCGGCTGTCGGCTGGGGTCCAGCTTTGGTACCGAGCTTGAAATACCGGCCGATGGCTGCCGCGACCAATGCCGGATCCTCCCAGTGCGGGTTGTGTCCGCATCGCACCGCGCTCACGAACGCGGCGCTAGGGATTTCTTCGAGGAGCCGCCGTTGGTGCGTTTCGTCGAAGAGCAGGTCGTGCGCGCCAGCAATGACAAGCGCCGGCAGGCGCAGCATGCGCGCCTTGTCGGTCAGATCGATGCGCCGAACCTGCTCCAGGATTGCCCGCCAGAGTGCCGCCGGCATGGCTGACGCCTCCTCCGCAGTCATGGTCAGGAATTCCGCTGGAACCTCGGCCTCGCAGGCATGCCAATAGTCATAGAACGGATCGGCCGGCGATATCGGGTCTCGAAGCGCCCGCACGCCAATGGTCATCGGGTGATCCTCACCGATCTGCGGCCGTAGCGTTCCGGCCATCAGCACCAGGCCGCCGATCATCTCGGCGTAGCGTGCGGCTGCCTCGATCGCCACCATACTGCCCAGGGAATGCCCGACCAGAACCGGCCGCTCGAGCCGCAATCGCTCGATCAAACTCGCCACATCTTCCGCGAAATCCGCCGGGGCGAAGCCGCGTGTCCCGGCCGGCGAGGCGCCATGCCCGCGCAGGTCTGGAATGACAAGCCGGCGCCCGGCGAGATGCGGCGCCAGCAAGGAGAAGCTGCGGCTCGTGTCGGAGAAGCCGTGCACCAGCACCAGCGCGGGCTCCTGCCCGGCGATTTCGACGCAGGCCGTTTCAGTGCGGCCGGCACCGACCTTGCGCTTGCGGCCGTTCCAGCCCGCCTGATCGGCCGATATCACAGGCCCAGCTGCTGCTTGACTGCGTCGAGCGCGGGCTTGCCATCGAATGTGGTGACACCGGCAAGCCAGGCGCCGAGCCTATCCGGATTCTCCTTGAGGGCCTTCAGGCCGGCTTCCTCCGGCTTCATGCCGTCATTGATGAGATAGCCCATGCCGAGATTTTCGAAATCGATATCGAAGGCGAGGTTCTTCAGCAACTGCCCGACATTCGGGCATTGCTGCAGATAGCCCTTGCGCACCTGCGTCGTCACCGTCGCGGCGCCGAAGTTCGGACCGTAGAACTTGTCGCCGCCGCTCAGATATTTGAAGTTGTACATCGTGTTCATTGGATGCGGCGCCCAGCCCTGGAAGACGATGAAGCGCTTTTCCTTGATCTCGTAGCCGACCTCGGAAAGCATGCCGGCTTCACTTGATTCGACGACCTGCCAGCCATCGAGGCCGAGCGACTTATCGGCGATGGCGTCCATCATCAGCTGGTTGGAGCCCGGCTCGATGCCGTACATCTTCCTGCCGAACTTGTCGGCGAACTTTTGCAGGTCGGCAAAATCCTTGACGCCGGCTTCCCAAACGTAAATCGGCACGGCAAAGGTGTATTTGGCGCCGACGAGATTGACGCGCACATCGTCTACCGAGCCGTCCTTCTTATAGGGCTCGTAGTAGGTGATCATCGCCGGATCCCAATAGCCAAGGAACACGTCCAAGTCATTGTTCTTCAATGATTCATAGATGACGTTGATGCCCAGAAGCGAGCTTGCCGGCTTGTAGCCGAGCGCATCGAGCAGGACGCTGGTGACGCCGGTGGTGAAGGCAAGGTCGTTCCATCCAGGCTCGGCCATGCGCACGACCTCGCATTGCTCAGGTTCAGCCGCAAAGGCCGGCCGGATCGCCAGCAGGACGCAGAGCGAAGCGCCTATTCCAAGGCTACGAAGCATTTCGGTTCTCCTCATTTCACCAACGACGTTGACCACTCGGTTTTTAAATTGTCCCAACGGTCAATCATTGATCTCGGCGGACAAAAATGTCAACGTCGGTTTTCGATGCATGATGGGGTGGACGGCGCCCGACGGCATCGGATGTGCCAGAATGAGTTCGTTGAGATCTCAAACAAGGGAGCCGTCCGTGGAACACCTTATCCGTATTGG